>VGEV01000012.1 GCA_016869175.1 Alphaproteobacteria bacterium
CTCCAGCTTCACGCGGCGGTCGAAATTGAGCCGGAGCGGACCATCACCTGATTCACCCGTTGGGTTCTGCAAAATAGCCTCGTTCAATCCAGATTAACTTATTGATTCTTATATCTGAATCTCTAAGAAATTGCATCACAATACGATGTCATCCGGCGAATGCGGGTTAGGATCAGGGGGCCATCTTGCCGGCGACCGGGTAAAGGCGGGGTTGGCGCGAAGCGTGAAGGGAGCTTGAACGAGCGTCGCGAAGGCGGCCGCCGGCGGGACGGACGGGGTGGGGGGTCGGACATGCGGCAGCGGCTCGCGCGCCATGCCAACGTCGAAGCGATGCTGGCGCACCTGCGGCCCAGCTACCCGGTCCTCTGCGTGCAGCCGGCGGTGCTGCGCGAACGGGCGCGGCAGTTCCTCGCCGACTTCCCCGGCACCGTGCTCTATGCCGTGAAATGCAACCCCCTGCCGGCGGTGTTGCAGGCGCTGCACGTCGCCGGCATCCGACATTTCGATGCCGCCTCGCTGCCCGAGATCGCGCTAGCGGCCGAGAACTTTGCCGACGCAACCGCCTATTTCCATCACCCGGTGAAGAGGGCCGCGGCCATCCGCAATGCCTACGAGGTGTTCGGCGTCCGGCATTTCGTCATCGACGATCGCGGCGAACTGGACAAGCTCACCCGCACGTTGCCGGGGCAGGACGCAGCCGTGCTGGTGCGCTTTGCCACGGCCGCGGGGCTTGCCGCCTTCGATCTGTCGGCCAAGTTCGGCGCCCCCGCCCGGGACGCGGCGCTGCTGCTGGCCGAGGTGGCGCGCCGCGGCTAGCGGCCGGGTCTTGCCTTCCATGTCGGCTCGCAATGTCCGCACCCGCAGGCCTACGACCTGGCCCTGCGGCTGGCCGAGACCATCGTCGACGACGCCGGCGTCAAGCCGCAAGTCTTCGATGTCGGCGGCGGCTTTCCGGCGCACTATCCCGGCAGCGGCGCGCCGCCGCTGGCGGACTATTTCGGCGCGATTCGCAGCGGCCTTTGGCGGCCGGACCTGGCCCCCGGCTGCGTCGTCCTGGGCGAGCCCGGCCGGGCGCTGGTGGCCGATGGCTGCTCGCTCGTCCTGCAAGTGCAGCTTGCCAAGCCGGGCGGCCTCTACGTGAACGACGGCATCTACGGCTGCCTCGCCGATCTTGCCTACACCCCCAGCCTCAATCCGCCGGCCCGCCTGCTGCGTCTGGACGGGCAGCCGCAGCGCGAATTGCGCGAGTTCCGGCTGTTCGGCCCGACCTGCGATTCCCTGGACGTGCTGCCGCGGCCATTCCGCTTGCCCGCTGACGCGCGCGAAGGCGACTGGATCGAGATCGGCCAGATGGGGGCCTATTCCGTCGCGCTGATGAGCCGGTTCAATGGCTTCGCGGTGGACACCTTCGTCGAGCTGGCGGACGCGCCGTTCGGCGAACTGGCGGCGGCGCGCTAGCCCTTGGCCAACAATTTCGCCGCGTCGCGGGCGAAGTAGGTGAGCACGCCGTCGGCGCCGGCGCGCTTGAAGGCCAGCAGGGTCTCCAGCACCACGCGGTCGTGATCCAACCAGCCGTTCAACGCCGCGCCCTTCATCATGGCGTATTCGCCGCTCACCTGGTAGGCGAAGGTGGGCATGGCGAAGCGCTGCTTCACGCGCGCCACGATATCGAGATAGGGCATGCCCGGCTTGACCATCACCATGTCGGCACCCTCGGCGAGGTCGAGCGCCACCTCGCGCAAGGCCTCGTCGCTGTTCGCCGGGTCCATCTGGTAGGTCTTCTTGTCGGCCAGGCCCAGATTCGTCTTGGAACCGATGGCGTCGCGGAACGGGCCAAAGAAGGCGGAAGCATACTTGGCCGCGTAGGACATGATGCGCACCGCCTCGAATCCGGCGGCGTCCAGCGCGTCGCGCACCCGCCCGACCCGGCCGTCCATCATGTCCGACGGCGCGATCACGTCGCAGCCGGCTTCCGCTTGCAGCACCGCCTGCCGGCAGAGGATGGCCACCGTCTCGTCGTTCGCCACATAGCCCTGGCGGATGACGCCGTCATGGCCGTGGTCGGTGAACGGGTCGAGCGCCACGTCGCAGAGCACGCCGATGCCCGGCACCGCCCGCTTGATGGCGGCGACGGCGCGGCAGACGAGATTGTTGGGCGCGATCGCCTCGCTGCCGTCCGGGCGCTTCAGCGCCTGCTCGATCTGCGGGAAGATGGCGAGAAGCGGAATGCCCAGGTCGGCTGCCTCGCGCGCCGCCTCGACCGCGAGTGCGAGCGACAGCCGCTCGACGCCGGGCATCGAAGCCACTGGCACCGGGCCGCCGCCTTCGTGCACGAAGAGCGGCCATATCAGGTCGTCGACGCCGAGCCGATGCTCGGCCACAAGCCGCCGCGTCCAGGCATCCCGGCGGTTGCGCCTGAGGCGCACGCGCGGGAATTGCCCATGCACGCGCTCGCCGTTGTCGCTCACCGGCGCTTCCGCCGGCGCCGCCGGCGGCCGGCGCAACCGTTCGACCATCGACCATTCTCCCTCAAGTCGGCGGCCATCTTAGTGCGCCAGCGGACGGACCGGAACGTCCGTTGCGTTGACAGGCCGACGGGCCTTGCCTATCACGCGGGGCGCCCAACCGGCACGGGACCTCATGGAATTCGAGCTGAGCGAGGAACAGCGGGCGATCCAGGAAACCGCCCGGCAATTCGCCGCTGCCGAGCTGGCGCCCGAGGCCGCGCGATGGGACGAAGATGAAGTGTTTCCGGTCGATGCCTTGCGGCAGGCGGCGGCGCTGGGCTTTGGTGGTATCTACGTCGCCGAGGACGTGGGCGGCAGCGGCCTGTCGCGGCTCGACGCCACGCTGATCTTCGAGGCCTTGGCGGGCGGCTGCACCTCGACCGCCGCCTATCTGTCGATCCACAACATGGCGGCCTGGATGATCGACCGCTATGGCAACGAAGCGCAGCGCCAGCGCTTCCTGCCGCCGCTCTGCAGCATGCGGCATTTCGCCAGCTACTGCCTGACCGAGCCGGGCGCCGGCTCCGACGCGGCCGGGCTTGCCACCCGCGCGCGGCGCGACGGCCAGCACTACGTCGTCAACGGCATCAAGGCCTTCATTTCGGGCGGCTCCACCTCGGACGTCTATGTCGTCATGGTGCGCACCGGCGCCGACGGGGCGCACGGCATCTCGTGCCTGGCGGTGGAGAACGGCACGCCGGGCCTGTCGTTCGGCAAGCGGGAAAAGAAACTCGGCTGGCATTCGCAGCCGACCGCCATGGTGATCCTCGAGGACTGCCGGGTGCCGGTGGCCAATCGCCTTGGCGAGGAGGGCGAGGGCTTCCGCATCGCCATGCAGGGTCTGGACGGCGGCCGGCTCAACATCGGCGCGTGCTCGCTCGGCGCGGCCGATGCCTGCCTTGCGGCGGCGACCGAGCATCTGAAGGTGCGCCGGCAGTTCGGACAGCCGCTGGCCAGCTTTCAGGCCTTGCAGTTCAAGCTGGCCGACATGGCGACCGAACTGGCCGCGGCGCGCCTGCTGCTGCGCCAGGCAGCGCAGAAGGTCGACCGCAAGGCAGCCGATGCGACGCTGACCGCCGCCATGGCCAAGCGGCTGGCCACCGATGCCGGCTTCAACATCGTCAACGGCGCACTGCAGTTGTTCGGCGGCTACGGCTACCTGCGCGACCACCCGATCGAGCGCTTCCTGCGCGATGTGCGCGTGCACCAGATCCTGGAAGGCACCAACGAGATCATGCGCGTGATCATCGCCCGGCAGTTGCTGAGCCCATGAGCGAGCAGACCGACATCCTGTTCGAACGGCGGGGAGAACTGGGCCAGGTCACGCTCAACCGCCCGGCGGCGCTGAACGCCCTGACCTTGGACATGGCCATCGCCCTCGACCGGCAGTTGCATGCCTGGGAAGCCGATCCCAAGGTCAAGGCGGTGTTGATCCAGGGGGCGGGCGAGCGCGCCTTCTGCGCCGGCGGCGACGTACGCCGGCTGTTCGAGGCCGGCCGCGCCGGCGAGCGCTACCCTTACGACTTCTACCGGCACGAATACCGCCTGAACGCGCGCATTCATCGCTTTCCCAAGCCCTATGTCGCGCTGATGGACGGCATCGTCATGGGCGGCGGCGTCGGCTTGTCGGTGCATGGCGGTTTCCGGGTCGCCGGCGAGCGCACGCTGTTCGCCATGCCGGAGACCGGCATCGGCCTGTTCCCGGATGTGGGCGGCAGCTACTTCCTCTCGCGCCTGCCCGACGCGCTGGGCATGTTCCTGGCGTTGACCGGCACGCGGCTCAAGGCCGCCGATGCGGTGGCCGCCGGGGTCTGCGATTTCCACGTGCCGGGCGAGCGGCGGCCGACCTTGCTGGCGGCACTGGCCGCGGCGGATCTGGGCGGCAACGCGCGCGCCAAGGTGGACGCACTGCTGCGACCCTTTGCCGCGGATCCGGGGCCGGCGCCGCTGGCGCCGCATCGCGCGGTCATCGCGCAGTCCTTCGACAAGGACAGCGTGGAGGCCATCCTGGCCGCGCTCGACGGCATGGGCGGCGAGTGGGCCCAGGCGACGGCGAAGACGCTGCGGGCCAGGTCGCCCACCTCGCTGAAGATCACCCACCGGCAAATCCGCGAGGGCGCGCGGTTGGACTTCCAGGGCTGCATGCGCATGGAATACCGCATGGCCGCCGCCTGCACGGTCGGCCACGATTTCTACGAGGGCGTGCGGGCCACGGTGATCGACAAGGACAACGCGCCCCGCTGGCATCCCGCCAGTCTGTCGGAGGTCGGGCCGGAAGTGGTGGCGCGCCATTTCGAGGTTCCGCCGCCGGGCGGCGATCTGACCTTTCCCGAACAACCCGCGGAGTGAGGGACAGCAGCAATGGCACGCATCGGTTTCATCGGCGTTGGCAACATGGGCGGCCCGATGGCGCGCAACCTGTTGAAGGCGGGACACCAGGTAAAGGCCTTCGACCTTTCGGGCCAGGCGCTGAGCGCGGTGACCGCGGCCGGGGCGACCGGCGCCAAGTCGGCGGCGGAGGCGGCGCGCGGGGTCGATGCGGTCCTCACCATGCTGCCGGCCGGGCAACATGTGCGCGCGGTGTTCACCGGCGGGGACGGCATCCTGGCCGCCGCCGCGCCGGGCACGTTGTTCATCGACAGCTCGACCATCGACGTGGCCAACGCCCGGGCGGTGGCGGAAGCCGGGGCCAGGGCCGGCTTCGAGGTGCTGGACGCGCCGGTTTCCGGCGGCACCGGCGGGGCGGCGGCGGGCACGCTGACTTTCATGTGCGGCGGCAGCGAGGTGGCTTTCCAGCGGGCGAAGCCCATCCTGGAAGCCATGGGCAAGACCATCGTGCATGCCGGTGCCGTCGGCGCCGGGCAGGCCGCCAAGATCTGCAATAACATGATCCTGGGGGCTTCCATGCTGGTGGTCGCGGAAGCCTTCGTGCTGGCCGAGAAGCTCGGCCTCGACAAGCAGAAGCTGTTCGACATCGCCGCCAAGTCCTCCGGCCAGTGCTGGTCGATCACCAGCTATTGTCCGGTGCCCGGGCCGGTGCCGAACTCGCCGGCCAACCGCGACTACCAGGCCGGGTTCACGACGGCGATGATGCTGAAGGATCTGCATTTGGCGCAGGAAGCGGCGCAGGCCGTGGGCGCCGCCGCGCCGATCGGCGCCTTGGCCGAGCAGATCTACGCGCTCTATGACGGCGCCGGCTTCGGCCACAAGGATTTCAGCGGGGTGATAAACGCCCTTCGCGGCACCAGCCGTTAACTCCTGCGCGGCGATACTGGGGCGCGGCCGGTTGGCTGGGCCGGTGCGTCGTTGTCCGGAGTTATCGCGTAAGGACGCCCGCGACCATGAATCAGATCGGCCCCGTCGCCACGGCCGAAAAGGCCACCTATCTGGAGGTGCTGCTCTTGATCGAGCGGCTGCACCGCCGGCTGTTGGACGTGTTGAAGGCCGAGCTCGACCGGTTGGGCCGCAGCGACGTCAACAACGTGCAGACACTGATCCTCTACAACATCGGCGAAGACGAACTGACGGTCGGCGAGTTGAGCAATCGCGGCTACTATCTGGGCTCGAACGTTTCCTACAACGTCAAGAAACTGGTCGAGTTCGGCTACCTGCATCAGGAACGCTCGACGCACGACCGCTGGGCGGTGCGCATCCGGCTGTCGGAGAAAGGCCTGGATCTGCGCCGGCAGATCAGCGGCCTGTTCGACTGGCACGTGCAGGCCCTGTTCACGGTCTCTGGCATGGCCGCGGACGAGTTGCAGAAAGTCAACGGCGCCTTGCGCGCGCTCGAGGGCTTCTGGAGCGCGCAGGTCCGCTTCGGCGGCTGAGCAGCATTCCGGTCGCACCCCTGGCGGCGAGGGCCGCCGCGTGCCACGCTTTCCTTGGGCGCGCTAGCGCAAGGGGAAGCGTTCGATGTCGGCCAACGGTGCCGCCGGCTGTCTCGCCGGCGTTCGCGTACTTGATCTGACGCAGTTCGAGGCGGGACCGTCTTGCACGGAAGCGCTGGCTTGGCTCGGCGCCGAAGTGGTGAAGGTGGAAAACCCAAAGGGCGGTGATCCGGGCCGCGCCTCGATCGGCGGCGGGCCCGGCCAGGATTCCTGGTACTTCCTGTTGTTCAACGCCAACAAGAAGTCGCTGACGGTCGATCTGAAGGCGCCGGCCGGCATCGCCCTGGTCAAGGACCTGGCGCGCCGGGCGGATGTTTTCATCGAGAACTTCGCGCCCGGTGCGGTCGAACGGCTGGGCCTTGGCTATGAGGCGATCCGGGCGATCAATCCGGCCATCGTCTACGCCCAGGTCAAGGGCTTCGGCGGCGGCAGCCCCTACCAGGACAACTTGGCCTTCGACATGATCGCGCAGGCCTGCGGCGGCACGATGAGCATCACCGGCGAGCCGGACCGGCCGCCCGCCAAGCCCGGCCCGACGCTAGGCGACACCGGCACCGGCATGCTGCTGGCGATCAGCCTGCTGGGCGCGCTCTACCAGCGCAAGACCAGCGGCCAGGGCCAGCGCCTGGAACTCGCCATGCAGGACGCGATGCTGCACTACATCCGCTTCGCGTTCGCGGCGCAGGCGGTCAGCGGCAAGCCGGCCCCCCGCGCCGCCGACAAGATCCTGTCGCCCGGCAACCCGCCCTGCGGTGTCTATCCCTGCAAGCCGGGCGGCCCCAACGACTACGTTTATGTCTACACCAGCCGCGCCAACCCGGTGCACTGGCAGCGCCTGTTGCAGGTGATCGGCCGGCCGGAACTGATCGGCGATCCGCGGTATGCGACCGGTGCCGCGCGGGCCGAGCGCGAAGCCGAGGTCGACGCGATGGTCGCGGCCTGGACACGCGCCCGGGACAAGCACGAGGCGATGCGCGTGCTGGGCGCCGCCGGCATTCCGGCCGGGGCCGTGCTCGATACCATGGAATTGCAGAACGAGCCGGATTTCGAACGGCGCGGCATCATGCAGGTGATGCGGCACCCGACGCGCGGGGCCTTCAAGATGCCGGCCTGGCCAGTGCGCCACGACGGCGCGCCGCCAGCGCTCGCCACCTCGCCGCTGCTGGGCGAGCACAGCGCGGCTGTGCTGGGCGAGTGGCTGGGTCTCGATGCACGGGCCGTCGAACGGTTGAAACAGGACGGCGTGATCTGAACGATCTCTTGGGGGAAAGCTATGGCGGAACTGACCGGCTCGGAAGTCCTGGCGCGCTCATTGAAAAGGGAAGGCACCGAGGTGCTGTTCTTCCTGATGGGCGGGCCGATGCTGCTGGCCGAGACCTCGTGCATCAAGGAGGGCATCCGGCCGCTCGACGTGCGGCACGAGCAGTCGGCCGCGCTTATGGCGCAGGCCTATAGCCGGCTGCTGCAGAAGCCGTCGGTATGCATGGCGGCGAGCGGGCCGGGCGTGATCAACCTGACCACCGGCGTGGCCAACGCGCTGATCGACTGCACGCCCGTGGTCGCGATCGGCGGCTCCAGCCCGATCGGCCAGTTCGGCCGCCAGGTGTTCCAGGAGATCGACCAGGTCGCGATCATGAAGCCCATGACCAAGTGGGCCGACCGCGTGCACAACCTGAAGCGCATCCCCGAACAGGTGAATGTTGCGTTCCAGCGAGCGATGGGCGGCAAGCCGGGGCCGGTCTATCTCGATTTCCCGGGCGACGTTCTCTACGCCAAGATACCCGAGGAGCAGGTGGATTGGAGCCTGTCCGGCCGGCCCCTGTTGAACGCGCGGCCGATGGGCGAGCCCCGCCAGGTCGACCGGCTGTTGGACGCGCTGGCCAAGGCCAAGCAGCCGATCATCGTTTCCGGCAGCGGCGTCATCTGGTCGCAGGCCTGGGACGAGATGCGCGAACTGGTGGAGAAGGCGGGCATCCCGTTCTACACCACGCCGCAGGGGCGCGGCGTGCTGCCGGACGACCACGAGCTGTCGTTCCTGACCATGCGCTCCAGCGCCTTTCGCGATGCCGACCTGATCCTGGTGCTGGGCACCCGCATGAACTACGTCATCGGCCACGCCACGCCGCCGCGCTTCGGCGCGCAAGCCAGCATCGCCCGCATCGACATCGATGCCGACGAGATCGCCAGCGCGCCGCGCAAGGTGGACATCGGCATCGTCGGCGATTGCAAGATGGTGCTGCGGCAGCTTCTGGACGGCCTGGACGGCCGGGTGAAGCCCGAGTCCTACGCCGGCTGGCGCAAGAAGCTGGCCGACGGCGAGGCCGGCAAGCGGGCCGCCCCGGGCGCCAACAAGTTGCTGGATGAAACGCCGATCCATCCCTTGCGGCTTTGCGAGGAGGTAAAGAACTTCATGCGCCGCGATGCCATCCTGGTGGTGGACGGGCAGGAGATCCTCAATTTCGGCCGGCAGTCGATGCCCACCTTCGCGCCTGGACACCGCTTGAATTCCGGGCCGTTCGGCATGATGGGCGTCGGTCTGCCGTTCGGTCTGGGCGCCAAGGTCGCCAAGCCCGACAAGCAGGTGATCGTGGTGCATGGCGACGGCTCGTTCGGCCTGAACGCCATGGAACTCGACACCGCCGTTCGCCACAACATCCCGGTGCTGGTGGTGATCAGCCTGAACGGCGGCTGGACCGGCGACCCGCAAGGCGTCAAGCCGGGCCGCAACCTGGGCTACACCCGCTACGACAAGATGGCGGAGGCGCTTGGCTGTCATGCCGAGTATGTGGACAAGCCGGAAGACATCCGCCCGGCGCTGGAACGGGCGCAGAAGCGGGTGGATGCCGGCGCGGTGGCGCTGGTCAATGTCAGGACCGACCACCGCGCGCGGGCCGGCACGGTGGCCTTCGCGGACTATTCGACGTAAGGGGCCTTGTCCACCGTCAAGGCACGACCGTGAGGCCTTCGCGGCGCGCGGCCAGAGCAAGGCGGTCGTCGAGCGTCACGAATTCCGGGTAGCGGTCCTGGTCGGCGCCCGCCGTTAGGCTCGCCGCCAGTTGCAGGGCGTCGGCCGCCCGCAGCGGGTGACTGCCAAGCAGACGCAACGCCGTCCGGCGCAGGCGGTTGCTCGGCATGACCTCATTCCAGTTGTCCGACAACTGTTGCAGCCGGAGCAAGGACACATTCGCGCCGGCGACGGTCATCCGCCCCTCGCGCTCGCGGCGGGCAATCGCCGATGCGCACTCCACCATGCTGGCCCACCATGTGACCAGGACTGGTTCTGCCTCTGCCAACGCAATCAATGATTTGCTGCTGGGCTCCGCAACGGGCGGCGGGACGAGCGCCGAACTGTCCCAAAACCTCATCGACCTTCGCGGCGCTCGGTCAGTAGTGCCTCCACCACGCTGGCTTCGGCCTTCGGCAAGGGTTGCGACCAGAAGCCCGCTGGCAGCCGGCGGACGGCGCCCGAGGCGATCAGCCCTGCGAGAGGCTTGTCAGCGGCCGCGCCGGCGACCGGTTCCAGGCGGGCCACCGGCCGGTCGCGGTCGAGGATCAGCACGCTTTCGCCCGCCGCCACCTTCCGCAGGTAGGCGCTGAGCTGGTTCTTCAGTTGCGAAATCTTGGCTACGATCATATAGCCAAGTCATCCAGATCAGGTTGGCCAAGCAACCTTCGAATCGTCTCTCTCAACCCACCCGCTCCCAGGTCAGGACGCGCTGTTGCGTCACGCTGCCATAGGGGCGCAAGGGCGGGCGCAGCACCATGCGCTTGCCCTCAAGCGTGACGGCGCGCACCTGCTCGCCGCCGATCCAGGCCTGGTTGGCGGCGGCATCGACCTTGGTGATCAAGGTCTTGCCGTCGAAGCTGTAGTTGCCGCAGTAGGAATTGTATTCGCGCTCGCTGCCGGCCGGCAGGTCCCGCCGGCCGTCGCAGGTGACGGCCAGCATGCGCCCCTCGGCGGTCAGGGTCAGGCTGCCGGTCGGCTGCCCGCCATAGGGTGGCGGCAAGGCCTCGCCATTGGGGCCGGTCGCGCTCGCCTTCACCAGCCGCCAGACGCCGACAACGCCGCTCATCCGCCTGCCCTCCCAGCCCGTGCCGGCCGCAGGATAGCAAGCCGTGCTAGGGCCGAGCCAGCTTGCGCCATGCCGGCGGCCAGCGCAGCGGCAGCACGGCGCCGACGCCCAGGACGATCAGCGCCAAGGCCGACAGGGCATAGGGGCCGAGCGGCTCGGCGACGATGACCGCGGAGGACAGCAGGCCGATCACCGGCACCAGCAGCACGCCCAGCGAGGCCACCGTCACCGGCAGCATGCGCACCACCCGAAACCAGGCCCAGCTGCCGAACACCACGCCCGCCGCCAGGTTGAACAGGATGGCGGCACCGACCGCGAACGAGGTGGCACGCAACAACGGCAATTCGCTGGCCAGCGCGATGGCGGCGAGCGGCAGGCCGCCCAAGAGCTGTTGCCAGCCGACCAGCGCCATCTCGGCGGCCTGCCAGCGACGCGCCTTCAGCCACACCGCGCCCGCCGCCCAGGACCACGCCGCCAGCAGCGAGGCCGCGGCGCCGAGCGGGTTCGCGAGCAGGCGCTGGGTGTCCTCCGCCACCAGCACCAGCACGCCCGCGAGCCCCAGGACGAGGCCCAGCCAGCGGCGCCCGCTGGGCCGCTCGCCCAGGAAGGCGAGGCTCAGAAGGAAGGTCCACAGCGGCATGGTGTAGGCGATCAGCACCGCACGGCCGGAGCCCAACGCGACGATGGCCAGCGCCGAGAAGTAGAGCCAGCCGGCGGTGTTGAGCAGCCCCAACAGGGCGACCGGCAGCCATTCCCCGCGCCCAACGCGAAGGCTCTGGCCGGCCGCCCAGCCGATCGCCAGCATGCCCGCGCCGCCAGCGACGCCACACAGCGCGCGGAAGCTGAAGATCGGCACCTCGCTGAAGATGAACTTGGTGGGCGGCCAGAACAGCCCCCAGGCGACCGAGGTCGCCAGCAGCAGCACCACCGCCCGGCCGCCGACCGTCGCGCCAGCCGACAAGAGGCGCCGGCCCTAGCCGGTGAAGGCTTGCAGGCCGGTCTGCGCGCGGCCCAGGATCAAGGCATGGATGTCGTGCGTGCCTTCGTAGGTGTTCACGGTCTCCAGGTTCATCAGGTGACGCATCACGTGATACTCGTCCGAGATGCCGTTGCCGCCGTGCATGTCGCGCGCCTGTCGGGCGATGTCCAACGCCTTGCCGCAGGAATTGCGCTTGATCAGCGAGATCGCTTCCGGCGCCGCCTGGCCCTGGTCCAGCAGCCGTCCGACCCGCAGGCAGGCCTGCAGGCCGATGGCGATCTCGGTCTGCATGTCGGCGAGCTTCTTCTGCACGAGCTGGTTGGCCGCCAGCGGCCGGCCGAACTGCTTGCGTTCGAGCGTGTAGCCGCGCGCGGCGTGCCAGCAGAACTCGGCGGCGCCGAGCGCGCCCCAGGCGATGCCGTAGCGCGCGCGGTTGAGGCAGCCGAACGGACCCGCCAGCCCGCGGGCGTTCGGCAGGCGGTTGTCGTCCGGCACCAAGACGTCCTGCAGGACGATCTCGCCCGTGACCGATGCCCTGAGGCTCAGCTTGCCTTCGATCTTGGGCGTGCTGAAACCCGCCATGCCGCGTTCCAGGATGAAACCGCGGATCGCCTCCTCGTCGTCCTTGGCCCACACCACCGCCACGTCCGCGATGGGGGAATTGGTGATCCACATCTTGGCGCCGTTCAGCCGATAGCCGCCATCCACCTTGCGGGCGCGGGTCTGCATGCCGCCGGGGTCGGAGCCGTGATCGGGCTCGGTCAGGCCGAAACAGCCGACCCACTCGCCGCTGGCCAGCTTGGGCAGGTATTTCAGCCGCTGCGCCTCGCTGCCATAGGCATGGATCGGGTGCATCGCCAGGCTCGACTGCACGCTCATGGCCGAGCGGTAGCCGCTGTCGATCCGCTCCACCTCGCGCGCGATCAGGCCATAGCTGACATAGTTCACGCCGGCGCAGCCATAGCCCTTGATGGTGGCGCCCAGGAAGCCGAGCTTGCCCATCTCGCGCATGAGTTCCCGGTCGAAGCGCTCATGCCGGAACGCCTCGCGGATGCCGGGCAGCAGGCGGTCCTGGCAGAAGGCCCGCGCGCTGTCGCGGATCAGCCGTTCGTCCTCGTCGAGTAGGCCCCCCAGCGACAGCGGGTCGTCCCACTGGAAGCTGGCGCGTTCGGCCTTCCCGGCGGGCCGGCTGTCGGCCGGGCTCATGGCATCCGCTCCGGCTCGGGCGCCGGCACCACGGCGATCGCCTCGATCTCCACCTTGGCCCGGTCGTCGACCAGGCCGGAGACGAAGATCAGCGTGATCGGCGGATAATGCTTGCCGAAAGTCTCGCGCCAGGCCGCCGCGATCGCCGGACCCGCGGCCTGATAGGCGGCCTTGTCGGTGACGAACCAGGTCATCTGCACCAAGTGCTCCGGCCAGGCACTGGCCGCGCGCAGCACCGCTACGATATTGCGAAAGGCCTGCGCCACCTGCTGGCCGAAATCCGCCGAAACCGCGCCAGACCGCGGCTCGTTGCCGACCTGGCCGGCGATATAGATCTGCTGCCCGCTGGCCACCATGCCATGCGAGTAGCCGCGCGGCCGCGGCCAGTCCTGGGGCTGCACGATGCTCGCCATGCGGTGTCCTTCCTCAGCGGCGGTAGGACATCGTTTTAGCCCCGTTCCCGGGCCCGCCACAATCGGCGTCCGGGCGCCGTTCGCCCTGCGGCATTTCGCCACCAAGCCCGCCGGGATGTTCCGGCGCAAATTGCGCGTAGATGGCGGAATGATATCGGTTAAGTTCCGTTAACCGGGTTCGGATTAGATCTGCCCGACGGACTGCCCAGGGGACAGCGCCCGATGGACTTCGACGCGATTTTCGCCAGCCGCCTTGCCGGTCTCAAGGCGGAAGGCCGCTACCGCGTGTTCTGCGACCTGGAGCGCGAGGCAGGGCAGTTCCCGCATGCCCGACGGCATGTGCCGGACGGCGAGCGGCGGGTCGTGGTGTGGTGCTCGAACGACTATCTGGGCATGGGCCAGCATCCGGCAGTCCGACAGGCGATGCACCGGGCAATTGACGAAGTCGGCGCCGGCTCCGGCGGCACCCGCAACATTTCCGGCACGACCCATTACCATGTGCTGCTGGAGCGCGAACTGGCCGACCTGCACGGCAAGCCGGCGGCGCTGCTGTTCTCCTCCGGCTACGTTTCCAACCATGCCACGCTGTCCACCCTGGCCAAGCTGCTGCCCGACTGCATCATCTTTTCCGACGCTCTGAACCATGCCTCGATGATCGATGGCATCCGCCATGGCGGCGGCCCGCGGCAGATCTGGCGGCACAACGACTGGCGCCATCTCGACCAATTGCTGCGCGCCGCGCCGCCGGGCGCGGCCAAGGTGGTGGCGTTCGAGAGCGTCTATTCGATGGATGGCGACATCGCCCCCATCGCCGAGATCGTGGCGGTGGCCAAGGCGCATGGCGCGCTCACCTACCTCGACGAGGTGCATGGCGTCGGGCTGTACGGCCCGCGCGGCGGCGGCGTGGCCGAACGCGACGGTCAATTGACCGGCATCGACATCGTCGAGGGCACGTTGGCCAAGGCGTTCGGCGTGATGGGCGGCTATATCGCCGGTTCTGCCAACCTGGTGGACGCCATCCGCAGCTTCGCCTCCGGCTTCATCTTCACCACCTCGCTGGCGCCGGCGCTGGCGGCGGGGGCGTTGGCCAGCGTCCGCCACCTCAAGGCCAGCGGCGCCGAACGCCAGCGCCACCAGGAGCGGGCGGCCCGGCTGAAGCAATTGCTCGCCAAGGCTGGTCTGCCGGTGATGCCGTCCGCCAGCCACATCGTGCCGGTGCTGGTGGGCGATCCGGTGCAGTGCAAGCAGGTCTCCGACACCTTGCTGGACGAGCACGGCATCTACGTGCAGCCGATCAACTACCCGACCGTGCCGCGCGGCACCGAGCGGCTGCGCTTCACGCCGAATCCCTGCCACACCGACGCCCTGATGGACGATCTGGTGGCGGCGCTGGCCACGGTGTGGGGCCGCCTGCAACTGCGCCGCGCCGCCTAGCCGGTCCGCCATGCCCGGTGCCGGCAAGCGAGGCGATCAGCCGGCCCGGGAAGTGCTGCTGGAATTCGAGCAGGTCGGCGGCTTCGTCAAGGTGACCGCCATCGACCCCGAGACCGGCGTCGAGGCGGCCATTACCGGCCCGGCGGGCGCGCCCGAGGCGGCGCTCGGCGATGCCGCCAGGCGCCGGTTGGACTATGTGCTGGGCCGCCGCCGCAAGCCGGCGCAAGTCAAGGCAAAGCCGAGCAAGGGCGGTATTCTGGCCTAGCCCAGCCATTCGCCAAGACAGCCGCCATAATGCCGGCATGGGCGGAGGCGGCAGCACGGGCGGACAGCGGCGGGAACTGGGTGCCGGCCACGCCATGGGCCTGTTCACCGCTTTCGTCTGGGGTTCCACCTATCCGGTGGCGAAGCCGGTGGTCGCGGCCGTCGATCCGCTCACGTTCAGCGCCGCGCGCTATCTGGTGGCGTCGCTGGCGCTGCTGCTGTTCCTCGCGGTCAGCGGCCGGCCGGCGCGCGTGCGCGGCAGCGACCTGTTGTCGCTGGCCGCTCTGGGCCTGCTTGGGTTCACCCTGTTCCAGGGCCTGTGGGCGGTCGCATTGCAGTGGACCAGCGCCGCCAACGGCGCGGTCCTGATCGCCACCTCGCCGATTTTCGCGGCGCTGCTGGCGAGCCTGGGCGGCGAGCGGCCGCGCGCCATCGGCTGGTTGGGCATCGCCCTGGCCTTCGTGGGCGTCGGCTTGCTGGTCGGCAAGGGCGCAACGCCCGCCGGGCCCGGCTCCGAGAGCTGGATCGGCGATCTGCTGTTCGTGGCGGTGGCGGCGATCTGGGCCCTGTTCTCGGCCTGTGCGCGGCCGACCCTGGCGCGGCTGGGACCGGTGCGGACCACTGCCTATTCCGGCCTGTTCGGTAGCCTGGCGCTGCTGCTGCTGGCCTTGCCCGGGCTGGCGCGGCAGGACTGGACGGCGACGCCGCCGGCGCTGGCCCTGAACTTCTTCTACCTTGCGATCATCACCGGGGCGGTCGGACACTTGACCTGGGCGGGCGGGCTGCAACGCCTGGGGCTAACGCGGGTCATGCTGTACATCTACGTGCAGCCGCTGTTCGGCGTCGCCATCGCCATCCTGCTGTTGGGCGAACGCCTGGCCTTGTTGCAGGTACTGGGCGCGCTGGCGGTGCTGGGCGGCGTGGTCCTGGCGCAGCGCGGCGCGGTCGGCCCCGATCCGAAGCATCGCTGATCGCGCTGCCATCCGATCGGACAGCGCGCGGACGCGCCGACTTGCCGCTTGCCGGCGGGAAGCGGCCTCAGCTACCGTCAGCGCAACGACACCAACCGGCGCAGGCCGGGGCAGGGGCGGCCGACCGGCGCAGCGCGCCGTTGCAAGGGGGCGTATGGAGTATTTTCTCCAGCAGTTGATCAATGGTCTGACGCTGGGCGGCATCTATGCGTTGATCGCCATCGGCTACACCATGGTCTATGGCATCATCGGCATGATCAACTTCGCGCATGGCGAAGTTTACATGATCGGCGCCTTCATCGCGGTCATTGCCTTCACCGCGCTGGGCCTGCTGGGCTTGACCTGGGTGCCGCTGTCGCTCGCCATCGTGCTGATGCTGGCGATCGGCTTCACCGCCATCTACGGCTGGTCGATCGAGCGGGTGGCCTATCGGCCGTTGCGTTCGGCGCCGCGCCTGGCACCGCTGATTTCCGCGATCGGCATGTCGATCCTGCTGCAGAACTACGTGCAGGTGCTGCAGGGCGCCAAGATCAAGACCCTGCCGCCGATGATCGAGGGCGGTCTTACGCTGATGCAGGTGGAAGGCTTCAGCGTGCGCCTGAGTTATTTGCAGATCATCATCCTGCTGCTGACGGTCAGCCTGATGGCCGCGTTCTCCGTGGTGATCGCCCGCACGCCGCTCGGTCGGGCGCAGCGCGCCTGCGAACAGGACCGGCGGATGGCCTCGCTGTTGGGCGTCGACGTCGATCGCACGATCTCGCTGACTTTTGTCATGGGCGCCGGTCTTGCGGCGGTGGCGGGAGTGTTTGTCACGCTCTATTACGGCGTGATCGACTTCTTCATCGGCTTCCTGGCCGGGCTGAAGGCGTTCACCGCGGCGGTGCTGGGCGGCATCGGCTCGCTGGCGGGCGCCATGCTGGGTGGCCTCTTGATCGGCCTGATCGAGGCTTTCTGGGCGGGTTATTTCACCGTCGAGTACAAGGACCTGGCGGTGTTCGCCATCCTGGTCATCGTGTTGATTTTCCGGCCGACCGGACTGCTGGGCCAACCGGAAGTCGAGAAGGTCTAGCCGGGTGGCAAGCATCGCCGAGGCCGCGCCTAAGCCGCCGAACGCGCTGGCGGGGGCGTTGAAGGAGGCGGCACTGGCGGCCGGCGTGGCGGGAGCGCTGGCACTGCCGCTGATCGGCTTCCATCTGGTCGACGTGACCGGAGGGGTCAGCGTCGAAAGCCGGCTGTCCTGGGTGGTCTATGCCATGCTGGCGGTGTTCGCCGGCCGCTTCCTGCTGGCCATCACCCGCCGCCCGGCCGCCGCGAGCGGCCATCGCGATGCCCGGCGCAGCGCGAGCGGCAAGCGCAATGCCCGCCTGGTGGGTTTGGTGATCCTGGCGGCGGTGCTGGTGCTGCCGTTCCTACCGTTCAGCAACCGCTATGTCCTGGATACCGCCATCACCGTGCTGATTTACGTGATGCTGGGCTGGGGGCTGAACGTGGTGGTCGGTCTGGCCGGCCTGCTGGACCTCGGCTACGTCGCCTTCTACGCGGTCGGCGCCTATTCCTACGCCCTGCTGGCGCTCTATCTACAGTTCGGTTTCTGGGAATGCCTGCCCCTGGCCGGCATCCTGGCCGCGACGTTCGGCGTGTTGCTGGGCTTCCCGGTGCTGCGCCTGCGCGGCGACTACCTGGCCATCGTCACGCTTGGCTTCGGCGAGATGATCCGCATCGTGCTGTTGAACTGGCAGGACTTCACCCGCGGGCCGAACGGCATCGATTCGATCCCGCGCCCATCGTTTTTCGGCCTGCCGTTCCGCGAGGAGCCGCCCGAGGGCGGCACCAGCTTCCATCAGTTCTTCGGCCTGGAATACGCACCCGAACACCGCATCGTCTTCCTGTTCTACCTGATCCTGGCATTGGCGCTCGTCACCAACTGGGCGACCCTCCGGCTAAGGCGGCTGCCGATCGGCCGGGCCTGGGAAGCCTTGCGCGAGGACGAGATCGCCTGCCGTTCGCTCGGCATCAACCCGACCAACACCAAGCTCTCCGCCTTCGCCATCGGCGCCATGTTCGGCGGCTTCGCCGGCGCCTTCTTCGCCACCCGGCAGGGCTTCATCAGCCCGGAAAGCTTCACCTTCATGGAATCGGCGGTGATCCTGGCGATCGTGGTGCTGGGCGGCATGGGCAGCCAACTGGGTGTCGTGGTGGCGGCCGCCTTTTTCATCGTGCTGCCGGAACTGGCGCGCGAATTCGCGCAGTTCCGCATGCTGCTGTTCGGCCTTGCCATGGTGCTGATCATGTTGTGGCGGCCGCAGGGGTTGATCTCCGGGCGTGAGCCGTCGATCCGCCTGGGCCGGCCGGCGGACGGCTGATGGGCGCGCTGCTCCAGGTCGAGCACCTGACCATGCGGTTCGGCGGCCTGGTGGCAGTCGACGACGTCTCGTTCGCCGCGGCCGACCGCGAGATCACCGCCGTGATCGGCCCCAATGGCGCGGGCAAGACCACCTTGTTCAACTGCCTGACCGGGTTCTACAAGCCGACCGTCGGCCGGCTGGCGCTCAGGCGGCCGGAGGGCGAGTTTTTCCTGGAACGCATGGAGGGCTTTCGCATCGCGCGCGAGGCCAAGGTCGCCCGCACCTTCCAGAACATCCGCCTGTTTCCGCACATGACGACGCTGGAAAACCTGATGGTGGCGCAGCACAACCCGCTGATGCGGGCAAGCGGCATGAGCCTGCTGGGACTGTTCGCCTGGCCCGGTTACCGGCGGGCCGAACGCGCGGCGGTGGAGCGAGCGCGCTATTGGCTGGCAAAGGTCGATCTGCTGGCACAGGCCGACGACGAGGCGGGCGCCTTGCCCTATGGCGCGCAACGCCGCCTGGAGATCGCGCGGGCGATGTGCACCGAGCCCTGCTTGCTTTGTCTCGACGAGCCGGCGGCCGGGCTCAACCCGCGCGAGTCGGCCGAATTGAACGATCTGCTGCGCCTGATCCGCGACGAGCATCGCATCGCCATCCTGTTGATCGAGCACGACATGAGCGTGGTGATGCAGATCTCGGACCGGGTGGTGGTGCTGGACTATGGCCGCAAGATCGCTGACGGCTCGCCGGCCCAGGTGCGCAATGACGCGGCGGTAATCCGCGCCTATCTGGGCGAGGACGAGGACGCGGCGCTGCCGGAGGAAGTGGCGCGGGACCTGCAGGCGGGCCATTGAGGCATGCTGAGCGTCGCCGGCATCCGCACCTTCTATGGCCAGATCGAGGCCCTGAAGGGCGTGTCGATCGAGGTCAGGCAGGGCGAGATCGTTACCCTGATCGGCGCCAACGGCGCCGGCAAGTCGACGCTTCTGATGTCGATCTGTGGCAATCCGCAGCCGCGGGCGGGACGCATCGTGTTCGAGGGCCAGGACATCACGCGGCTGTCGACGCATGCCATCGTGCGGCACGGCCTGGCGCATGCGCCGGAGGGGCGGCGCATCTTCCCGCGCATGAGCGTGCTGGAAAACCTGCAGATGGGTGCGACCGTCGCCGATCCCGCGCACTACGCCGACGACCTGGCGCGAGTCTTCAAGCTGTTTCCCATCCTGGAGCGCCGACAGCAGCAACGCGGCGGCACGCTGTCGGGCGGCGAGCAGCAGATGCTGTCGATCGGCCGGGCGCTGATGAGCCGGCCCCGGCTGCTGTTGCTGGACGAACCCTCGCTCGGCCTGGCGCCGCTGCTGGTCAAGCAGATCTTCCGGACCATCGCCGAGATCAATCAGCGCGAAGGGGTGACGGTGCTGTTGGTCGAGCAGAACGCCTTCCACGCCCTTCGCCTGGCGCACCGGGGTTACGTGCTGGTGAATGGCCGCATCGCCCTGGCCGGCACCGGCGCGGAACTGCTGGCGAACCGCGAGGTGCGCAGCGCCTATCTCGAAGGCGGTCATGGCGCGGTGCCGGCATGAGCGAATGGCTGGGCAATGACTTGGGCGTGTTCCTGGGGCTGACGGTGGTGCTGTTCGGCGCCGCCGCCTGGATGACCGGCCAGGCGCTGTCGGAAACCTGGCGGTCGTTCTGGCATGCGCTGCCCTATTCGCTGCTGCTCGCGATCACCAATCGGTTCCTGGGCTTCGCGCTGTTCGAGGGCGAGTTGTTGTCGCTGAGCGGCCTCGTCAGTGCCTGGGTCGTATTGCTGGGGCTGGCCGCGCTAGCTTTTTGGCTGGCGCGGGTGCATCTCATGTGCCGGCAATATCCCTGGCTCTACGAGCGCGCCGGGCTGTTCGCCTGGCGGGCGCGGCGGGAGGGCGATGTCACATGAGGGTGCGGGCTTGCTGAGGCCGCGCGCGGTTTCCGTTATAGTGGTCGGCCGGTGCCCGGCATTGGCTGCCGGAGCCAGATCAGGAGCCGCTGCAACACGTGGTTCACAACCGGGAGGAGCAATCGATGCGTAAGACGACCCTGGGCGTTACGGTGGCGACAGCGGGTTTGCTGTTCACTTCCGCAAGCTTGGCCCAAAAGTTGGCGGTTGCCGCCGCCGGGCCGATGACCGGGCAATACGCCGCCTTCGGCGAGCAGTTGAAGCGTGGCGCGGAAATGGCGGTCGCCGACCTTAATGCCAAGGGCGGCGTGCTGGGCAAGAAGCTGATACTGGAAATCGGCGACGATGCCTGCGATCCCAAGCAGGCGGTGGCGGTGGCTAACCAGTTCGCCAGCAATAAGCTCGTCTTCGTCGCGGGCCATTTTTGCTCGTCGTCCTCGATCCCTGCGTCGGCCGTTTACGCCGAGTCGGGCACGCTTCAGATCACGCCGGCCTCGACCAACCCGGCGCTGACCGAGGGCGCGGCGGAGAAGGGCTGGGGCCACGTCTTCCGCACCTGCGGGCGCGACGACGCGCAGGGCCGCGTGGCCGGCGCCTATCTTGCCAAGGCCTACAAGGGCAAGAAGGTCGCCATCATTCATGACAAGTCGACCTACGGCAAAGGCCTGGCCGACGAGACCAAGAAGGCGATGAACGCGGCCGGCCTGAAGGAGGCGATGTACGAGGCCATCACCCAGGGCGACAAGGACTTCAAAGCGCTGATCAGCAAGATGAAGGCGGCGGGCATCGATGCGATGTATCTCGGCGGCTACCACACCGAGGCCGGCCTGCTGGTGCGTCAGGCACGCGAGCAGGGCTTCAAGGCCCAGCTCATCTCGGGCGACGCACTGGTCACCGACGAGTACTGGAAGATCACCGGCAAGTTCGGCGAGGGGACGTTGATGACCTTCGCGCCCGACCCGCGGAAGGCCCCGGAAGCCAAGGATATCGTGGCCAAGTTCAAGGCGCAGGGCTACGACCCGGAAGGTTACACGCTCTACACCTATGCCGCGTTCCAGGTCTATGCCCAGGCCGCCGCCAAGGCCAAGTCGACCAAGAGCAGCGATGTTGCCAAGCAGATCAAGGGACAGACCTATGACACGGTGATCGGCAAGCTGTCCTATGACAAGAAGGGTGACGTTTCCAACTCGAAATACGTGTTCTATGTGTTCAGCGACGGCAAGTACGCCGAGAAGCCGGGCTCCTAAGCCCGGATCCAACGGAGTTGTTGTCGGGCGGGGTCCGGGCCACCGGGCCCCGTTCTCGTCTGTCGCGCTCGGCGAACGGCTGCCCCCGTCGGACCCATGCAATGGGGCAAAGCTGGCAGGCAACCGCCATATCTGGTATTCAGAGCCGGAAGCTTAGCCGCACGCGGTTGCCGGGCGTGCTGCGACGCGGTGTGGTCGCGGGCGGCGGTGGCGCGGCGGCCGGGCCGTTCGATCGCGTTCAATTGAGGTTGTGATGTCGCTTGTCGATCCGCTCGTCCCAAACGTAGCCGCCGACGGCTTTTTCGCGCGCGGCCTGGCCGCCGCCGATCCGGAAGTGTTCGCCGCGGCCGAGCGAGAGCTGGCCCGGCAGCGCGAGGAGATCGAACTGATCGCCAGCGAGAACATCGTCAGTCGCGCGGTATTGCAAGCCCAGGGCTCGGTGCTGACCAACAAGTATGCCGAGGGTTATCCGGGCAAGCGCTATTACGGTGGCTGCGCGGCGGTGGATGTGGCCGAACGGCTGGCGATCGAACGGGCGAAACGGCTGTTCCGCTGCGCGCATGCCAACGTGCAGCCGCATTCCGGCGCGCAAGCCAACCAGGCCGTGTTCATGGCCTTGCTGCGTCCGGGCGACACCATCCTGGGCATGTCGCTGGCGGCGGGCGGCCATCTGACCCATGGCGCGGCGGTCAACCAGTCGGGCAAGTGGTTCACCGCCGTGCAGTATGGCGTTCGGCGCGAGGACGGCCTGATCGATTGCGCCGAAGTGGCGGCGCTGGCCGAGGCGCATCGGCCCAAGCTGATCATCGCCGGCGGCTCCGGCTATCCGCGGATCATCGACTTCGCCCGCTTCCGTGCCATCGCCGATGGCGTGGGTGCCATGCTGATGGTGGACATGGCGCATTTCGCCGGCCTGGTGGCGGGCGGCGCGCATCCCAGCCCGCTGCCGCATGCCCATGTCGTCACCACCACCACGCACAAGACGCTGCGCGGCCCGCGCGGCGGCATGGTGCTTTGCGACGACGAGGCGCTGGGCAAACGGATCGACGCCGCCTTGTTTCCCGGTCTGCAGGGCGGTCCGCTGATGCACGTCATCGCCGCCAAGGCCGTCTGTTTCGCCGAGGCCCTGCGGCCTGCCTTCCGCGACTATGCGCGGGCGGTGGTCGCCAACGCCCGGGCGCTGGCCGACAGCCTGACCGAGCGCGGTTTTGCCATCGTCTCCGGCGGCACCGACACGCATCTTCTGCTGGTTGACCTGCGGCCCAAGGGGCTCAAGGGCAACGCCGCCGAGAAGGCGCTGGAGCGGGCCGGCATCACCTGCAACAAGAACGGCATACCCTTCGACCCCGAGAAGCCGACGGTGACCTCCGGCATCCGTCTGGGCACGCCGGCCGGAACCACGCGCGGTTTCGCGGTGGCGGAGTTTCGTCAGACCGGCCAGTTGATCGCCGACGTGCTGGAGGCGCTGGCCCGGCAGCCGGAGGGCGATGCGCAGGTCGAGCAGGCGGTGCGCGAGCGGGTGGCGCGGCTCTGCCAGCGTTTTCCGATCTACCAGGGCGGCCAGTTCTAGCCGCCGGCCTGGAGGAGGTAGCGCATGCGGTGTCCATTCTGTGGCCACGACGATACGCAAGTGAAGGACTCGCGCCCCAGTGAGGACAATGGCGCGATCCGCCGCCGGCGGTTCTGCCCCAGTTGCGGCTCGCGCTTCACGACCTTTGAACGGGTGTCGCTGCGCGAGCTGACGATCGTCAAGAAGAACGGCCAGCGCGTCCCCTTCGACCGCGAGAAGCTCACGCGCTCTATCCAGATCGCCACGCGCAAGCGCCCGGTCGATCCCGACCGCATCGACCGCATCGTCACCAGCATCCAGCGGCGGCTGGAAAGCTCGGGCGAGAGCGAGATCGCCTCGGGCACCATCGGCGAAATGGTGATGGATGCGCTGGCGGGCCTCGACCAGGTGGCCTATGTCCGCTTCGCCTCGGTCTATCGCAATTTCCGCGAGGCCAAGGATTTCGAGGATTTCGTCGGGCGCTTGGGCGGTGGTGACGGCGGCAATCAGAGCTGAACCGGCCGACTTGGCGTGGATGCGGCAAGCGCTGGCTCTGGCGGCGCGCGGGTTGGGGCAGGTCTGGCCCAACCCGGCGGTAGGCTGCGTGATCGTCGCCAACGGCCGGGTGGTCGGGCGCGGCCATACGCGGGCTGGCGGCAGGCCACATGCCGAGACCGAGGCGTTGCGTGCGGCCGGCGCGGCGGCGCGCGGCGCCACCGCCTATGTCAGCCTGGAGCCTTGCAACCATCATGGGGCGACACCGCCCTGCGCGCAGGCGTTGATCGAAGCCGGCGTCGCCCGTGCGGTGGTGTCGCTGCGCGACCCCGATCCCCGGGTGGATGGCGGTGGCATCGCGCGGCTCAGGGCAGCGGGGGTCGCGGTACTGGAGGACCTCCTGGCCGAGCCGGCGAGGCGGCTCAATGCCGGTTTTCTGTCCCGTATTCAGCGCGGCCGGCCGCTTGTCACCTTGAAACTGGCGGGGACGCTGGACGGCCGGATCGCTACCGCCAGCGGCGAGAGCCGCTGGATCACGGGCGAAGTGGCGCGGGCCCGGGCGCACCGCTTGCGCGCAACGCATGACGCGGTGCTGGTCGGCGCCCAGACCGCCCGGCTCGACGATCCGGAACTGACCTGCCGTCTGCCCGGCTGGTCGGGGCGGCAGCCGGTCCGCATCGTGCTGGACAGCCGATTGCGGCTGTCGCCGGACAGCCGGCTGGCGCGCGGCGCCGATCGGCAGCCGACCTGGTGCCTCTGCGCGCCGGAGGCGATCGAGCGGGGCGCGAACTTGCGCGCGAAGGGCGTCGAACTGCTGGCCGTGCCGCGGGGGGCGGACGGCCGCCTGGATCTGGCGGCGGCGTTGCGGCTGCTGGGCGGGCGTGGGCTTACCCGGTTGCTGGTCGAGGGCGGGGCCGAGTTGGCGGCGAGCCTGTTGCGGGCCAGGCTGGTCGACCGCGTCGCCTGGTTCCGCGCGCCGCTGCTGCTGGGCCAGGAAGGACGGCCGGCGGTGGCGGAGCTGCAGGTCGCGCGGCTGGCGGAGGCAATCGCGCTGGCCCCCCGGGAATGGCAGCCGCTCGGTCCGGACCTGTTGGAAACCTTCGACGTTACCGCTTAAAACACTGTCATGTTCACCGGCATCGTCACCGACATCGGGCGGGTACGCGCCATCGCGCCGGGCGGCGACAGCCGGTTCGAGATCGCCACCGCCTACGATGGCCTGCGCATCGCCTTCGGTGCCTCGATCGCTTGCGACGGCGCCTGCCTGACGGTGACCGAGCGGGGCGCGGATTGGTTCGCCGTCACCGCTTCCGCCGAGACCCTGGCCTGCACCACGCTGGGCGCCTGGCGGCCGGGACGCCAGGTGAACCTGGAGCGCGCGCTCAAGGTCGGCGACGAACTCGGCGGGCATATCGTGTCGGGCCATGTCGACGGCGTGGCGGAGATCACGGCGTTGCAGCCCGAAGGCGATTCCGTGCGGTTTCGCTTCCGCCTGCCGGCCGGCCTGGAACGCTACGTGGCACCCAAGGGCTCGATCGCGCTGAACGGCGTGTCCTTGACCGTCAACGACGTGCGGGAGCGGGAGCTTGGCGTCAACATCATTCCCCACACCCGCCAGCACACGACCTTCGGCCAAGCCCAAGTGGGCGACCGGGTGAACGTGGAGGTCGATCTGCTGGCACGCTATGTAGGGCGCCTGATCGGCGGGGTGGCAGGGTGAAACGGCACGACTATCTCTCCGACATCGAGGAAATCCTGGCCGATGCCAGGGCCGGCCGCATGTTCATCCTGGTGGACGACGAGGATCGCGAGAACGAAGGCGACCTGGTCATTCCGGCTTCCATGGCGACGCCCGACGCGATCAACTTCATGGCCAAGCATGGCCGCGGCCTGATCTGCCTGGCATTGACCCGGCAGCGCTGCGACCAACTGGCGCTGCCGCTCATGACCCGGCGGAACGAGTCGCGCCACGACACCGCCTTTACCGTGTCGATCGAGGCGCGCGACGGCATCTCCACCGGGATCTCGGCGGCCGACCGGGCGCGCACCGTGCAGGTGGCGATCGATCCGGCCACCAGCCCCAGCGACATCGTCACGCCGGGTCATGTCTTTCCCCTGGTGGCGCGCGAGGGCGGCGTGCTGGTGCGGACCGGCCATACCGAGGCCGCGGTCGACATTGCCCGGTTGGCCGGGCTCTATCCGGCCGGCGTGATCTGCGAGATCATGAACGACGACGGCACCATGGCGCGGTTGCCGGACCTGGTGACCTTCGCCCAGTTCCACGCACTGAAGATCGCCACCATTGCCGAGCTGATCAAATACCGGCGCAGCACCGAGAGCTATCTGAAGCGCGCGCTGGAAACGACGCTCGACAGCGAGTTCGGCGGCCAGTTCCGCGCCGTCGTCTACGTCAACACCGCGAGCTACGCCGAGCATATCGCGCTGGTCAAGGGCGATGTCGCCAGGCCGGGCCCGGTGCCGGTGCGCATGCACGCGCTGGACGTGCTGGCCGATGCGCTGGGCGACCTGCAGGGCAAGGCGGGCCTGCTGCGCCAGGCGATGCGCATGATCGGTGCCGAGGAGCGCGGTGTCGTCGTGCTGATCCGCGAAGCGGTGCCGACCGCGATGTCGGACAAGCTGCGCAAGCGTCTGGGCGAACCGGTGCAGACCCCGACCCAACTGCGCGACTATGGCATCGGCGCCCAGATCCTGCTGGATCTGGGGGTGCGCGAGATGATCTTGCTGTCGAACAATACCTACGACGTGGTCGGCATCGAGGGCTATGATCTGAAGATTGTTGAGCAGCGCCGCATCCCGATTGAACGGAAGACCTGACATGGCCTTGCCGCCACACTTGTTGATTGTCGAATCGCGCTTCTATTCCGAGATATCGGATCAGCTAGTGGCCGGGGCCGAGGCGGCGATCGCCAAGGCGGGCGCCAGCGCCGAACGGATCACGGTGCCGGGGGCCTTCGAGGTGCCGGCGGCCATCCGCTTCGCCTTGAAGGGCTTGGAACTGATGGCGGTGCCGCGGCGTTACGATGCCTATGTGGCGCTGGGCTGCGTCATTCGCGGCGAGACGACGCATTACGACTATGTCTGCCAGGAGAGCGCGCGCGGCCTGATGGAGTTGAGCCTGCAATTCTGCATCGCCGTCGGCTACGGCATCCTGACATGCGAGAATTACGATCAGGCGTGGGAGCGCGCACGGGTCGACGCTGGCGACAAGGGCGGCAAGGCAGCCACCGCGGCCTTGACGATGCTGGAGCTGAAACGGCGATTTGGCTTTTTCCCCGGGTGAGCGAGATGGGCGAGCCGGCCGCCAAGCCACCGCGCGCCCCGCCCGGCCGCAGGCGAGCCGCCCGGCTGGCGGCCGTCCAGGCGCTCTACCAGCTCGACCTGGGTGGCGAGGAAGTCGAAACGGTGATCCTGGAGTTCCGCACCCACCGCCTCACCGAGGGGCCGGCGCAGGCGGCCGACCCGGCCCTGTTCGCCGATCTGGTGCGCGGCGCCTGGCGGCGGCGCGGCGAGCTCGATCGGCTGCTGTCGCAGGCACTGGTGGCGGACTGGCCGATCGAGCGGCTGGAATGCGTGCTACGGGCCCTGCTGCGCGCCGCGGTCTATGAGCTGCTGGTGCGCCACGACATTCCGCCCAAGGTGGTGATCAACGAATATCTGGAAGTGGCGCACGCCTTCTTCAGCGAGCGCGAGCCGCAATTGGTCAACGGCGTGCTGGACGCGCTGGCGCAGCGCCTGCGCGGCGAACGCCTGTCGGACGACGCCCATGGCAACCTCGCCGACGGCGGGTGAATTCGAGCTCATCGCCCGGTATTTTGCGCCGCTCGCCCGCTCTCAGCCATTCGCCTACGGCCTCAGCGACGACGTGGCCTGGCTGAGGCCGGCGGCTGATTGCGACCTGGTGCTGACCGCTGATGCCATGGTCGCGGGCGTGCATTTCCTGGCCGACGACCCGCCCGACCTGGTGGCGCGCAAGTTGCTGCGGGTCAACCTCTCCGATCTCGCCGCCAAGGGCGCCCGGCCGCTCGGCTACCTGATGACGACCGCCTGGCCGCGCGACATCGCCGAGGACTGGATCGCCGGATTCGCCGCTGGCCTCGCGCAGGACCAGCAGGAGTTCGACGTGGCGCTGCTGGGTGGCGACACGGTGGCGACCGATGGTCCCATGCATCTGTCGCTGACCGCGGTCGGAGAGGTGCCGCGTGGGCAGCACCTGCGTCGCGGCGGGGGCCGGCCCGGCGACCTGGTTTTCGTCTCGGGCACGATCGGCGACGGCGCGCTGGGCCTGCTGGCGGCCAAGGGCGGCCTGCGCGGTCTTGCACAGGCGGAACGCGCCTTCCTGGCCGACCGATACCGCCTGCCACGCCCGCGTCTGGCGCTGGGCGCGGCGGTTCGCCAACTGGCCAGCGCTGGCATGGACGTTTCCGACGGGTTGGTCGCCGACCTGGGCCATATCTGCGAGGTCTCGGGCGTCTCGGCCGAGTTGTGGGCCGGCGCGGTGCCGTTGTCGCCGGCCGCGGCGGCGGCGATCGCGCGCGAGCCGGGGCTGCGGGCCTTGACGCTGACCGGGGGCGACGACTACGAGCTGGTGTTCACCATTCCCGCCGACGCGGCGGCCGGGCTGGCCAAACAGGGGCGGCGCCTGGGCGTCGCGGTCAGCCAGGTTGGCCATCTGGCCAGCGGTCAGGGCGTGCGGGTGATCGGCGCCGACGGCCGGCCGCTTGCCCTCGAACGCGCCGGCTATCGGCATTTCTGAACCGTTAACCGGTGATAACCCAGCCTTTACCGGGCCCTGGTGAGCTTGCGCGTCGATGCCATTCGCGCGGCGGAGGGAAGCACCCCATGGCGAAGAAGCTTCTGATCATCGGCGGCGCCGCTCTGCTGTTGTTGGGCGGCGGCGGTGCCGGCCTCTATGTCTCGGGCCTGCTGGGTCCTCAGGCCCCGGTTGACAAGCAAGCCGAGGAGAAGAAGCAGCAGGCAGCTATGGCCGCCGCTCAGCCGGTCTATCTGCAACGCGAGCCGCTGACCGCGCCGGTGATGGAGAACAACCGGCTCAAGCAGCAGATCATGTTGACCTTGAGCCTGGAGATCATCGGCTCGGACGCACGCGAGAATGCATTGAAGAACCTGCCGCGCTTGCGCGACGCGATGCTGCGCGACCTGTTCACGGAAAGCATCCTGCGCGGAGACGGCAGCGGCGCCATCGATCTGGAGGACTTGAAGATACGCATGCTGCAAGCGGCCCGCAGCGTGGTGGGCAAGGACAAGGTGCGCAATATCCTGGTGGTGAAGGCCGTGCGCATCGGCTAGGGCAATTTCCGTTCAAACCGAACCGGCATGTTCGGTCTTAACGGAAGCCATTGCCCTGCACCCATGACGGCAGCGCCGTGGGCTGCGATCGGATGGCTCGCTGATCGCGATTCCATCTGCTCGGACACCGCGCTGACCGGGCGCCGGCCATGCGGCTTGTCGAGCGCGCTCGGACTGACGTAGCTTGCGCGCCATGGTGCTCACGCGCGCTCGCGCCAATGTGCTGGTCTTGGCGCTGGGCCAGGCGCTGTTCGTTGTCAGCCAGACGACGTTGGTCTTCCTGGGCGGCTTGGTGGGCTATGCGCTCGCCAGCGACAAGGCCTATGCCACGCTGCCAGTAAGCTGCGTCATCCTGGGCACCGCCACCGGCACGGTGCCGGCGGCTCTCTATATGCGCATCGTCGGTCGCCGGCTGGGCTTCTTCACCGGCGCCGCGATCGGCGTGGTCGGCACGCTGATCTGCGCCTACGGCATCTACCTCTCGGACTTCTACCTGTTCTGCGCCGGCGCCTTCGTGGTGGGCATCTACAACGGCTTCTGCCAGTACTACCGGTTCGCCGCCGCCGAGACCTCGGACCCCGCCTTCAAGAGCAAGGCGATCTCATTCGTCCTGGCGGGCGGCGTGCTGGCCGCCCTGATCGGACCGGAACTGGCCAATCGCACCAAGGACCTGCTGGCGCCGATCACCTATCTCGCCAGTTACCTGGCGCTGACCGGCCTGGCCGGGCTGGCGATGGCGCTGGCGCTGCTGATCCGCATGCCGCCTGAGGCCGAGACCGCATCGGGAGGCCCGGCACGGCCGCTGACCGAGATCGCCCGCCTGCCGCTGTTCATTATCGCCGTGCTGACCAGTGTGCTCGGCTACATGGTGATGAGCTTCATGATGACGGCTTCGCCGCTGGCGGTGGTCGCCTGCAATTATCCGGTCGAAACGGCGGGCTTCGTCATCCAGTGGCACGTGCTGGGCATGTTCGTGCCGTCGTTCTTCACCGGCCATCTGATCGGACGCTTCGGCGTGGTCAATGTGATCGCCGCCGGGAGCATCCTGCTGCTGGTCTGCGTCGGCTTCGCGCTGGCCGGCATCGAGGTGGTGAATTTCTGGGCCGCGATGACCTTGCTCGGCGTCGGCTGGAATTTCATGTTCGTTGGCGCCACCAGCCTGCTGACCGAGATCTATCGCCCCTCCGAGCGCGCCAAGGTGCAGGCCTGCAACGATTTCCTGGTGTTCGGGTCGACCGCCACGGCGTCCTTGATGTCAGGCAAGGTAATCTACTACCTCGGCTGGCAATGGGTCGGGCTGTTGTCCTTGCCGGCGATTCTGGTGTCGCTGGGGCTTGTCCTTTGGCTGCGCCAGATCCGGCGGGTGCCGCGTCCAGCCTGAGTTGTCCGGGCGTGGCCGAGGCACTATGGCGGTTGCGCGGCGGGACCAGTTTTGGCATGTTCCGCCCGCTTTTCGCCGACGCCGACCTAACGCAGCGACGTAACGCTCGGCCGAGCCGAAGTTTTTCCTTGTTCAACGACGTCTCACAATCCGGGGGGAAATCGGGGATGTCCGGCGCGCTCGTCTTTTCCATCGTCTGCGGCCTGATCGCCGTCGTGTACGGCATTTGGGCGCGCGGCCAGGTCATGGCCGCCAGTCCGGGCAATGAGCGCATGCAGCAGATCGCCGCCGCCATCCAGGAGGGGGCGGGCGCCTATCTCAACCGGCAATACCGCACCATCGCCATCGTCGGCGCGGTCATCTTCCTGGTGATGTTCGTGATTGGCGTCTATGCCGCGGTCGGCTTCCTGATCGGCGCGGTGCTGTCGGGCGCCGCCGGCTTCGTCGGCATGACCATTTCGGTGCGCGCCAATGTGCGCACGGCGGAAGCGGCCCGCCAGGGCCTGGCGGCCGGCCTCAGCCTGTCGTTCCGCGCGGGCGCCATCACCGGCATGCTGGTGGCCGGCTTCGCGCTGCTGGGCGTGTCGATCTACTACGCCGCCCTGCTGCAACTCGGCGCCAGCGATCGGCAGGTCGTCGACGCGCTGGTGGCGCTTGGCTTCGGCGGCTCGCTCATCTCCATCTTCGCCCGTTTGGGCGGCGGCATCTTCACCAAGGGCGCCGATGTCGGCGCTGACCTGGTGGGCAAGGTCGAGGCCGGGATCCCGGAGGACGATCCCCGCAACCCGGCGGTGATCGCCGACAACGTGGGCGACAACGTGGGCGACTGTGCCGGCATGGCGGCCGACCTGTTCGAGACCTACGCGGTCACCGTGGTCGCCACGATGGTGCTGGGCGCCATCTTCTTCGCCGCCGACGCTGGCATGCGCGCGGCGGTCATGGTCTATCCGCTGACCATCGGCGGGGCCTGCATCATCGCTTCGGTGATCGGCACCTTCTTCGTTCGTCTGGGCGCCGACAACGCCATCATGAAGGCGCTCTACAAAGGGCTGATCGCCGCCGGCGTGCTGTCGGCGATCTTCCTGCCGATCGTCACCCACTGGATCTTCGGGTTGGGCGCCACGCTGACGGCCGGCGCGGCCACGTTCCCGGCCTGGCACCTGTTCGTCTGCGGCCTGGTCGGCCTTGCCGTGACCGGGCTGCTGGTGTGGGCGACCGAGTACTACACCAGCACCGGTTATCGCCCGGTCACCTCGATCGCCAAGGCGTCGACCACTGGCCACGGCACCAACATCATCCAGGGCCTGGCGATTTCGCTGGAGGCGACTGCCCTGCCGGCGCTGATCATCTGCGCCGGCATCATCGTCTCCTATCTGCTGGCCGGGCTGTTCGGCATCGCCATCGCGGCCACCACCATGCTGGCGCTGGCCGGAGTGGTCGTGGCGCTCGACGCCTACGGTCCGGTCACTGACAACGCCGGGGGCATCGCCGAGATGTCCGGCCTGGAAGGCGAGGTGCGCAAGGTGACCGACGCGCTGGACGCCGTCGGCAACACCACCAAGGCCGTAACCAAGGGCTATGCCATCGGCTCCGCCGGCCTCGCGGCGCTGGTCCTGTTCGCCGCCTATACCGAGGATCTGAAGCTGTATTTCAAAGGCGTTGCCGTCGATTTCAGCCTGTCCAATCCCTATGTGGTGGTCGGCCTGTTCATCGGCGGCATGCTGCCGTTCCTGTTCGGCGCCATGGGCATGACCGCGGTCGGCCGGGCCGCCGGTTCGGTGGTGGAAGAGGTGCGCCGGCAGTTCCGCGAGATTCCGGGCATCATGGGGGGCACCACCAAGCCCGATTACGGCCGCGCCGTCGACCTGCTGACCAAGGCGGCGATCGCCGAGATGATCGTGCCTTCGTTGTTGCCGGTATTGGCGCCGATCGTGCTGTATTTCGTGATTGCCGCGATCGCCGGCCAGGCAGCCGGGTTCGCCGCCTTGGGCGCCATGCTGATGGGCGTCATCGTCACCGGGCTGTTCGTGGCGATCTCGATGACCGCCGGCGGCGGCGCCTGGGACAATGCCAAGAAATATATCGAGGAGGGCCATCACGGCGGCAAGGGCAGCGAGGCGCACAAGGCCGCCGTCACCGGCGACACCGTTGGTGATCCCTACAAGGATACCGCCGGTCCGGCGATCAATCCGATGATCAAGATCACCAACATCGTCGCGCTGCTGCTGTTGGCGGCGCTGGCGCATTGAGAATGCGGTCGGGTTGGCGGGCAGGCACCCGTCATCCCGACGGCTCAGCGGTCGCGCGTGGGCGTGAACCGGCCGATGTTGCCGAACATCTGTTCCAGCAGTCCCAGTTCCTTGCCGCGGGTCGGCGTCACCCGATCGACCGGCGTCAGTTCCTGGCCGTCCGCCAAGTCGTAGCGGCGGAACTGTTCGACCACGCCGTTGCGGTCGAACCGAACGGCCAGCACGTTCTGCTCGGTCACCTTCTCTTTCAGGAAGGCATAGCGTTCGCTGCGCTTGGAGACGTAGTACCAGGTCTCGCCGTCGAACGTCGTCGTGGTCGAGGGCGAGCCCAGCAGCCGGGCAACCGACGCGCGGTCGTGCACGCCGGGCTTGATCTCCGCCACTTCGTCGCCCGGCACATAGCCGCGCACTTCTTGCAGCGGCGAACAAGCCAGCAGCAAGAGACCCAGGCCCGCCAGCGAGGCAAGCCTCCGGCCGACGTTTGACCGCGCCACTGGGTGGGGGCCATGGTTCGCGAACATGCCGTCCGGATAGCCGTTACGCGGGAAACTGGCAAGAGGCACCGCTAGGGGAGCGAGGCGTAGGGTGGGGCTGCTGACTTGGATGCGCGAGCGCGGGACGCGACGGCGGGCGGCCGAGCGGCTGTATTTTGCCGCCGTCGGCGCCGCGCGCCAGCCGGCGGTCTATGCCGCGCTGGCCGTGCCGGACAGCGTGGACGGCCGGTTCGACATGATCGCGTTGCATGTCCACCTGCTGCTGCGCCGGCTGCGACAATTGGGATCCGCCGGCCAGGCGCTGGGGCAGGAACTGGTCGACGTCATGGTGGCCGACATGGATCGCAGCTTGCGCGAAATGGGCGTCGGCGATCTGTCGGTCGGCCGCCAGGTCAAGCGCATGGTTAAGGCGTTCTACGGCCGCGGCCGGGCCTATGACCAGGCTTTCGGCGGCGATCTGGCGGACCTGCATGCCGCCCTGGCGCGCAATCTCTATCGTGGCCAGCCGGTGGCCGGCGCGGTGCTTGCCGCCGCCGGCCGTTATGCCCGGGCAGCCGAGCGCAAGCATGCCGGGCTGGCGGCGGAGGCACTACTGTCGGGTGTCATCGAGGCGACACAAATTAGCGTCTCCCCGCCCGGCGACGATTGACCAAACCCGGTCGGCGCCGTATTTTCTCCGACCTGCCGCACAAACGAGCGCTCGGCGAACGGCGGCTTTTGCGGAGTGCCAGGTGCAGCGGTCAATTCAGCCCGAGTTCAGCCGACGTGTCGGATGGGATCGGGTGCGCGAAAGCCCGGTCGACCTGCATGTCGAGGCGACGGCGGAGGAGCGCCAGGCGCTGGCGGCCCGATTTGGCCTGTTGGCGCTCGATCGGCTGGATGCCGACGTGCGATTTCGACGCCTGGACGACAATCGGGTGCGCTGCCGGGGGCGTCTGCGGGCAGAGCTGGCGCAGGCTTGCGTCGTGACGCTGGAGCCGGTGCGGCAGGTGGTGGACGAGTCGTTCGAGGTGGTGTTCAGTCGCCTGCCCGAGGCAGAGGGCGAGAAGGTCGAGATCCGCGAGCATGATGCGGCCGAGTACGAATCGCTGATTTCGGGCGACATGGAAATTGGCGAGTGCGTCGCCCAGCAACTGGCGGTTTCGCTCGACCCCTATCCCCGCCAGCCCGGTGCCGCGTGGCAGTCCGCAGAGGAGCCCGCGGAAGCATCGGAAAGCCCGTTCGCCCCGCTTGCCAAGGCCCGCGCCGGGCGCTAGCGCGCGATCGATCACCCGGCGCCAGGACGGCGCCAGCAACGACAGGATGACAGCTCATGGCGGTACCCAAGAAGAAGGTCTCCAAGTCGCGCCGGGACATGCGCCGGGCACACCATGCCCTGCGGCCGATCATGCTGGTGGAATGCAAGAATTGCGGCGAGTTGAAGCGGCCGCACCATGTCTGCCAGGCTTGCGGCCATTACGACGGCCGCGAAGTCGTGACCCCGCGCGGCGGCGCCTGATCGGCGGGCCGGCGAGGACGCCCGCTTGAGCGGACAGGCGGTCATCGCACTGGATGGCATGGGGGCGGAACGCGGCCCCACGGTCGTGCTGCGCGGCGCCGAGATCGCGCTCGAGCGCCATCCGGGCCTGCGTTTCATCGTGTTTGGCAACGCGCAGCGGCTGGAACCGTTGCTAAGCAAGTCGGTCAAGCTGAAGGGCGTGGTGGAATTGCGCCATACCGAACTGGCCGTGTCGCCCGAGGACAAGCCGAGCCATGTGCTGCGCCGCGGCCAGCGGACCAGCATGCGCCTGGCGATCGACGCGGTGGCGGCGGGCGAGGCAGCGGGCGTCGTGTCGGCCGGCAACACCGGCGCGCTGATGGTGTTGTCCAAGTTCGTGTTCAAGACGGTGCCCGGCATCGACCGGCCGGCCATTGCCGGCTTCTTCCCCACCTTGCGGGGAGAAAGCGTGCTGCTCGACCTGGGCGCCAACGTCGAATGCAGCGCCAACAACCTGGTGCAGTTCGCCATCATGGGCGCGGCCTTCGCCCGCACCGTCCTGGGCATGCCCCGGCCAACGGTCGGCCTGGTCAATGTCGGCGAGGAGGAACTGAAGGGCAACGAGACCGTGCGGGCGGCGGCGCAGATGCTGCGCAATGCCGCCTTGCCGCTGGAGTTCCACGGTTTCATCGAAGGCAACGACATACCCAAGGGCACGACCGACGTGATCGTCACCGACGGGTTCGCCGGCAACATCGCGCTGAAGACCGCGGAGGGCACCGCGAAGCTCTACAGCCAGTTCCTGCGGGAGGCGTTTCGCCGCTCGATCTTCTCGCGGCTCGGCCTCATCTTGGCCAGCGGGGCGCTGAGGACATTGAAGGAACGGGTCGATCCGCGGCTGTATAACGGCGGCGTGCTGCTCGGCCTGAACGGCATCACCGTCAAAAGCCATGGCGGTACCGACGCCACCGGCTTCGGCACCGCGATCGGCTTGGCGGCCGACATGGCGCTGGGCGACATTGCCGGCCGGATCGCCGATGATTTCCGCCAGTTCGGCGGCCTCCTCAACCCATCCGGCCCGCGGGCCGCAGCCATGCTGTCCTGACATGACCCGATCGTTGATCGTCGGCTGCGGCGCCTATCTGCCGAGTCAAGTGCTGACCAACCATGAATTGGCGGCCAGGGTGGATACCACCGACGAATGGATCGTCGAGCGCACCGGTATCCGCACCCGGCATATCGCGGCCGACGGCGAACTGACGTCCGATCTTGGCGAGCAGGCGGCGCGCGCGGCGCTGGCCAGTGCCGGTATCGACGCCAGACAGGTCGACCTGATCGTGCTGGCAACGGCGACGCCAGACCGCACTTTTCCCGCTACCGCCACCGCGGTGCAGGCCAAGCTCGGCACGCGTCAGGGGGCGGCCTTCGACGTGCAGGCCGTCTGCAGCGGCTTCATCTATGCGCTGGCGGTGGCGGACAATTTCATCAAGGCGGGGCAAAGTCGCACTGCGCTGGTGATCGGCGCCGAGACGTTTTCCCGCATTCTCGACTGGCAGGATCGCGGCACTTGCGTGTTGTTCGGCGATGGCGCCGGAGCGGTGGTGCTGCGGGCGGAAAACGGTGCCTGCGAGGCCGCCGCCACTGCGCCGTCCAACGCCCGGCCGCGCGGCATCCTCTCCACTCACCTGCACGCCGACGGACGCCAGCACGACATGCTCTATGTGGATGGCGGGCCGTCGTCGACCCAGACCACCGGGCACCTGCGCATGAAGGGCCAGGAAGTGTTCCGACATGCCGTGATCAATCTTGCGCAAGTCGTTGAAGAAGCACTCGCCGCCAACCATCTGGGGGCGGCCGACATCGATTGGCTGGTGCCGCACCAGGCGAACCGGCGGATCATCGACTACATCGCCCGCAAGCTGGCATTGCCGATCGAAAAGGTGGTGTTGACGGTCGAGCAGCACGGCAATACCTCCGCCGCCTCGGTGCCGCTGGCGCTCGACGTGGCGGTGCGCGATGGTCGCATCAAGCAGGGCGACATGGTGTTGATGGAAGCCATGGGCGGCGGCTTCACATGGGGTGCGGCCCTCGCGCGCTGGTAGCGGCACCAGATTGCCGGTCACCTCAAGGCAAACTTCCATCTCTTTGATATTGACCCCAGTTTTGCGGGCGGTCTAAGCTTTAGCGAAAGCTGAGGACAAGGCCATGACGGGGCGGACGATCACCCGCGCGCAATTGAGCGAGGCGGTCTATCAAGAGGTTGGCCTGTCGCGCAATGAATCGGCGGATTTCGTCGAGGCGGTGTTGAACGTGCTGTCGAACCATCTGGTCAAGGGCGAACCGGTGAAGATCTCGTCGTTCGGCACCTTCCTGATCCGGCAGAAGGGCGGCCGCATGGGCCGCAACCCGAAGACCGGCCAGGAAGTGCCGATCTCGCCGCGCCGCGTGATGGTGTTTCGGCCCTCGCATGTCCTGAAGGATCAGATCAGCCGGGCCTTGACCGGCCAAGGCAAGGCCTGACGGTGGTCGAGGCGGTCGAAGACGCCGCCCGATCGCGCCGGGGGCCGAAATCGGCGGAAGCCTTTCGCACCATCAGCGAGGTCGCCGAGGAACTCGATGTGCCGCAGCACGTGCTGCGCTTCTGGGAAGGCAAGTTCGCGCAAATCCGGCCGCTGAAGCGGGGCGGCGGGCGGCGCTATTATCGGCCCGAGGACTTGGAGCTGCTGCGGCGCATCCGGCAGCTGCTCTACGTCCAGGGCTATACGATCAAGGGCGTGCAGCGGCTATTGCGCGAGCGCGGCCGCCGTCCGTCCGCGGCCGAGAACGCGCCCGCCACGGCGGCTGCGGTCGAGCCGGTCAGCCGGACCCCGGATAGGCCTGTAACAGGTATTCGACTCAAGCGGTTGCTCTCGGATTTGCAGGAACTGCGCGAGCTGGTGAGGCGGGCGCGCCGTTAACGTTGCCGGCTGCCAGGGTGGCCGGTATAGTGCCGCCGCCTTTCCCTTGCCGCTCGCGGTCGGGGCGGGGCGCACTGGCGGAGCGTGGCGCAGCCTGGTAGCGCACCAGCATGGGGCGCTGGGGGTCGTGGGTTCGAATCCCGCCGCTCCGACCACTGGCAGGGGCGGGGGGACGGGGGCGGACGCAGGGCTACGGCTTCCGCTCCCGGCTTCTGCTGCCACCGACCCCCGATGAGGGCCAGGGTGTCCCGACCGCAACCGCTTGGCTTGAGCCGATGGTTGAGCACGGCGCCGCCGCGCGACGGCCGGCGCGCGGTCGGTTGGTGGCTCGCCTCTCTGGCGGCATTGGTGCTGGCGATGGTGCTGCTGGGCGGTGCCACCCGGCTGACCGGTTCCGGTCTGTCGATCGTCGAATGGCGCCCGGTGACCGGCATCCTGCCGCCGCTGAGCGCGGGCGACTGGCAGGCGGCCTTCGCCGACTACCAGGCGACGCCCGAATACGCTCGGATCAATCGCGGCATGACGCTCGAGGGCTTCAAGCGCATCTTTTGGCTGGAATATTTCCATCGTTTGCTCGGCCGGTTGATCGGTTTGGCTTTCCTGCTGCCCTTTGCCTGGTTTCTGTGGCTCGGCTGGTTGACCGGCCGACTTGCTTGGCCGCTGGCCGGCATCTTCCTGCTGGGGGGTCTGCAGGGCGCGGTCGGCTGGTGGATGGTGGCCAGCGGCCTGGTCGAGCAACCCGCCGTCAGCCACTATCGGCTGAGCGCGCACTTGGCCCTGGCGATCGCCATTTTCGCGATGCTCCTGCGGTTGAGCCTGGGCTTGCTCGACCGGCGAACCGCCGGGCGAGCGGCGGTGCGGCGCGCTGCTGCCGGCATCATCCTGCTGCTCTTTGTCCAGATGCTGTCGGGAGCGCTGGTGGCCGGCCTCGACGCCGGGCTCGGCTACAACAGCTTCCCGGACATGGGCGGCTGGTTCTTGCCGCCGGAGGCGCACGAATTGTCGCCCGCCTGGCGCAACCATCTCGACAACCCGGCCATGGTTCAGTTCCAGCATCGCCTGGTCGCCTATCTGGCGGCGGTTGCGGTGTTGACGCTGTGGTGGCGCGGACGGGCGCGCGACGAGGTCTTGCATTGGCCGCTTAACCTGTTGGTGATGCTGACTCTGCTGCAATTCGGGCTCGGCGTCTGGGTGGTGCTGGCGGGAGTGCCGGTCTGGCTGGGCGTGGCGCATCAGGGCGGCGCAATGGCGCTGCTGGCGGCGGCGCTGTGGACCTGGCACCGTGCCGGACCGCTTCCGCCAGCGGAGGGCGCGACATGAACGCGGCGACCTTGTTCGTCTATGTGACCTGTGCCAATCAGGACGAGGCGAAACGGATCGGGCGGGTCCTGGTCGAGGCCCGCCTCGTGGCCTGCGCCAATGTCATGGCGCCGCACACCGCCATCTACCGCTGGCAGGGCAAGCTCGCGGAGGAGGCGGAAACCGCGCTGGTGCTGAAGACCAGAGCCGAGCTGCTGGTGCATGTCAGCGAGCGGATCCGGCAGATGCACTCCTATAAGCTGCCCTGTATCGTCGCCTTGCCTATCGTCGGCGGCCACGCGCCATACCTGCAATGGATCGAGGGCGAGACCGGTGAAGGCTAGGACAAGGAACGTCATGCCGACCTCGCCCCGCCTGACGCTCGCCTTCGGCAGCTTGGCGCATGCCTGCACGCACGCTCTCCTGCTGTTCTATGCCACCCTGGTCTTGAGCCTGCAGAGCGACTGGGGCCTGGGCTATGCCGAGCTGATGGCGCTGTCGGTGCCGGGCGGCGTGCTGCTGGGGCTGGGGGCGTTGCCGGCGGGTTGGCTCGCCGACCGTTGGAGCGGCACGGGCATGCTAGCCGTGTTCTTCGTCGGCCTGGGACTGACCACGATCGCCACCGGCCTGGCGCAAGGACCGATCGGCATGGCGCTGGGTCTTTCCGGCATGGGCCTGTTCGCCGCGATCTACCACCCGGTGGGCGTGCCTTGGGTGATCGAACACGCGGTCAATCGCGGCCGGGCGCTGGCCATCAACGGCGTGTTCGGCACCGCCGGCACCGCTGCCGCGGCGCTGATCGCGGCGGCCTTGGCGCAGTATCTCGGCTGGCGTTGGGCGCTGCTGCTGCCGGGCTTCGTTGTCCTGCTGCTCGGGTTGGGCTTCATCGCCTGTTGGCGGCTGGGGCTGTTGACCGACCGGAGGACGGGCGGCGGCGGCGAGACGGAGCAGCCGCGCGCCCATCGCCGGCGCGCCTTTGCCGTGCTGGCGGTCACCGCGGTCTGCGGCGGCTTGGTGTACCAAGCCACCTCCTATGCGCTGCCGAAACTGTTCGAGGAGCGTCTGTTCGACAGCCTGGGCGGTTCGCTCCTGGGCATCGGCGGCGCGGTCACGGCGGTCTATGTCGTCGGCGCCGGCGCCCTGCTGCTGGGCGGCGAACTGGCCGACCGCTTGCCGCTGAAGACCGTCTACGTCGCCTGCCTGGCGCTGCAGACGCCGTTCTATTTCCTGGCATTCCTGCTGGCCAGCCCGATCCTGCTGCCGGTCGCGGCGATGATGGTGTCGGCGAATTTCGCCTCGTCGCCGGTGGAATCGGCCTTGCTGGCGCGGTATGCGCCCCGCGGCAAGCGCAGCCAGACCTTCGGCCTCGTTTTCCTGCTGAACCTCGGCATCGGCGCGGTCGGCCTCTCATTGCTGCCGATCCTGCACAAGCTGACGGGTGAAATGGCCGGCCTGTTCGCCGTGTTGGCGGCGTTCTCGGCCGTGGCCGTCGCGGTGGCGTTCCGGCTGCCGGCCGAACCGGCCGGGCGGCTGGCGACCGTCGCCGGTCGGTCCTAGGCGGAACGGGGCGAGCGCCATGCAACAGAGTTCCTATCGCCTGACCTTGTGGCTGGCCGGGCTGGCCCATGCCTTCTCACACATGTTCGTGCTGTTCTACGCGACCGTGGTGCTGGCGCTGGAGCGAGAATGGGGCCTGGGCTATGCCGAGCTGTTCGCCTTGTCGATCCCGGGCGCCGTGCTGATGGGGGCCTGCGCATTGCCGGCGGGCTGGCTGGCCGACCGCTGGAGTGCCTCGGGAATGCTGGCGGTGTTCTTCTTCGGCATCGGCGCCGCCAGCATCCTGACGGGACTGATGGACAGCCCGATCGGCATCGCGCTTGGCCTTGCCCTGTTGGGGGTGTTCGCCTCGATCTACCATCCGGTCGGCATACCCTGGTTGATCGCCCAGGCGCCCAATCGCGGCCGGGCGCTGGGCATCAATGGCGTGTTCGGTTCGGCCGGTACCGCCGGCGCGGCGCTGGTGGCGGGCTTCCTGGCGCAGAGCCTCGGCTGGAGGGCGGCGTTTGTGGTGCCGGGCGTGGCGGCGCTGGCGGCGGGATTGCTGTTCCTGTGGGCGTGGCGCGGCGGACGCCTGGCGGAGGCGGCCGTCGCTGTGGCCGATACGCCCGGCCGGTTCAGCAGCGATGGCTTGCGGGTGTTCACGGTGCTGGCGCTGACGGTTACCTGCACCGGCCTGGTCTATCAGTCGATGGCCTATGCGCTGCCCAAGTTGTTCGACGAGCGGTTGCAGGGGGTGCTGGGCGGCTCGGTGCTGGGGATCGGCGGTGCGGTTTCGCTCTGCTACCTGTTGAGCGCTGGCGCGCAGCTCGTGGGCGGCGAATTGGCCGACCGGTATCCGCTGAAATGGGTCTATCTTGGCTGCCAGGTCGCCTTGGCGCCGTTCTGCGTGCTTGGCTTCGCGCTGTTCGGGGCCGCGCTATTGCCGATTGCCGCCGTGGTCGTCTCGCTCAACGTGATGGGCCAGCCGGCCGAGAACTCGCTCCTGGCCCGGCACACGCCTGAGCGCTGGCGGGGCAAGGTATTCGGCGCCAAGTTCGTGTTGACGTTGGGCGTCAGCTCGCTGGGTGTGGCGTTGGTCCCTATCATTCACGCCGGCTTGGGGCAGATCGGGCCGATCCTGTTGGTGTTGGCCGCGGTCGCGGTGGTCTCCGCCGCGGCCGCCGGCTTCCTGCCGCGATCCGGTCGGCGGTCCGGGCCGGCCGGCCGGCTGGCAACGGCCGGAACCGGCGACTGAGCCGCCGGCTCAGGTCTTGGCCAACGCCTGGTCGAGATCGGCCATCACGTCGTCCGGCGTTTCCAGGCCGATCGACAGCCGGACCACGTCCGGGCCGGCGCCGGCGGCGGCCAATTGTTCGGGCGTCAACTGCCGATGGGTGGTGGAGGCCGGGTGAATGATCAGGCTGCGCGTGTCGCCGATATTTGCGAGATGCGACAGCAGGTTGATGTTCTCGACCAGTTTCACGCCGGCTTCGTAGCCGCCCTTGACGCCAAAGGTGAAGACCGAGCCGCAGCCGCGCGGCAGGTATTTCTTGGCCAGGTTGTGATAGCGGTCGTTCGGCAGCCCGGCATAGGACACCCAGGCGACCTTGGGATGCTTGCTGAGGAAGGTCGCCACCTTCAAGGCGTTCTCGCAGTGACGCGCCATGCGCAGTGGCAGGGTTTCGATGCCGGTCAGGATGAGGAACGCGTTGAACGGCGAGAGCGCCGGCCCCAGGTCGCGCAGACCGATGGCGCGGCAGGCGACGGCGAAGCCGAAATTGCCGAAGGTCTCGTAGAATCGGAGGCCGTGATAGGACTCCGTCGGCTCGGTCAACGCCGGATACTTGCCCGGATATCTTGCCCAGTCGAACTTGCCGCCATCGACGACCACGCCGCCGATCGAGTTGCCGTGTCCGCCCAGGAACTTGGTCAGCGAGTGCACGACGACGTCGGCGCCGTGCTCGAACGGCCGACAGAGGTAGGGGGTGGCGAGCGTGTTGTCGACCACCACCGGCACCCCGGTGGCGTGCGCGATGTCGGCGACCGCTTCGAGATCGACCACGACGCCGCCCGGATTTGCCAGGTTCTCCAGGAACACGGCGCGCGTCTTGTCATTGATCGCCGCCTTGAAGTTCGCCGGATCGTCCGGATCGACGAACCGCGCGGTCCAGCCCATGCGCTTCAGGCTGTGGCTCAGTTGCGTGATCGAACCGCCATAGAGCTTGCGGCTGGCCACGATCTCGCTGCCCGAGGTGCAGAGCGTATGGAATACCAGCAGTTGCGCCGCGTGGCCGGAAGCGGCCGCCACCGCCGCGGTGCCGCCTTCCAGGCTCGCCACCCGTTCCTCGAGCACCGAGACGGTCGGGTTGGTCAATCGCGAATAGATGTTGCCGAAGGTCTGCAGGTTGAACAGCGAGGCGGCGTGGTCGACATCGTCGAACACGAACGAGGTGGTCTGGTAGATCGGCGTGGCGCGCGCGCCGGTCGCGCTATCGGGCGAGGCGCCGGCATGGATCGCCAGGGTTTCGAAGCCATAGGTCGCGGTCATGTCGGGTCAAACCTTCTTCTGGCGCCGGCTGCTGATCACCTTGCTGGTCACGCCCAGCCAGCTGATCTCGCCCGACAGGCGGCCATATTCGATCTTCGGGCAACGGTTCATGATCGTGGTCAAGCCAGCGGCTTCCGCGTGGCGCGCGGCGGCATCGTTGCGCACGCCCAGTTGCATCCACAGCACCTTGGCTCCGATGGCGATGGCCTCTTGGGCGATGGGTTCGATGGCAGCCGAGGCGCGGAAGCAGTCCACCATGTCGATCGCGACGGGAATGTCCTTCAGGCTGGCCTGCACCACCTCGCCCAAGACCGTCTTGCCGGCTTCGCGCGGGTTGACCGGTATCACCCGGTAGCCCTTTTCCTGCAGATATTTCATGGCGAAATAGCTGGGCCGGTTCCAGTTGGCACTGGCGCCGACCATGGCGATCACCTTGACCCGCCGCAGCAGGTCGCGAATCAACTCGTCGGGATAGGCGGCATGCCGGGCCTGGAAGGCCGCCTCGTCCTCGCCGGCGGCCGGCTCTCCCATCTCAGCGATCCAGCCAACGCGGGCTGCGCTTCTCGAGGAAGGCGCCCATCCCCTCGGCCGCGTCCGCCGCCAGCAGGTTTTCCAGCATCGCCTCGCTGGCCAAGGCATAGGCCTCGCCCAGGTCCAGGTCGAGCTGCTTGTAGAACGCCTGCTTGCCGAGCTTCAGCGTATGGCTGGACTTGCTGGCGATCTGCCGGGCCAGCGTCAAGGTCGCCCCGTCCAGCTCCGAGGCCGGTACCGCGCGGTTGATCAGGCCGAAGCGCACCGCGGTCGGCGCGTCCATCAGCTCGCCGGTCAGCAGCATTTCCATGGCGTGCTTGCGCGCCACGTTGCGGCCCAACGCGACCATCGGGGTATGGCAGAACAGACCGATATTGACGCCGGGCGTGGCGAAGCGGGCCTCGTCGCTCGCCAAGGCCAGATCGCAGCTCGCCACCAGTTGGCATCCGGCCGCGGAGGCGGTGCCGTGCACTTGGGCGATGATCGGCTTGGGATGCTCGACGATGCCTTGCATCAGCCGGCAGCACTGCGCCATCAGGGCACGCTTGGCGGCATCGTCGGCCAGGCTTCGGACTTCCCTCAGGTCGTGCCCGGCGCAGAAGCCCGGACCGGCGCCCGCCAGCACGATCGCGCGCGCTTCCGGCAGGTCGGCGAGCCGCCCCAGCTCCGCTTCCAGCGCCGTCATCAAGTCGGTTGACAAGCTATTGTACGCCTTCGGCCGATTGAGCGTCAGGCGAAACACCCCGGGGGCAGCGTGCTGGACCCGGACCAATGGTTCGTTCGCCAGCGGGGCAGCAGCGTTCAGCATGGCAGTTCCTCGGCGTGCCAGGGTCGACTTCCCAAACACGCTTATAGCCCGTCCCGGCCATCGCCCGCCAGCACGGGCAAGACCGCTTGCGTTCATTAGCGTTCGGGTCTAAGCCCGCTGGGCAAGCCATTTTCACGCGGCCTTAAGTGCCTTTGCACTAGGTCATGAACTCATAAATGGGATTCCCAAAGTTGGCGAAGGGTGATTCAAGGGTCCTCGAGAAGGGTCGAGGATGCCTGCACGCCGCTACGAGATCACGGACTTCGAATGGTCGATCCTACAGCCGCTGTTGCCGAACAAGCCGCGCGGGGTTCCACGCGCCGACGACCGGCGCGTGCTCAATGGCATCTTCTGGCGGCTGAGGACGGGCTCGCCGTGGGCGGACATCCCCGAGCGCTACGGGCCGGCGAC
>VGEV01000013.1 GCA_016869175.1 Alphaproteobacteria bacterium
CCGTCGCGCCTTGGCCGCCGGCGCTGAAGCCGCCGATGGCGACCGGACCTTGCGAGACCGCGTAGACCTCGCCGTCGGCACCGAGCAGGGGCGTCACCAGCAACATGCCGCCCTGCAGGCTGGGGGCTTCACCCCGGCGGCGGCAGGGCGCGGCGGTAGAGCGCGAACAGCCGCTCGTAGTGCCGTTCGGCCGCCGCCTTGTCGTAGCAATGGCGCAACGGGAAGGCGAAGCCATGCTGGGTGCCGGGATAGACCTCGATGCGGTATGGGGTGCCCAGCGGGTCGAGGATTTCCGGCAGCCGCTTGATGGTCGAGTCCTTCACATAATGGTCGATCTCGGCGAAGGCGAAATAGAGCTCGGCCGAGGTGATGTTCTTGGCCGACAGATGCGGGCTGTCGTCGCGCCGAGTGATCAGGCCGGCGCCATAGAAGCTGGCCATGGCGGTGATCTCCTTGGGATAGGCGCCCGCCACCGCGAACACATACTGCCCGCTCATGCAGTAGCCGACGCAACCAAAGGGCGGCCCCTTGACCTCCGGCTGCCGTTTGAGGAAGTCGAGGATGCCGGCGGTGTCGGAGACGATCAGCCAGTTGTCGTTGATGCTCTCGATGAACGACCACATCTCGGCCTTGGCCGCGGGATCCTGGTCGATCCGGTTGGCGTCGAGCCGGATGGCGGCGGCCGGCGCGCGGCGGTAGTAGAGGTTGGGCAGCAGCACCGCCTGGCCAACGCTGGCAAGCCGCCTCGCCATGTCGCGCAGTTCCTCGCGCACGCCCGGCGCGTCCATGTAGAAGATGATGGCCGGGAACGGCCCGCCTTCCTCCGGCCGGCAGAAAAAGGCGTCCATCCGCCCCTCGCGCGTGGCGATCTCGACATGGCTTTCCAACATGACCGCTCTCCCCTCGCGGCATTGTTCCGTCCGCCCGGTTCCGCGGCAAGCCCGCTTTGACGGCGAGATACCGGCTACCTAGAGTGCGCCGACCGGGGGAAGATTTGATCGAACGGCTGCCGGAACTGGTGAACGGCGACGCGGCGTTGGTCAGGCGCGGCCGCCTCGTATCGCTCACCATGCTGGTTGGCGTCGGCGAGCAGGACTACTACGTCGCCGTGGAAGCGGGCCGCATCGCTGCCCTCGCGCATGGGCCGCTGCTGATGCGGCCCTGGCGATTTGCGGTGCGCGCGGACGCCGAGGCCTGGCAGGAGCACTGGCGGCCGATGCCGAGGCCCGCCTTCTGCGATCTCTTTGCCTTCACCAAGTTCGGCCGCGGCTGGATCGAGGGCGACCTGCACCCCTTCATGGCGAACCTGCGCTATTTCAAGGAAGCGCTGGCGGCTCCCCGCCGCCTGGCCGGTGCCGCGTGACGGCGGGGATCGAACCCATCGTCGGCCGCTATCTGCGGCTCGCGCTCGACGGCCGGCCGACGCGGCTTTATTTCGAGGAAGCGGGGCAGGGCATCCCGCTGGTCTGCCTGCACACCGCCGGCGCCGACGGCCGGCAATTTCGTCATCTCATGTGCGACGAGGAGATCACCCGGGACTTCCGCGTCATCGCCTTCGACCTGCCCTGGCACGGCAAGTCGACGCCCCCGGCGGGCTTCCATGTCGAGGATTACAAGTTGACCACGGCCGCCTATACGCAAGCGATCCGCGGCTTCTGCCAGGCGCTCGACCTGCAGCGGCCGGTCGTGATGGGCTGCTCGATGGGCGGGCGCATCGTGCTGCATTTGGCGGCCGCGCATGGCCCGGAATTCGGCGCGGTGATCGGCCTCGAAGCCGCCGACCATCAGCAGCCGTGGTACGACACGGCCTGGCTCAACCGGGCCGACGTGAATGGCGGCGAGTTGGCGGCGGCGCTGGTCAGCGGCCTGGTCGCCCCGCAAGGCCCGGACGAGTTCCGCTGGGAAACCTTGTGGAGCTATATGCAGAGCGGCCCCGGCGTGTTCCAGGGTGATCTGCATTTCTATCGCGCGGACAGCGATTATCGCGACCGGGTGGGGCGCATCGACACGCAGGTCTGCCCGGTCTACCTGCTGACCGGCGAGTATGATTTCAGTTGCGAGCCGGCCGACACCTTGCGCACCGCCGAGCGGATTGCCGGCGCTGAAGCGGTGATCATGCGTGAACTGGGGCATTTTCCGATGTCGGAGAATCCGGCGCAGTTCCGCCGCTATGTCCTGCCCGTGCTCAACAAGATCAAGGCGAAGCGAGAGGCCGACGCGAAGTCATGAACGCCTATGACGTGGTGGTGGTGGGCGGCGGCAACGCCGCGCTCTGCGCGGCGCTCGCCGCGCAAGAGAACGGCGCCAGCGTGTGCGTGCTGGAACGCGCGCCGCAGGCCGAACGCGGCGGCAATTCGCGCTTCACGGCGGGCGCCATGCGCGTCGTCTATCGCGGTCTCGACGATCTCTTGGAGCTGATGCCCGACTTGAGCGAACAGGAGCAGGCCAACACCGAATTCGGCGCCTATACCGAGGAGCAGTTCTTCGACGACATGGGCCGGGTGACGGAATACCGCACCGACCCTGACCTGTCGGAGATCCTGATCCGGCAGAGTTTCCAGGCCTTGAAATGGATGCGCGGCAAGGGCGTGCGCTTCGTGCCGCTCTATGGCCGGCAGGCTTTCAAGATCGGCCAGAAGTTCCGCTTCTGGGGCGGCCTGACGGTGGAGGCCTGGGGCGGCGGGCCAGGACTGATCGACGCGCTCTACGCCTCGGCCGCGCGGCATGGGATCGAAGTGCGCTATGCCGCGCGGGCGCTCCGCCTGATCGCCGGCGACGACGGCGTCAAGGGGGTCGTGGTGCGCCAGGACGGCCGCACGCAGGAGATCGCGGCCAAGGCGGTGGTGCTGGCCTGCGGCGGGTTCGAGGCCAATTCCGAGATGCGCAGTCGCTATCTCGGCCCCGGCTGGGAACTGGCCAAGGTGCGCGGCACCCGCTTCAATACCGGCGACGGCATCGCCATGGCGCTGGCCGCCGGCGCCATGGCCAACGGCAACTGGTCGGGCTGCCATGCGGTTGCCTGGGACCGCAACGCGCCGGAATTCGGCGACCTCGCGGTCGGCGACAACTTCCAGAAGCACAGCTATCCCTTTGGCCTGATGATCAACGCGGCCGGCAAGCGCTTCGTCGATGAGGGCGCCGACTTCCGCAACTATACCTATGCCAAATACGGTCGCGTCATCCTGCAGCAGCCGGGGCAGTTTTGCTGGCAGGTGTTCGACGCCAAGGTCAAGCATCTGTTGCGCGACGAATACCGCATCCGCCAAGTGACCAAGGCGGAGGCCGGCACGCTGGAGGAACTGGCAGGCAAGCTGGAGGGCGTCGATCCGCAGGGCTTCCTCGAAACCGTGCGCCGCTTCAATGCCACGGTCGATACCGCGACGCCGTTCGATCCCACCGTCAAGGATGGCCGCGCCGCGCGCGGCATTGAGCCGCCCAAGGCCAACTGGGCGAACCCGCTCGACACCCCGCCCTACCAGGCTTTCGCCGTGACCTGCGGCATCACCTTCACCTTCGGCGGCTTGCGCATCGGCAACGACGGACAGGTCGTGGACAGCGACGGCGGAGCGATGCGCGGGCTCTATGCCGCGGGCGAACTGGTGGGCGGCTTGTTCTACTTCAACTATCCAGGTGGCACGGGGCTGACTTCCGGCGCGGTGTTCGGCCGCATCGCCGGCGCCTCGGCCGCGCGCGCCGCCAGGGGGAATTGAGATGGCCGACGGCGTGGGCTTCATCGGCCTTGGCGTGATGGGCGAACCGATGTGTCGCAACCTGGCGATGAAGTCCGGCCGCGCCATCCGCGCCTACGACCTCCGCGTCGAACCGCTGGACCGGCTGGCGGCGCATGGGGTGATGCGGTCGCAAGGCGTGGCAGACACGGCGCGCGGGGCAGGCGTCGTGTTCCTGTCGCTGCCGGGTGGCGAGGAACTGGGGGCGGTGGCCGGCGAATTGCTGGACGCGATGCAGCGCGGCCAGACGCTGGTCGATCTCACCACCGCGCCGGTGGGCCTGACGCGCGAACTGGCCGCCCGCTTCGCCACGCGCGGCATCGCCTATGCCGACGCGCCGGTGGCGCGCACCCGCGCGGCGGCGGAAGCGGGCACGCTCAGCATCACCGTCGGCGCCACGCCGGCCGACTTCCAGGCCATCGAGCCGCTGCTGCGTTGCCTTGCCAGCGAGGTGACGCATTGCGGGCCGGTCGGCTGCGGCCAGGTGGTGAAGATCCTCAACAACATGGTGATCTTCGAGACCGGCGTGGCCTTGGCCGAGGCGCTGGCCATCGGCCGGCGTGCCGGCGTCGAGCCGAAGCTCTTGTTCGAAGCCTTGTCCAAGGGCTCGGCCGACAGTTTCGCTTTGCGCAACCACGGCATGAAGGCGATGCTGCCGGGCGAGTTCCCGCTGCGCGCGTTCTCCGCGCGCTATGCGCTCAAGGATCTGTCCTATGCGCTGGCCTTGGCCGCCGACGGCGGGCTCGACGCCGCCGGGGCGCGGCTGGCGGGCGAGAAGCTGCGGGCAGCCATTGCCGCCGGGGACGGCGAGAATTACTGGCCGGTCATCCTGCGCGCGATCGACCGGCCGGCGAGATAGGGGGCGGTGGTGTCCCGCTTTCGCGAGTTGCTGGCCGGCGAACGCATCCTGGTGATGCCGGGCGCTTTCGATGCGCTGTCGGCCCGGCTGATCGAGCGCGCCGGCTTTCAGGCCTATTTCATCGGCGGCTTTGCGCTGGTCGGCGCGCGCTACGCGCTGCCCGATATCGGTCTTGCCGGCTTGGGCGAGATCGCCGCCGGGGTTGCCGATGTCATGCGCGGCAGTGCGTTGCCGGTCATGGTGGATGCCGACAACGGCTATGGCGATGTGAAGAACGTGGTGCACACGGTCAACACCTACGAGCGACTGGGTGTTTCCGCCTTCTTCATGGAGGACCAGGTCTCGCCTAAGCGCTGCGGCCACATGGCCAGGCGCGCGGTGATCCCGAGCGAGGCGATGGAGGCGAAGCTGCGCGCCGCCGCCGGCGGCCGGCTCAACCCCGACACCTTCATCATCGCCCGCACCGACGCGCGCACGGTTCTGGGCATGGACGAGGCGCTGAGGCGCGGTGAGCGCTATCTCAAGGCGGGCGCCGACGGCCTGTTCATCGAGTCGCCGCTCTCGGTCGAGGAATTGCGGCTGATCGGCCGCAGCTTCGACTGCCCGCAGCTTGCCAGCATGCTGGAAGGCGGGCGCACGCCCATTCTCAGCCCCGACGAGCTGGCCGAAATGGGGTTCAGGATGGCGATCTACGGCATCAGCTTGTTGATGCGCTCGGTCAAGGTGATGCAGGCGGCGCTCGACGATCTCAAGACGGGCCGCATGGCGCTGGTCGGCTCGGGCGTCGGCTTCCAGGAATACCAGGAGATCGTCGGCCTGCCCGGCTGGAGCGAGATCGAGAACCGCTACGCGGGCCCGGCCGCCGGCGAGTAGGTCCACACCGGCACCGGTTGCTCCCGCCCGCGCAAGGCGATCGGCCCGTGCTGGACGAAGCCAGCCAACGGCTGGTCGGCGCCCGCTTCGCCGAGTGCGGCTTGCGCCATGGCGTCGCTGATCGCGATGCTGCAGCCAAGGCCGCGCGTCGCCTCCTCCAACCGGCTGGCGACGTTGACCACGTCGCCGACCACGGCCAGTTCCAGCCGGCGCTGGCTGCCGATGTTGCCGATCACCACCTCGCCATGGTGCAGGCCGATCGACAGGCGAAGCGTTGGCTCGCCAGCGCGTTGGCGTTCCCGGTTGGGTTGGTCGACGGCAGCCAGCAGCGCGCGAGCGCAGGCGAGCGCGTTGCCGGCATCGCGCGGACCGGGCGCCGGCGTGCCGAACGTCGCCATGATGCCGTCGCCCAGGAACTTGTCGAGCGTGCCGCCATGCTCGAAGACCGCTGTCTCGGCCCGTTCATGCAATTGACGCAAGGTTTCGATGCTGCGCGCGCCGCCCTGTTGTTCGGCCAGCCGGGTGAAGCCCACCAGATCGGCGAACAGGACGGCCACCGGTTGCTGCTCCGCGCCACTCAGGCTCGCATCGCTGCGGACCAGGGTCTCCACCAGGCTGGGCGGGAAATAGCGCGACAGGTTGACGCGTTGGCGTGCCGCCTCGGCCGCCCTCATCGCCACCGCGCGCGAGCGGGCGACCGCGGCTGCCAGCACGCAGGCGACCAGCAGCAGCATGACGACGCCCTGCACCGTGCGACCCAGGTTGAGCGCGTTGGGGTCGAGCACGAGCGCCAGGCGCTCGCCGAGCGGACCGTCGCCTGGGCGCAAGTCGGCGAAGAACGAGCCCGGCAGGCTTGCCGCCCACCACACGCCACCGGCATAGGCCAGTGCCGCGCAGAGGCCTGCCGCCAGCATGTAGCGCGGCGAATAGCTGAAGGCCGTCGTGGTCAGCACCAGGAAGAAGTAGACGACCGGCTCGTTGCGCAATTGCAGCGCCGGCGGCAGCTGCGGATAGAGCAGCCAGAAGAGTGCGATGGTCACCACCATGCAGGCCACGAAATCCGCCAGCAGGATGGCGTAGGTCACCCAGGGCTGCCAGAACTCGTAGCGCTTGGCGAGGTAGAGCGCGACGCCCGCGGCGGCGAACAGCAGCAGGCTGACGACGTAGTAGGGATAGAGCGGCCACGGCACCAGGAACAGCAGCAGCGCGGCAACTACGGCCAGCGACAACAGGCGCATTTTGGCTGATAGCCAGAGGCCCGCCAGCTCTTCTTCCGCAAGTTGCTGGGTCACGGAAGATCCGGTCGCCAGGTCCGGGCGGTTCAATTGCGCTTCTCGGTGAAATAGCGGTCGATCGCCTCGACCACGGCCGCGACGATCGCCGCCCGGCCCGCGGCCGAGGTGACGAACTGCGCGTCCTGCCGATTCGACAGGTAGCCCAGCTCCAACAACACCGACGGCACGTCGGGCGCCTTCAGCACGCGGAAACCCGCGAAGCGGTGCGGCTTGGGCCGCATGGCCACGTTGCGCTCCGCCAGTTCGGGCAGCAACAGGTTGGTGAACCGGGCCGAATAGTTCATCGTCTCGCGTTGCGCCAGATCGATCAAGATCGAGGTCACCTGGTTGTCGCGGTCATCGAGCGGCACACCGCCCAACAGGTCCGCCTTGTTCTCCTTCGCCGCCAGGGCCGCCGCCTCCTCGTCGGAGGCGGTTTCCGAGAGGGTGTAGACCGCGCCGCCACGAAATTCCGCGCTGCCGATGGAGTCGGCGTGCAACGAAATGAAGAGCTGCGCGTTGGTCTTGCGCGCCACGTCCACGCGTTCGCTCAATCGCAGGAAAATGTCCCGCTCGCGCGTCATGACCACCCGGTAGCGACCGGTGCGCTCCAGTCGTCGGCGCAATTCCAGGGCGTAGTCCAGCACCAGGTCCTTTTCGTGCATGCCGCCGACCCCGACGGTGCCCGGGTCGACCCCGCCGTGACCGGGATCCAGCACGATCACCGGCTTGGCCGTCGGGCGCTTGGCGGCCGGCGGCCTGGGCGCGTTCGTCGCGGCCGGCGCGCGGCCGGCCTCGCGCGGCGACAGCCGGTTGGGCGGCGGCTTGGCGACGAAGCCGGCCGCGGCGACTTCGACCAGATCCAGCACCAGCCGATGCGGCAGCCCAGCGCTGGGGGGGTAGATGGCGATGGCCGCCACCTTGAACGGGCCCTTGGTGTCGAGCAGCAGGCGGCTGCCGGGGCCGCTCACTCCATCCAGCTGGACGCCGCCGATCAGGCCGCCCGGCGGGGGCAGCGGCCGGGTCACCTTGATGTCCGCGAGATCGAGCACGACGCGATAGGGTTCGGCCTGGGTGAACGCCTGGAACTCAACCGGTCCCGGCAGTTCAACGACGAAACGCGTGCGGTCGGGGTGGATCCCGATACGCATCGCTCCGGCCTGCATCGGCTCCGCCCGGGCCGCGCCAAGTCCCGTCAGCAGGCCGACCAAAGCCAGCATGAAGCAAAGACGAATCAACACCGCACGCGCCATGACGGCGGTCACGCTAGCATAGCTTGACCGCCTCAAAACGAGCGCGGCAGGCCCAGCCAGCGCTCGCCCAGGAAGTTGGCGACCATGTCGTTGGTGATCGGCGCGAAGACGTAGAGGCGGGCGTCGCGGAAGTAGCGCTGCATGGGCAGGTCGAGGTCGAAGCCGGCGCCGGCCAGGGTCTCCATGCCGGCCTGCGTCGCCTGCACCGCCGCCTCGGCCGCGGCCAGCTTGGCCATCGAGGTGTTGAGTTCCGCCGGCCGGCCGGCCGCGGCGTCGCCGGCGGCGCGCAAGGTCAGCAGCCAGGCCGCCTCCACCGCCAAGCTGGCGCGCACCAGGCGGTGCTGCACCGCCTGGAACTGACCGATCGGCCGGCCGAAGGCCGCGCGCGACTTGGCGTGCGCGACCGCCACCTGACAGGCGCCGCGGCCGATGCCGGTGGCGACGGCGGCCGCGTGCAGCCGTTCGGCGTTCAAGGTCGCCAGCACCTGCTGAAAACCGGCATTCGCCGCGCCCAGCACCGCGGCTCGCGGCAATTCCACCTCCTCGAAAGCCACCTCGTTGGTGTCGTAGCCGTGGATACCGAGTGTGGCGCGCTCGGCGACGCGGAGGCCGGGGCTTGCCTTGGGCAACAGGAACATCGTCAAGCCGCGGGTGCGGTGTTCCGCGGTGCGCGCCAACACGATGAGCTGATCGGCGATGCCGGCGCCGCTGATCCACTGCTTGGTGCCGTTGAGCCGCCAGCCCTCGCCCTGCCGGCGCGCGCTGGTGCGGATGGCCCCCAGCACGTCGGTGCCGCCGCCGGGCTCGGTCAGGCAGAACGAGAACTTCCGCTCACCCCGGCAGAGCGCCGGCAGATGGGCCTGTCGCTGCGCCGGATTGCCGAAGTCCAGCAGCAGGTGCATGGCTATATAGTGAACCACCAGGAACACCGCCATCGAGGTGGCTGTGCGGCCCAACACTTCGAGGGCCAGAATCTGCTCCAACGGCCCGCCGCCGCTGCCGCCGTCCGCTTCCGGCACGCCCAGGCCCAGCACGCCAAGATCGGCGATCGCCCGGTGCAAGTCCGCATCGAATGCCGACAGGTTGTCGAGCCGCTGCACGCGCTCGGGCGGCGAGACCCGCTTCACCGTGCCTTCGAGCGCGTCGAGCAACAGCCGTTGGCCTTCGTCCAGGGCGAAATCCATCGGCTCAGCCGATCAGCTTCTGGCGCAGTTCACGCTTCAGGATCTTGCCGCTGTAGTTGATCGGCATTTCCGCATAGGGCAGGAAGACGACGCGCTTCGGCACCTTGAAATGCGCCAGCCGTTCGCGGCCGAAGGCCAGGATCTCGGCTTCGCTCACGCTCTGCCCGTCGCGTGGCACGACCACGGCGGTCACTTCCTCGCCCCAGCGCTCCGAAGGCAGGCCGACGATGCCGACTTCGCGGATCGCCGGATGCTTGGAAAGCGCGTATTCCACTTCCTGGCTGTAGACGTTGAGGCCGCCGGTCTTGATCATGTCCTTCAGGCGGTCGTGATAGTAGACGAAGCCCGCATCGTCGAGCCGCGCCAGATCGCCGGTGTGCAGCCAGCCGTCGTGCAAGGCCGCCGCCGTCGCTTCCGGACGCTTGTAATATTCGCGCATGACCGAAGGACCGCGCACCGCCAGTTCGCCCACTTCGCCGACCGGTGCCTCGCTCAGGTCCTCGCGCAGGATGCAGACCTCGAAATGGCGGAATGCGCGGCCGATGGAATCGGGCGCCCGCTCGTAATCCTGCTCCTTCAGCACGGTGACGATGGGGCCGGCCTCGGTCAGGCCGTACTGATAGAAGATCCGCACCTGCGGCAGCAGCGCGCGGATGCGTTCGCGATCCTGCCGGGGCAGGATGCCGCCGCCGACATACCAGCGGCGGAAGCTGGAAAGGTCGAGTTCGCGCGCCAGGGGATGCAGGAACAGCTCGCGCGCCATGGAAGGCGGCGTGAACCCATTGGTCACCCGTGCTGCGGCGATGCTGCGCAACATCAGCTCGGCCGAATACTTGCGCAGCAGCGTCGTGGTGGCGCCGAGGTAGAGATGCGGCAGGAACCAGCAGTTGAGCGCCGCCGAATGGTGCAGCGGCGTCGCCAGGATGGTGTTGTCGTCCTCGTCCATGTCGGTGTCGAGGATCTCGTTCAGCGAGTTCCAGAACAGATTGGCATGGCTCAGCACCACGCCCTTGGAACGGCCGGTGGTGCCGCCGGTATAGAGGATGACGTTGGCGTCATCCGGCGCCACGGCGGCGGCTGGCTCGTCCTCGCCATGCCCGGCGATGAAACGGGCCAGGCTGTCCGGTCCCTCACCGTCCAGGACCACCATCAGCGGCAGGTCGATGGCGGCCGCGAGTTCCCGCCGCAAACTCGCGGTGGCGAACAGGCCGCGCGCCTCGCTGTCGCCGACGGTCTCGGCGATCTCGGCCGCGGTCAGCCGGTAGTTGAGCGGCACCGCCACGCCGCCCAGCCGGACGATGGCGAGATAGGCGGCCAGCCATTCCAGGCGGCTGTCCGCCAGGATCGCCAGCTTGTCGCCATGGCGAAATCCGGCGGCGCCAAGCGCGTTGGCGATGCGGTTGACCCAGCGGTCGAGCGCGGCATAGGCGATCCGCCGTTCGCCGTCGATCACGGCGGTCTTGTCGGGGAACCGCCGCGCGTTGTGGCTGAGGTGCTGACCGACCAGCATCATGCCGAACGCCCCTTTGCTCGTCCTGGCAAACTAGGCAACGGCGCCGGGGCGTGCAATCTAGCGCCGCGGCGGCGGAGGGACGAATGCGCATCGATCTTGACGGCAAGGTGGCCCTGGTCTCGGGCGCGGGCCGTGGCAACGGGCGCGCGATCGCGTTGGGCCTGGCGGCGGCCGGGGCGGCGGTGGCGGCCAGCGATATCGACGCCGCCATGGCCGAGGATACCGCCGCCGCCATCCGCCGGCATGGCGGCAAAGCAGTGGCGCTGGCCTTCGATGTCAGCGATGCGGTCGGCTGCCGCCAAGCGGTGTCCGAGACCGGCCGGGCGCTCGGCCGGGTCGCCTTGCTGGTCAACAATGCCGGCGTGCTGTTTCGCCGCGGCATCGAGGTGCCGGAGGCGGCGGAGGACTGGCGCCGCACGCTCGCGGTCAATCTGGACGGCATGTTCAACCTGACGCAGGCCTGCCTCGCCGATCTCAAGGCGAGCCAGGGACGCATCGTCAACATCGCCTCCACCAACGCCTTCATCGCGCCCAAGGTCTCCGCCGCCTACGCCGCCTCCAAGGGCGGCGTCGTGCAGTTGACCAAGGCGCTGGCGGTGGAACTGGCGGCCGACGGCGTGCGCTGCAACGCGGTCGCGCCCGGCATCTTCGCAACCGAGATGACGCGGGCGACGCGCGAGGATCCCGAACGGCTGAGAGGCTTCCTGCGCAACGTGCCGATGGGCCGCTATGCCGAGCCGGAGGAACTGGTCGGACCGGTGCTGTTTCTGCTGTCCGACTGGTCGAGCTACATCACCGGCCACACGCTGGTGGTGGATGGTGGGCTGCTCTGCGTCTAGCCGCGCGCGAAGTCGGCGACGATCTCGTCGGCGGAGCGGATGGCCGCCAGCAGCGCCAGGGATCGCAGGCTGGCCTCGTGTTGCGCGCGGGTGGCGGTGGAGCAGGCATCGGCCGCCACCGTGACCTCGTAGCCGAGATCGACGGCATGCCGCACGGCCGATTCCACGGCATAGGCCGTGGAGACGCCGGCGATCACCAGATGCCGGACGCCGAGCGCGGTCACATACGCTTCCAGGGCCGCGGCATAGAAGGCGTTGTTGCGGTGGTGCGTCACCACACGCTCGCCCGGCAACGGCCCCAGACCCTCCAGAAATTCGGCGCCCCAGCTACCTTCGACCCAGGAATTGCGCGCCACCATGTCGCGGAAGATCGGAGCGTTCTGCATCACCTCGCGGAAGTCGGCGCGGAAGGCCAGGCGCACATGCACGAGTGGTACGCCATGCCGGCGGGCGCCCTCCAGCAGCCGGCCGGCGGCGGCCATGGCGGCCCTGCGCCAGTCGGCGGTTTCCGCCAGGTCGAACTTGACCTTGCCGTCGGGATGGCAGTTCTCGTTCTGATAGTGGATGGCGAGGACGGCGGTCGCTGTCACGGCGCTAGACCGGCCAGACGCCGCAGCGCCGCTCGATGCGGCCGGCGCGCCGGCGGGCATAAAGCGCAAAGCGGCGGATCAGTTCGTCGCGCAGGCCCTCCGGTTCCACCACCGCCTCGAAGGCGAAGCGGTCGGCCGGATGGGCGACGGTGATGTCGCGCGCGTATTCCGCGCGCTTGGCGGCGATGAAGGCCGGGCGGTCCGCCTCGGGCAGCGCCAGGATGTCGTTGAGGTAGACGGCATTGACCGCCGCCTCGGGGCCCATCAGCGCCGGCATGGCGGTCGGCAGCGCCAGTTGCGCATCGGGGTTGGTCGGCGCGCCCGACATGGCGAGATAGCCGCCGCCATAGCCCTTGCGCACCATGACCGCGATGCGCGGCACGGTTGCCTCGCACACCGCCGACAGCAGCTTGGCGCCGTGGCGAATGATGCCGGCGCGTTCCACCTGGCTGCCGATCATGTAGCCGGAGATGTCCTGCAGGAAGAGCAGGGGCAGATTGAACGCGTTGCACAGCCAAATGAAGCGGGCGGCCTTGTCGGAACTGTCGTTGAACAGCACGCCGCCCTTGACCGCGGAATTGTTCGCCACCACGCCGACCGAACGACCGCCCAAGCGCGCGAGACCGGTGACGATCTCGCGCGCGAACAGCGCCTTGATCTCAAGGAAACTGTCCGCGTCGACCAGCCGTTCGATCAGCTCGTGCACGGGGAAGGGCACGTTCTGGTCGGCCGGCACGATCTCCAGGATGCCGCGGCCCGACTTTGGCGCCACCGCTTGCGCCGTCGGCGGCAGTTCTTCCCAGTGCGGTGGAAAATACGAGAGATAGCGCCGGCCGGCCGCCAACGCCTCCTCCTCGCTGGCCAGCAGCATGTCGCCAAGCCCGCTCACCTGGCAGTGCATCTTGGCGCCGCCCATCTGCTCCTCGGTGACTTTCTCGCCGATCGCCATCTCCGCCATGCGCGGCGAGCCGAGATAGGCGGTGGCGTTCTTGTCGACCATGAAGGTGACGTCCGACAGCGCCGGCACATAGGCGGAGCCCGCCGGCGAGGGGCCGAACATGAGGCAGAGTTGCGGCACCACGCCGGAGAACTGCACCTGGTTGTAGAAGATGTTGCCCCAGGCGCGGCGGCCGAGATAGCAGTCGGCCTGCTCGTCGATGCGCGCGCCGGCGCTGTCGATCAGATAGACGATGGGGACACGGGCTTCCGCCGCCAGGCGCTGGGCGGCGGTGATCTTGAGGAAGGTCTCGTGGCCCCAGCTTCCGGCCTTGACCGTCATGTCGTTGGCGATCACCACCACCTCACGGCCGGCCACCTGGCCGGCCACGGTGACCACGGCGTCGCCCGCCAGGTTGCGCAAGGTGCCGGCCAACAGCCCGTCTTCGAACGCCGGCGGGGCGTCCAGGAAGCGGACGAGGCGCTCGCGCACCAGCAGCTTGCCTTGCGCCTTGTGCCGCTCGCGCGCCTTGTCCGTGCCGCCGGCCAACGCCGCTGCGGCGCGTTTGCGGAACTCCTCGAGCTTGGCGGCTTGCGACATCGCTGGCTCCTCGTGGCTCAGGCGGACGGCATCATGGCCAGCTCGGTCACCGTCATGTAACCCGGCTGCTCCAGCGCGTAGACAATGGCGCGGGCCACGTCGTCGGCCTCGATCACCGCCTTGAACTGCTTGTAGAAGGCTTCGCCGCCGGCGGCATCGCCATCGAGCCGGGTGGCGGCGAACTCGGTGCGTACCGGACCCGGAATCACCTCGGTCACCCGCACGCCCTTGCCCAGCGTCTCCGAGCGCCAGGCCTGGCTCAGGCCATGCACCGCCGCCTTGCTGGCGATATAGGCGCTGTCGCCCAGCAGGTTGAAGGCCGAGGACGAGCCGATGTTGACGACATGGCCGCGGCCGCGTTGCAGCATGCCCGGCAGCACCGCGTGCGCCACTCGCATCAGGCCGACCGTGTTGGTCTCCACGATGGCCGCCCAGTCGGCGATCGTGCCGTTGACGAAGCGCCGTCGGCCATGGATGTCGTGGCCGGCGTTGTTGACCAGGATGTCGATGGCCCGCCAATCGGCGGGCAGACGGTCGATCAGCCCGGCCACGTCGTCGGCCCGATCGACGTCGAGCGGCAGGGCAATCACCCGATCGCCCCACGCGGCCACCAACGCCTGCAGCCGGTCGACCCGGCGCGCCGCGCAGATCACGCGCGCGCCGCGCTCGGACAGACGGCGGGCGGTTGCCTCGCCGATGCCGCTGGAAGCGCCGGTCACCAGCGCGATGGCGCCCGGATGCAGGCTGGCGGTGCGGTCGTTCACGGGGCCTCCCCTTTCCCGCTCAGGCGGCCTTGGCGACGCGCGCCTCGGCCCGCGCGCGGATGTCGTCGGGCAGCCGGGCCGGGCGCCTGGCCTGCATGTCCAGCAGCACGCCGAACTGGCTGAGCTGGGCCAGCGCCTCGCCCGACTTGGCATCGAACATGCGGTGCAGCATGCAGAGCGAACTGCCGCCCAGATGGGTCAGCGCGGTGCGCACCTTGACGAACTGGCCGGCCCGCAGCTCGCGGCGGAAGCGCATCTGGAACTCGAAGGTGGAGAAGCCGCGCTTGGCCTCGCGCAGGAACTCCTGCGTCAGCCCGATGGCGGCCATGAACTGCAGGGCGCCGGCCGAGAAACGGTGCACGTAGAACTGGAAGCCGACATGGCCCAGCAGGTCGATCTCCCAAGGCTTGGTCGAATCGCGCGCGCTGTCGATGAAGGCGGGGCCGTCCTCGGGTTCGGGCCGGGTCTGCCGGGGCTCGCCGTCCCAGGCGACGGTCTGCTCCCTGACCGCGGCCAGGCGCGGCGCCGGCAGGGGTACCGCCCTGCGCGCCCTGGTGTCGAAATGCAGCACGAACTGTTCCATGGTGGCGCATACCCCGCCGGTGGCGGAGTTGATCACCTTGTGGCCGAGCTTGAGGCCCTTCTCGTTGGCGTCGATCGGCGCGCTGACGATGTGGAAGGCATCGCCCGCCCGCAGTTCTTGGCTGTAGCGGACATAGCAATCGACGCTGGCGCAGGTCTTGCCCTCGGCGGCGATATAGCTCGGACCCAGGTCCAGATGCTCCATGATGGCGAGTGAAGCGTCGGCGAAGCGGTCGAAGTAATAGGCCACCGTGAAATGGTCCACCACGTCGGTTTCCCAGGCATTCACCACGCCCCGATAGGTCTCGATCCAGCCCGCCATGCCGCGGCCCCCCGCCTTGTGCGGGCGCGAACATGCCCGCCGCCCGGCCGCTTGTCCATGCGGCGCGCCGCTGGGCTATACTGCGCCGGACGAGAAAGCCCGTGAGCCCCGACCATGACCCGTCGCCTCAGCCCGCACGAGATCGAGCAATACCGCGAGGAAGGCTATCTCGTGGTGCCGGAACTGGTGGGCCGCGCGCGGCTGGCCGAATTGCGGCGCGAGGCCGATCGCATCGTGGCCGAGGCGGGCAGGGTGGCCGCCAACGACGATGTCTACGATCTGGAGGACAGCCACAGCCCGGCCAACCCGCGCGTCCGGCGCATCAAGACCCCGCATCGCTGGTCGCAGGTGTTCCTGGCCGCCGTTTCGGCGCCGGAGATCCTGGATGTGCTGGAGCCGTTGCTCGGTCCCGCCATCCGCCTGCACGGCACCAAGCTCAACATGAAGTCGGCCGGCTATGGTGCCGCCGTCGAATGGCACCAGGATTGGGCGTTCTATCCGCACACCAACGACGACGTGCTGGCCACCGGCCTCTATCTCGACGACTGCGAGGAAGGCAATGGTCCGTTGATGGTGCTGCCGGGCAGCCACAAGGGGCCGCTTCACGACCACCATGCCGGCGGCTTCTTCTGCGGCGCCCTCGATCCGGTGGCCAGCGGCCTCGACTTCCGGCGCGCGGCGAAGCTGATGGGACCGGCCGGCAGCCTGACCATCCACCACGTACGGGCGGTGCACGGCTCGGCGCTGAACACCTCCAACCGGCCGCGCCGGCTGTTGCTGCACGAATATGCCGCGGCCGACGCCTGGCCGCTGCTCGGCATGCGCGACAGCTTCGAGGACTTCAACGCCCGCGTGGTGCGTGGCCAGCCCACCATCGAGCCGCGCGTCGCGCCGGTGCCGGTGCGCATGCCGCTGCCGCCGGCGCCGCACCAGGGTTCGATCTACGAGAACCAGAAGGGGGCGGGCCGCCGGTTCTTTTCCCGCCTGGAAGAAGTCCGCGCGGCGGAATAAGGGGAAGCCATGATCGGGGTGATCGCGACCATCAAGGTCAAGCCGGGCATGGGGCCGCAATTCGAGGCGGTGGCCAGGCAGCTCGTCGCCAAGGTCAACGCCAACGAACCGGGCTGCAAGCTTTACGCGCTCTATCGCGGCGAGCAACCGGACAGCTACGTCTTCCTCGAACGCTATGTGGACGAAGAGGCCATGACGGCGCACCGCCGGGCCGAGCATTTCCGCACGCTGGGGGCGCAGATGGGTCCGTTCATGGACGGCCGCGCCGAAGTGCGTCGGCTGGCCGAGGTGGCGTAGCGGCCGGCCGCCGGTTCCGCCCATGGCGGCCGCCGCGCCGTGGCTCGACCGCCTGGCGCCGTTTGCCTTCGTGCTGATCTGGAGTTCGGCCTTCATCGCGGTCAGGGCCGGCCTGCCGGACGTCAGCCCGCTCTATTTCCTGGCGGTGCGCTTCAGCTTGGCGGCGGCCTTGCTGCTTCTCGTGATGTTGTGCATCCGCGGCAGCTTTGCCGGGCTCAATCGCCGCTGGCCGCATTTCGTCGTGGTCGGACTGTGCATCAACGCCCTCTATCTGGGCGGCGCCTATGTCGCCATGCGCCATCTCAACTCGGCCACCGTGGCGCTGATCCAGTCGCTGCAGCCGCTGGCGGTGGCGCTGGCCTCCGGGCCGCTCCTGGGCGAGCATTTCCGGCCGCTGCAATGGCTGGGCTTCGCGCTGGGCATCCTGGGCGTGGCCTTCGTCGTCGGCCTGAAGGCCACGACTGGAAGCGAAAGCCAGGGCCTGGTCACCGGCTTCCTGGCGATCGGCTTCTTCATTGCCGGCACGCTCTATTTCAGCCGCTACTGCAAGGCGGCGCCGCTGCTGCCCGCCAATCTGGTGCAACTTGCCACCGGCGCCGTCGGCGGCTGGCTGCTGGTGGGCCTGTTCGAGCGCCCGCATGCCGAGTGGACGCCGACCGCGCTGTTCACGCTCGGCTATCTCGTTCTCGTGGTCTCGCTGGGCGCCATGGCGCTGTTCTTCTATCTGCTGAAGACCGGATCGGCCGGCAAGGTCTCCGCCAATTTCTACCTGACGCCAGGGGTCACCGCGATCATGGGCTGGGCGCTGCTCGGCGAATCGCTGTCGGCGCTGGCCATCCTCGGCTTTGTCATCGCCTCGTTGGGCGTGTTCCTGGTCAACCGGGGCTGAGCGCTAGACCACGCCCTTGGCCCGCAGGTCGGCGACCGCCGCCGCCCCCAGGCCCAGCCGTTCGCCCAGGATTTCCTCGGTATGCTGGCCGAGCGTGGGTGGCGGCAGACGGTAATCGACCGGCGTTTCGGACAGCCGCACCGGGTTGGCGATGACCTTCACGCCCGCCGCCGTCGCGGCATGCGCCATGTGCACGACCACGCCGCGGGCCTGCACATGCGGGTCGGCGAACACCTCGCTCAGCTTGTTGATCGGGCCGCAGCCTACTTTCAGCGCCTCCAGCCGCTCGATCCACCAGCCCGTGGCCTGCCGTTTCATGACCGGCGTCAGCGTGTCGGTGACCAGTTGCCGGTTCTGCACGCGCGCGGCGTTGGTGGCGAAGCGGGCATCGGCCAGCAGGTGCGCCAGGTCGAATTCCTTGCAGAACCGCTCGAAGGTCGGATCGTTGCCGATCGACAGCACGATGTGGCCGTCGCTTGTGGCGAACACCTGGTAGGGCACGATGTTGGGATGCTGGTTGCCAAGCCGGGGCGGGTTCTCGCCGGTCGCGAGGTAGTTCATGCCCTGGTTGGCGAGCCAGGCGACGTGGGTGTCCAGCATGCCGATGTCGATCTGCTGACCCTGGCCCGTGGCATCGCGGTGGCGCAGCGCCGCCAACACCCCGATGCAGCCATACAGCCCCGCGAACAGGTCGGCCACCGGCACGCCCACCTTCTGCGGCAGGCCGTCGGGCTCGCCGGTCAGGCTCATGACGCCGCCCATCGCCTGGACAAGCGCGTCGTAGCCGGGCCGCGCGGCATAGGGGCCGGTCTGGCCGAAGCCGGTGATCGAGCAGTAGATGAGGCGCGGGAAGCGGGGTTTCAGCTGCGCGTAGCCGAGACCGTAATTGGCCAGCGCGCCGACCTTGAAATTCTCCGCCAGGATGTCGCTCTGCGCGATCAGCTTCAGCGCGATGGCCTGGCCCTCCGGCTTGGCGATGTCGAGCGTGAGCGAACGCTTGTTGCGGTTGACGCCGACGAAATAGGCGCTTTCCTTGGTGCCGGCCATGTAGGGCGGGGCGAAGCCGCGGGTATCGTCGCCGGCCCCTGGCCGCTCGATCTTGAGCACGTCGGCGCCGAGATCGGCCAGCATCTGCACGCAAGTCGGCCCCGCCAGCACGCGGGTCAGGTCGAACACTTTCAGGCCCTTGAGCGGCCCCGTCGGCTCGGTCATCGTCTTTCCTCGCAGCCGGCTTCGGCGTCCAGCGGCGGCGCATGGACCGCCGGGGCCCGATGGCGTCTAGCTATCCGGCGGAACACGGCCCTGGCAAGCCATAGTTCGCCGCGTCAGGGGAGGAATGCCATGAAAGTCACCGCCATCGAGACCATCCGGCTGGAGGAGTTTCCCAACCTGCTGTGGGTCGAGCTGCATACCGACCAGGGCATTTCCGGCCTGGGCGAGACCTTCTATGGCGTGGACAGCGCGGAGGCGCATATCCATGGCCTGGCGGCCGCCTATCTTCTGGGCAAGAACCCGCTGGAGATCGACAAGCACTCCAAGGGCCTGGTCGGCTATCTCGGCTTCGCGTCCTCCTCGGCCGAGATGCGCGGCAATTCCGCCATCGACATCGCGCTGTGGGACCTGTTCGGGCAGGCGACCGGCCTGCCGATCTACCAGCTCCTGGGCGGCGCGGCGCGCGAGCGGATGCGGGTCTACAACACCTGCGCCGGCTATCGCTATGTGCGCGCCCGGCCGGTGCAGTCGACCGCCAATTTCGGCTTGCCCCAAGGCAAGGCGGAAGGCCCTTACGAGGACCTCGACGGTTTCCTCAACCGCGCCGACGAACTGGCGGAGAGCCTGCTCGAAATGGGCATCACCGGCATGAAGATCTGGCCCTTCGATTATGCCGCCGAGGCCTCCGGCGGGCTCTACATCTCCGGCCCCGACCTGGCCAAGGCGATGGAACCGTTTGCCAAGATCCGCAAGGCGGTCGGCAACCGGATGGATATCCATGTCGAGCTGCATTCGATGTGGAACCTGACGGCGGCCAAGACCATCGCGCGCGCGCTCGAGCCGTTCGAGCCGTTCTGGTACGAGGACCCGATCAAGATGGACAGCCTGGGCAGCCTGGCCGAGTACGCCCGTTCAACCCGCATCCCCGTTACCGCCAGCGAGACCCTGGGCGGCCGGGGACCCTTCCGCCAGCTCCTGGAACTGAACGCCGTCGGCTATGTGATGCTGGACCTGAGCTGGGTCGGCGGCCTGTCGGAAGCGCGCAAGATCGCCGCCATGGCCGAGGCCTGGCACCTGCCGGTGGCGCCGCACGACTGCACGGGCCCGGTGGTGCTGACGGCGTCCGTGCACCTGTCGCAGAACGCCACCAACGGCGTCATCCAGGAAGTGGTGCGGGCATTCTATTACGGCTGGTACCGCGAACTGGTGACCGGCCTGCCGCCCCTGGAGAACGGCTATATCCGCGCCCCCGACGGCCCGGGCCTGGGCATCAAGCTGCTGCCCGATCTGAAGCAGCGGAAGGACGCCCGGGTTCGCATCAGCAAGCTCTAATTGTCCAGCCGTTTGTGATCCGTGGCACTGCCGGCGGGACCGCTGCACCCATGTTTGCTTGCTGCCGGCGTCCGCCAGCGGGTGCCGGGGGAGGAAACGATGTTGCAGGCATCCGCACTGAGCGCCGCGTTGCGAAGCTGTTTTGCCTCGCCGATTTGGCTGACCGCGGCACCTGAGGAGGCAAGCGAGCGGCCCGCCCGCCGGGTGGAAGCGCGGCCACTGCTGTCGCCCTATCGGCGCGAACAGGTCAAGCAGATGCGCGCGTTGGCCGAAGAACTGCGCCGCGACGGGCTGCTGGCAGAGGCGTTGACGCTTTTTCAGCTTGCCAAGCGGCTAACCCGGGAAGCCTAGCGTCCCGATGCCGCGGTTCGCACGTCCATCCGCGCGCTCTCAGGCGCATTTCGGAGGCCAAACGACGCCGGTAATTCCATGATTCTCATGTGGTTTTGGATTTGCGATTCCCCACCCAGTCGGCCGCCGAGAGCGGTGGACCTGCAAATCCGGCACTAGAGCGTCACCAGATGGGCGCGAACCGCGTCTTCGTCCCATTCCAGGCCGACCCCCGGCCTGTCCGGGATTTCCAGGTGCCCGGACCGCACCGCATAGGGGCGTTGCAGGATCGGCTCCGCCCAATCCTGCCATTCCAGCCAGTGCGCGCTCTCGGTGACCCGCATCACGTGCGCCGCCACTTCGGGATAGAGATGCGTCGACATCGGTATCCCCGCAGCGCCCGCGATCGCCGCCGCCCACAGCCAGCCGGTGACGCCGCCAATGCGCATGAAATCGGGCATCACGAAATCGCAGGCCTGGACTTGCAAGGCCTGCTGTAGGTCCCGCGGGCCGTAGAAATTCTCGCCGATCTGGATCGGCGTCTTCAGCTCTCTGGCGAGTTGAGCGAAGCCGCGCAAGTCATCATAGACAATGGGCTCCTCGAGCCAGGTCAGGTCGGCGTCGTCGAGTGCGTGGCAACGGCGCAAGGCCTCGTCGAGGGTCAGGCCCTGATTGAAGTCGACCATCAGGACCACGTCCTCGCCGACCGCCTCGCGCACCAAGCGCAGCGTGGTGAGATCGTCGGCAAAGCGCTCGCGGCCAAGCCGCAGTTTCAGTCCGGCGAAACCGCCTTCCGCGCGCAGGGCGACCGCCTCTTCCGCGACTGCCCCGGGCGGTTGCAGCCACAGACCGTTGCTGTTGTAGGACCTGACCGGCCCCAATGTGCCGCCCAGCAGCACACAGAGCGGCAGACCCGCCGCCTGGGCCAGCGCATCCCAGGCGGCCATGTCGAGGCCAGCCACGGCGATCTGCGACTGGCCCTGGTAGCCGACAAAATGCAGCGAACGGCGGGCCAGATCGTAGAATTCAAAGGGCGCCACCCGGCGGCCCTTGAGCAGCGCCGCGAAATCGTGCAGGGCCGGCACCAGATAACGCAGCATTTTCAGCGTATAGGGTTCAAGGTAGGCGCGGCCGACGATGCCTTGCTCGGTCTCCAGATCGATCAGGATGAGCGGCCAGTCGGTGAGGGTCGCAATCCGCGCCACCACCGGTCGGCGCAGCTTCAGCACGACCGGCCGTGCCCGGATCGCGCGCAAGGTCAATGTCGGTAGCGACATCGCTCGGTGTCTCGCCCGTCGCCTGGCTGAACGGAATGTTCGAGCGCTTCTATCCCTGGTCCGCCGGGAACAGGTTGACGAAGCCGTTCGGCAGCCAGCCCTCGATGCCCAGCATCTGCGCCAGTTCGCGCACCAGCACGCGCAGGCTGCGGTCGCGTTCGCTGTCGATCGATACCGTCACCGTCATCCCGGCGCGCAGCACGGGCAGGCCCTGTTCCGGTTCGACGTACAGCCTGACCGGCAGGCGTTGCACCACCTTCACCCAATTGCCTGAGGCATTCTGCGGCGGCAGCAGGGCGAACTCGGCGCCGGTCGCCGGGCTCAGGCTCTCCACCCGGGCCTTGAACTTGAAGTCCGGATAAGCGTCGGTCACCAGCTCGGCCTTCTGCGCGACCTTCAGAAAGGTCAGCTGGGTCTCCTTCAGGTTCGCCTCGATCCAGGTATTGCCGGTTTCGACCATGGTCAGCGCCGGCTTCGCTTCCTCGACATACTCGCCTGCCTGCAGCTTGACGTTGCTGGCAATCCCGTCGGCCGGCGCGCGCACCACCGTGCGCTCCAGGTCGAGCAGCGCCTTGTCGAGATCGGCCTGTGCCTTCATCACCTTGGGGTGCTGTTCGGTCGGCAGTTCGAGCGAGCCGCCCAGCTCCACCAGGATCTTGCGGTTGCGTTCGCCCATCATGCGGATGGCGCGGGCCGCCATCTCCGCCTCGTGCTGGCGCTCGTCCAACTTGGACTGCGTGGCGGCGCCGCGTTCCAACAGCGTCTGCTGGCGCTGCATCTCGCGCGACACATAGCGGCCGCGCTCCTCGGCCATGCGGGTTTCCTCGAGCCCGCCGCGGTATTCGGCCCGCTTGGCCTCGATCTCGCTGCGTGCCGCGCGGAGCTGCTGGCGGGCCGCCTCGACGGCGATCTCGAATGGCCGCGGGTTGATGCGGAACAGCGGCTCGCCCTTGCGCACGGCGGCGTTCTCGGTCACCTCGACGGTGACCACCTTGCCGTCGATCTCCGGCGCGATGGCCAGGATGTTCGACTTCACATAGGCGTTCTCGGTGACGATGTAGCGGGCGCTCTTGCCCCACCAGATCGCGCCATAGACGCAGGCGGCGACCGGCAGCACCACCATCAGCACGAAGCGCAGCAGGCCGCGCACCAGCCGGCCGCGATGGCGGCGCGACACCTGCAACAGGGGCGGCTCGGCCGGGCGGCTGGGCGTCTCGGCGGGTCGGGCCGGCGGTTCCGCCGGTTCGCTCCGCCGCGCCTGGCCTTGCCCGGCCACCGCGCCAAGCCGCGGCCGTGCATCGCCGCGGTCCTCGGGCAACGGCCGCAGCGGTTCCGGTTGGCGTTGCGCGCTATCAGCCATTGACAACCCTGGGAGGCTGCGGTTCGTCCGCAATCTGTCTTTCGTATTCAGATGCTTCGGTTATATTCTTCTTAAGGCGCATCAGCATGTCCTTCAGCACCTCGAGTTCCGACGCGCTGAACCCGCGCAAGGCCGCCGCACGCACATCCGCGGCGCGTGCCCGCATGGTCTGCATCAGTTCCTCGACCGCACCCGTCAAATAGACGCGTTTCACGCGCCTGTCACGGCTGTCGGACCGGCGTGCAATCCAGCCCTTCTGCTCCAGCCGGTCCAGCAGCCGTCCCAACGTCGCCCGTTCGATCTCCAGTTCCTCCGACAGCGCGGTTTGCGAGGCGCCCTGGTGGAAGTAAAGGAACGTCATCACCCACCATTGCGAGCGGGTCAAGCCGAGCGCCCGCATGCGCCGGTCATAGCTGACGCGCATCAGCCGCGCCGCGTCGTGCAGCAGAAACCCGATATTGCGGTCCGCGTTCTCGATTTGATCGGCCCTGTCCATCCAGGTAATATAGTTGCCTTGCTGACAGTCAGCAACCTGACAACAGCGTGGCTGACATTCCCAACCCGCTGGCTGCAGGCCGCGCGTTTGGCGATCGCGCTGCGCTAACGTGGCGGGGGCAACGATGGGGGCAGGGAGTGGAGAACGCGCTCAAGCTGGATGGCAAGCGGGTGCTGATCACCGGTGCGTCGCGCGGCATCGGGGCGATGGCCGCGCGCTGTGTCGGTGCGCTGGGGGGCGAGGTGGTGCTGGTCGACCTGTTGAGCTGCGCCGCCCTTCGCGATGAGTTCAATGGGCGGGGCATCAGGGCGCAGAGCTTCCAGGCGGACGTAGCCAAGCGCGCCGAGCTGGAACAAGTGGCCGCGGCGTGCGGTCCGGTGGCCGCGGCGGTGGCGTGCGCGGGGATCTGTCCGTTCGAGGACTGGCTGAGCGATTCGGGCTGGGACGAGATTTTCCACCAGGTGATGGACGTGAACCTGTTGGGTCCGATCAACGTCGCGCGCGTCTGGTTGCCGCGGCTGGTCGCCCAGGGCGGCGGCAAGCTGGTGATGGTGGGCTCCATCGCCGGGCGGATGGGTGGTACCTCGCCCATCGTGCAGCCGCACTACGTCGCCTCCAAGGGCGGGGTGCATGCGTTGGTCTATTGGCTGGCGCAGCGCTACGCGCCCAAGGGCGTACGCATCAATGGCGTGGCGCCGGGGCCGGTGGAGACCGAAATGACCGCGACCACGCCCTATGACACGGCCCGGTTCCCGCTGGGCCGCCGTGCCAAGCCCGAGGAGATCGCCTGGCCCATCGCCTTCCTCTGCGGCAGCGGCGCCGATTTCATGTCGGGCGCCATCCTGGACGTGAACGGCGGCCTGTTCGTCGGTTAGACGGCCGCATTGTGCCGGTAACGCTTCTGGCCTAGAAGCCCGGCCATGCGGGTCGACGGGCGGCATTATCGCAGCATCTGGCTGGCGGCGGACGGCTGGGCGGTCGAGGTGATCGACCAGACCAAGCTGCCGTTCGCGTTTTCCGTGGTGCGGCTGGGCGACCTGGCCGCCTGTGTCGGGGCGATCCGCGACATGGTGGTGCGCGGCGCACCGCTGATCGGCGCCACCGCCGCCTACGGCCTTTGCCTGGCGCTGCGCCACGACGCCTCGGATGCCAGTCTGGAAGCTGCCTACCGGGCCTTGCTGGCGGCCCGACCGACGGCGGTCAACCTGCGCTGGGCGCTGGACGCGGTGCGCGGCGCGGTGCGCGACCGGCCGCCCGACGAACGGGCCGGGCTGGCCTATGCCCGGGCGGCGGCCATCGCCGAGGACGACGTCGCCACTTGCCGGGCGATCGGCCGGCACGGCCTGGAGCTGTTGCAAGCCGCCTGGCGGCGCAAGGGCGGCGACGGGCCGCTCAAGGTGCTGACGCATTGCAATGCCGGCTGGCTGGCGACGGTCGATTACGGCACCGCGTTGGCGCCCCTCTATCTCGCGCACGACGCCGGGCTGCTGCTGCAGGTCTGGGTGGACGAGACCCGGCCGCGCAACCAGGGCGCGCTGACCGCCTGGGAACTGGCCGCGCATGGCGTGCCGCACCGGCTGATCGTGGACAATGCCGGCGGCCACCTGATGCAGCGTGGCGAGGTCGACCTCTGCATCGTCGGCACCGACCGCGTCACCCGCCAGGGCGATGTCTGCAACAAGATCGGCACCTACCTGAAGGCGCTGGCCGCCCGCGACAACGGCGTACCGTTCTATGTGGCGCTGCCGCACAGCACGCTGGACTGGGGCATTGCCGACGGTTTGGCCGAGGTGCCGATCGAGGAACGCACGGCAAGCGAGGTGACGCGCATCGCCGGCCGGGCGCCGGACGGGGAACGGCTTGCCGTGGAGCCGTTTCCGCCAGGCACGCCAGCCGCCAACCCCGCTTTCGACGTCACGCCCGCGCGCCTGGTGACCGGTTTCATTACCGAGCGCGGCATCTGCCCGGCCAGCGTCGAGGGTCTGCTGTCGCTTTACCCGGAGCGGGGGACGTGAGCCTGGCGTTGCGCCGGCAGCTGATTGCCGCTTGCCGGCACATGAACGCCAGCGGTCTCAACCAGGGCACCGCCGGCAATCTGAGCGTGCGCTGGCGGAACGGCGTGCTGCTGACGCCGACCGGCATGGACTATGCCAGCCTGGAACCGGCCGATATCGTTTTCCTCGATCGCCATGGCCAGCCCCAGGGTCGGCGCCTGCCGTCCAGCGAATGGCGCCTTCACCACGATATCCTGGCGCGTCGGCCGGAAGTGGGCGCGGTGGTGCACAACCACGCGCCGTTCGCCACCGCGCTGGCCTGTCTCAGGCGCGATATTCCGGCCTTCCACTACATGGTGGCGGTGGCGGGCGGCGACAGCATTCGCTGCGCGGGCTATGCCACCTTCGGCAGCCAGGAACTCTCCGACCTGGCGCTGGCGGCGCTGGCCGACCGCAAGGCCTGCCTGCTGGCCAATCATGGCATGCTGGCGCTGGGCGAATCGCTGGCGGCGGCGATGAAGCTGGCGGTCGAGGTGGAAGCGCTGGCGGCGCAATATTGCCGAGCGCTGGCGGTCGGTAACCCGGTGCTGCTCTCGGCGCCCGACATGCAGCGCGTCCAGCAGCAGTTCAAGGGCTATGGCCACCAGCCGCCCTTGCCGCGGCGGCGCGCCAGGGCCAGGCCGGCGGCGATTTCCTCGCGCCGCCGGTCGCGTTAGCATTCCAGGCCGTCAAGCCGGGGAGCCGCGCCATGGACCTTGCCTTCAGCGCCACCGACCTTGCCTTCCGCGACCAGGTGCGGGCCTTCATCGCCGAGCGCCTGCCCGGCGACATTCGCGCCAAGGTGGCCGGCGGCGTCGGCCTCGCCAAGGACGATTTCGTGCGCTGGCAGAGGATCCTGCACGCCAAGGGCTGGATCGCGCCGCACTGGCCGGTAGAGCAGGGCGGCCCCGGCTGGAGTGCCACGCAACGCTACATCTTCGACGAGGAACTGGCGCTGGGGCACGCGCCCTATGCCATTCCCTTCGGCCTGAAGATGGTGGGCCCGGTGATCTATACGTTTGGCACCGCAGCACAGAAGCGGCATTTCCTGCCGCGCATCCTGGCGAGCGAGGATTGGTGGTGCCAAGGCTATTCCGAACCGGGGTCCGGCTCCGATCTCGCCTCGCTGCAGATGAAGACCGAACGCCGGGGCGATCACTATCGGCTGAATGGCACGAAAACCTGGACCACCTATGCCCACTGGGCCGATTGGATGTTCTGCCTGGTCCGCACCTCCGGCGCCGGCAAGCAGCAGGAGGGCATCTCGTTCCTGCTGCTCGACATGCGCACGCCCGGCATCGAGGTGAAGCCGATCCTGACCATCGATGGCCAGCATCATGTCAACATGGTCTATTTCACCGACGTTCGCGTGCCGGTCGAGAACCGCATCGGCGAGGAGAACAAGGGCTGGACATACGCCAAGTTCCTGCTGGGCTTCGAGCGCACCGACATCGCCGATGTCGGCCCCTCCAAGCAGCGGCTGGCGCGACTGAAGGCGATCGCCCGTGCCGAGATGGTGGCCGGGCGGCCATTGCTGGCCGACGACGATTTCGCCGCCAAGCTCGCCGATATCGAGATCCAGTTGCTGGCGCTCGAGACCACCAGCCTGCGCCACCTAGCCGCCGAGGCCGCCGGCAAGCCGATCGGCCCCGAGGCATCGCTGCTGAAGATCCGCGGCTCGGAGATCCGCCAGCGCCTGACCGAACTGGCGGTCGAGGCGGTCGGCTATTACGCCCTGCCGATGCCGGAGGGCCTGGACCGCCGGAACGAGCCGCCGATCGGCCCCGAACATGCCGCGCCGGCCATGCCGGACTACCTGTTCAGCCGCGCCGCCAGCATCTATGGCGGCTCGAACGAGATCCAGAAGAACATCATCGCCAAGATGGTGCTGGGGCTCTGAACCGGAAGGAACGCGCCATGCAACTGGACTTCACGGCGAGCGAGCGGGCCTTCCAGGCCGAGGTGCGCCGGTGGATCGCCGCCAGCCTGCCGCGCGACATCGCCGAGAAGGTCAAGCACGGCCGTCCGTTGCCGCGCGCCGACTACTTGCGCTGGCAGAAACTGCTGCATGGCCGCGGCTGGATGGCGCCGACCTGGCCGCTCGAGCATGGCGGGGCCGGCTGGGACCCGGTCAAGGTCTACATCTTCGAGGAAGAGGCGGCCCGCGCGCATGCGCCGCGCGTCATGCCATTCGGCGTCAAGATGGTGGGACCGGTGATCTACACCTTTGGTTCGCCGGCGCAGAAGCAGCGCTTCCTGCCGCGCATCCTGGCCAGCGAGGACTGGTGGTGCCAGGGCTATTCCGAACCGGGCGCGGGCTCGGACCTGGCCCGCTTGCAGACCCGCGCGGTGCGAGTGGGCGATCACTACGTGGTCAACGGCACCAAGACCTGGACCAGTTTCGCGCATTTCGCCGACTGGCTGTTCTGTCTTGCCCGCACCTCGAGCGAGGCCAAGCCCCAGGAAGGCATCTCGTTCCTGCTGATCGACATGAAACAGCCGGGCGTCGAGGTGCGGCCGATCGTCACCATCGACGGCGGGGCGGACGTCAACATGGTGTTCCTGACCGATGTTCAAGTGCCGGTCGAGCAGCGCGTCGGCGAGGAGAACAAGGGCTGGACCTACGCCAAGTTCCTGCTGGGCCACGAGCGCTCCGGCATCGCCGGCGTCGGCCGCTCGAAGGCTCAGATCGAGCGTCTGCGCGGTATCTGTGGCAACGAGGCGGCGGGCGGCGGGCGGCTGATCGAGGATGCCGACTTTGCCCGCGCCATTGCTGAGGTCGAGATCGAGCTGGCCGCGCTGGAATACACCGAGCTGCGCTGCCTGTTGCGCGACGTGACGCGCGGCGGGCCGGGCGAAGACGTCAGCATGCTGAAGATCCGTGGCTCCGAGATCCAGCAGCGCATAACCGAGCTGCTGATGCAGGCCGTGGCCTACTACGCCAATCCCTTTTCGCGCGAGGCGCTCGAGCACGGCTGGAACGAGGCGCCGATCGGCCCGGCCTATGCGCCGCCGTTGGCGCCGACCTACTTCAACTGGCGGAAGGCCTCGATCTACGGCGGCACCAACGAGATCCAGAAGAACATCATGGCCAAGATGGTGCTGGGGCTGTAGCCGCCGGCCTGGCTTGGGGGGACGAACGGGTCATGGATTTCAATCTGAACGAGGAGCAGCAGCTCCTGAAGGACAGCGTCGAGCGCTTCGTGCGCGAGGACTATGCCTTCGACAAGCGGCGGCAACTGGCGGCCAGCGAGGCCGGCTACTCCGCCGCCAACTGGCGCAAGATGGCGGAACTCGGCTGGCTGGGCGTGGCATTGCCGGAGGAGTATGGCGGCATCGGCGGCGGCGCGGTTGAAACCATGGTGGTGATGGAGGCGTTCGGCCGCGGGCTGGTGCTGGAGCCCTATTTCGCCACGGTCGTGCTGGGCGGCAACGCCGTGCTGCTGGGGGCAAGCGAGGCCGCCAAGCGGGCGCTGCTGCCGAAGCTCGTGGCGGGTGAATTGCGGCTGGCTTTCGCGCATGCCGAGCCGCAATCGCGCTACGACCTGTTCGACGTCGCCTTGAAGGCCAGCAAGACGAAACGCGGCTACACGCTGACCGGCCGGAAGGGCGTGGTGCTGCACGGCGGCGCGGCCGACAAGCTGGTGGTCAGTGTCCGGACCCGCGGCAAGCAGCGCGACGAGGCGGGCATCACGTTGTTCCTGGTCGATGGCCGGGCGACCGGCCTGAGCCGGCGCGAATACCCGACCGTCGATGGCCTGCGCGCGGCCGAGCTCGGTTTCGAGGGCGTGTCGGTGTCGGCTGATGACGTGTTGGGCCAGGTGGACGACGGTCTTGCCTTGCTGCATCGGGTGGTCGATCGCGGCATCGCCGCGCTGGCGGCGGAAGCGGTCGGCTGCATGCAGGTGCTGCACGACCAGACCAACGAATACCTGAAAACCCGCGCGCAGTTCGGTCAGCCGATCGGGCGGTTCCAGGTGCTGCAGCACCGCATGGTGGACATGTTCATGGAGCTCGAGCAGTCGCGCTCGCTGTGTTATCTGGCAACGCTCAGGCTGGGCGAGGACGCCGGCGTCGCCGCCAAGGCCTGCGCCGCCGCCAAGGTGCAGATCGGCCGCAGCGGCCGCTTCGTCGGCCAGCAGGCGGTCCAGCTGCATGGCGGCATGGGCATGACCGACGAACTGGCCGTCGGCCACTATTTCAAGCGGCTGACCATGATCGACGTGATGTTTGGCAACGCCGACTATCACCTCAAGCGCTACGCCCGCTTGCGGGCCTGAACTTCGCTAGTTCCGGGCAAGCGGCGGCAGGCGCTGGAACCAGGGCCGGGCCGCTTCCAGCTGGCTGCCGAGCCGGAACAGGGTGGCCTCGTCGCCGAACCGGCCGACCAGCTGCACGTTGCAGGGATAGCCGTCGTCGGCGAATTGGCCGAGCGGCAGCACCAGGCCCGGCTGACCGGTCAGGTTGAACGGCACGGTGAAGGGCGACATGGCGAACACGCGCCGCCAGTATTCGTCGAAGTCGGCCAGCATCATGTCGATCCAGCCGAGCTTGGGTGGCTTGGTCGCCAATGCCGGGGTCAGCAGCACGTCGTGGTCGCGGTGGAAGGCCGCCATCTGCCGGCTCAGGCGGTGCATGGTCTGTGTCGCCCGCGCGTAGTCGGGCGCCGACAGCCGCTTGCCGCGCTCGCCCGCTTCCCAGGTGATGCGCTCGAACTCCTCCGCCTTGGGCGGCTTGCCGGCCGGGTGGCTGGCGAGGTTGATCACGGTGTTGGCGCAGGCGACGGTCAGGAAGGTCGGCACGGCCAGTTCGCCGTCGATCTTCGGGTCGGCTTCCTCGACATGGTGGCCGAGTTCGGCGCAAAGCTTGGCGGTCTCTTCCAGCACGCGCCGGCAATCGGCATCGACCTTGGCGCCGTTCGGCGCCTTGCTGCTGAAGGCGATGCGCAAGCGCCCGGGATCGGCGCCCACCTCCTCGGCATAGCGGCGGGCGGGGGCCGGCGCGACATAGGGATCGCCCTCGCCCGAACCGGCGGTGGCGTCCAGGAGCGCCGCCTGGTCGCGCACCGTCAGGCTGACGGCATGCTCGGTCGAGCAGCCGGCCAGACCCTCGCCGGAGAACGGCGCGAAGGTGTTGCGACTGCGGCTCGGCTTCAGGCCGACGATGCCGCAGCAGGAAGCCGGCGCACGGATCGAGCCGAAACCGTCGGAGGCATGCGCCAGCGGCGTCATGCGGGCGCCCGTGGCCGCCGCCGCGCCGCCGCTGGAGCCGCCGGAAATCCGGGTGGTGTCCCAGGGGCTCTTCGTCGGCCCGTAGAGTTGCGGCTCGCAGGTCAGCGACAGGCCGAGCTCGCAGGAATTGGTGCGGCCATAGAAGACGAAGCCCGCCCGCTTCAGCCGGGTTACATGCTCGCTGTCGACGGTGGCCGGCGGGCTGTCGGCGAAGTGCTTGCTGCCGCGCGTCATCCTGAGACCGGCGACATTGGCGGTCAGGTCCTTCAACAGGAACGGCACGCCGGTGAAGGGGCCGATCGGCAGGCCGGCGGCGATCTGCTGCTTGGCGTAGTCGTAGAGCGGCATGATGACGGCGTTGACCGCCTGGTTGCGGGCGGTGATCCGGTCGATCGCCGCTTCCAGCAATTCGCCGGCGGTCAGTTGCTTGCGGCGGACCAGACCGGCCAGGCCGGTGGCATCGTATTTCTCGAACTCGGCGAATGCACTCATGCGGCGCCCCTTTTTCGCCGGCTTTTGTTTCGTCGCCCCGGCGCTGCTAGGTTCCCGGCCTATAGCCTAAGGCCGGGGGCCACCCATGAACAAGCCGATCACCACCGCCGACGCGCAACCCAACAATCTCGACGCCTATTGGATGCCGTTCACCGGCAATCGGCAGTTCAAGAAACAGCCGCGCATGCTGGTGGCGGCCGAAGGCATGCACTACACCAGCCACGACGGCCGCCAGATCCTGGACGCCGCCGCCGGCATGTGGTGCGTCAATGCCGGGCATGGCCGGCGCGAGATCTTGGAGGCGGTCAAGGCGCAGGTCGCGACCATGGACTACGCGCCGCCTTTCCAGATGGGCCATCCGTTGGCCTTCGAGGTCGCGGCGCGCGTCGCCCGCATCGCGCCGGCCGGCATGGAGCGGGTGTTCTTCACCAATTCCGGCTCGGAAGCGGTCGATACCGCGCTCAAGATCGCCATCGCCTATCACCGCCTGCGCGGCGAGGGCACGCGCACGCGGCTGATCGGCCGCGAGCGCGGCTATCACGGCGTGGGCTTCGGCGGCACTTCGGTCGGCGGCATCTCCAGCAACCGCAAGTTCTTCGGCCCGCTGCTGAACGGCGTCGATCACTTGCGCCACACCCACGATCTCGCCAAGAACGCCTATAGTCGCGGCCAGCCGGAACACGGCGCCGACCTGGCCGAGGATCTGGAGCGCCTGGTCGCCCTGCACGATGCCTCGACCATTGCCTGCGTCATCGTCGAGCCGATGGCGGGATCGACCGGCGTGCTGGTGCCGCCAAAGGGTTACCTCGAGCGCTTGCGGCAGATCTGCGACAGGCACGGCATTCTGCTGATCTTCGACGAGGTGATCACCGGGTTCGGCCGGGTGGGCAAGTCATTCGCCGCCACCCGCTTCGCCATCACGCCCGACATCATCACCTGCGCCAAGGGCCTGACCAACGGCACCGTGCCGATGGGCGGCGTGATCTGCAAGAACGCGATCTACGAGGCCTTCATGCAGGGGCCGGAATGGGCGGTCGAACTGTTCCACGGCTATACCTACACGGCGCACCCGCTGGCCTGCGCCGCCAGCCTCGCTTCGCTCGACCTGTTCGAGGCCGAGAAACTGTTCGAGCGCACGCTCGAATTGCAGCCCTATTTCGAACAGGCGGTGCATTCGCTGAAGGGCGCGCCGCATGTCGTCGACATCCGCAATATCGGACTGGTCGCCGGCATCGAGATGGCGCCGCGCCCGGGCGAGCCCGGCAAGCGCGGCTTCGATGCCTTCCTCAAGATCTACGAGAAGGGCGTGCTGCCGCGCGTCACCGGCGACATCATCGCGCTGTCGCCGCCCTTGATCGTCGAGCGGCCGCAGATAGACCGCATCGTCGAGACCATCGGCCAGGTGCTGCGCACGCTGAACTAGGGGCGGTCATGCGCGTCGGCGTGCCGAAAGAGGTCAAGACCCACGAATACCGCGTTGGCCTGACGCCGGGCAGCGTGCGCGAACTTGTGCGGCGCGGACATCAGGTGGCGGTCGAGCGCGACGCGGGCCACGCCATCGGCCTGGACGACGCGCAGTACCGGGCGGCCGGCGCCGAGATTCTGCCGGACGCGGCCGCGGTCTGCGAGCGTAGCCATCTCATCGTCAAGGTGAAGGAGCCGCAGTCCTCGGAATACGCCCTGCTGCGCCAGGGCCAGGTGCTGTTCACCTACCTGCACCTGGCGCCGGCGCCGGAACTGACCCGGGCGCTGTTGGCGGCCGGCATCGTCGGCATCGCCTACGAGACCGTGACGGACGCGCATGGCGGCCTGCCGTTACTGGCGCCGATGAGCGAGGTGGCCGGCCGCATGTCGATCCAGGCCGGCGCGCATTGCCTGGAGATGGAGCAGGGCGGACGCGGCATGCTGCTGGGCGGCGTGCCGGGCGTGCCGGCCGCCAGGGTGGTGATCCTGGGCGGCGGCGTGGTCGGCACCAACGCCGCGCGCATGGCCATGGGCCTGGAGGCGCATGTCATGGTGCTGGACAACAACCTGCGCCGGCTCTACGACCTCGACCTGCAATTCGGCGCCAAGCTGCACACCATCTTCTCCACCGCCGAGGCGGTGGAGGAACACGTATTGTCGGCCGATCTGGTGATTGGCGCGGTGCTGGTGCCGGGCGGGCAGGCGCCCCGGCTGATGACCGCCAGCATGGTCGAACGCATGAAACGCGGCGCGGTGCTGGTCGATGTCTCGATCGACCAGGGCGGCTGTTCGGAAACCAGCCGGCCGACGACGCATGCCGAGCCAACCTATCGGGTCGGCGATGTGGTGCATTACTGCGTTTCCAACATGCCGGGCGCGGTGGCGCGCACCTCCACGTTCGCGCTCAACAACGCGACCTTGCCCTTCGTGCTGGCGCTGGCCGACAAGGGGCCGGTCGAGGCGATGCGCGCCAGCCCGCATTTGCGCGCCGGCCTCAACGTCATGGCGGGTCAAGTGACGCACGCCGCCGTGGCGCGCGATCTGGGCTTGCCGCATGTGGCCGCCGATCGGGCGCTCGGCCTTTCGCGATAGGGGGAGCTATGCGGAACCTGCGGATCGACGGCACGCGGCTGTGGGACAGCCTGATGCAACTGGCCAAGATCGGGGGCACGGCCAAGGGCGGGGTTGCCCGCATCGCGCTGACCGACCTCGACCGTCAGGGGCGCGACCTGTTCGTCGGCTGGTGCCGGGAACTCGGTTGCGACATCAAGGTGGACGCCGTGGGCAACATCTTCGCCCGCCGCAAGGGCCGACGGAACGAACTCGCCCCGGTGATGACCGGCAGCCATCTCGACAGCCAGCCGACCGGCGGCAAGTATGACGGCGCCTATGGCGTGATGGCGGGCCTGGAAGTGTTGCGCAGCCTGAACGACCTTGGCATCGAGACCGAACGGCCGGTCGAGGTGGCGGTGTGGACGAACGAGGAGGGCGCCCGCTACGCCCCGGCGATGATGGGTTCGGGCGTCTATGTCGGCAAGTTCAAGCTGGCGGACATCCACAACCTGAAGGACCAGGACAACAAGCGCTTCAAGGACGAACTGGAACGCATCGGCTATCTGGGCGAGGCGCCGATGGGCGGGCGCGAGATCGCCGCCTTCTTCGAGGTGCATATCGAGCAGGGCCCGATCCTGGAGGCGGAAGGCAAGACCATCGGCATCGTCAAGGGCGCGCAAGGCCAGCGCTGGTTCGACGTGACCGTGACCGGGCAGGAGGCGCATGCCGGGCCGACGCCGATGCGCCGGCGCAAGGACGCGCTGGTCGGTGCCTCGCGCATCGTCGATTGCGTCAACCGCATCGGCCTGGACTTCCAGCCGGGCGCCTGTTCGACGGTAGGCCACATGCAGGTCAGGCCGAACTCGCGCAACACCATTCCGGGCCAGGTGTTCTTCACCATCGACTTCCGCCACCCCGACGACCAGCGGCTCACGGCCATGAAAGCGGCGCTCGAGGCCGAAGCGGCGCGCATCTGCCAGCAGATTGGCCTGACGCTCGATCTGAAGGAAATCTGGCACCAGCCGGCGCTGCTTTTCGCCGAGCGTTGCGTCCAGGCGGTCCGGTCAGGCGCCGAGGCGAATGGCTATTCGGCGATGGAGATCGTCAGCGGCGCCGGCCACGATGCCTGTCACATCGCCACCATTGCGCCGACCGGCATGATCTTCGTGCCCTGCGCCGACGGCATCAGCCACAACGAGGTGGAAAGCGCCATGCCAGAGGATCTGGCGGCCGGCTGCAATGTGCTGCTGCAGGCCATCGTCGAACGCGCCAACGCGGTCTGAATCTCAGCCGAGCTTCGCCAGATCGAGCGTCTTAGCCTCGCCCAGCCAGAAGGGGTAGTCGCGGTGGTCGGCGATCTCGTCGCCGGTCCGCGGATGCACCAGCACCGTCAGTCCTTCGCGGTGCAGCAGCATCCAGGGCACGATGGCGCCGAACAGTTCTGGCGCGAAGGCCACCTGATAGCTCCACATCGGGTGCGGACCGACCGGCTGTTCGTGCCACCGGCCGATCTGCGCGGCGGGGAAGTCCTTGGCCACCGCCTCGCGCAGGCGCGCCGCCGGCTCGCGCGTGGCGGCGTCGAAATAGACGTGGATATGGTAGCCGGCGATGGCCGGCGGCGTGGCGCGCAACGCCTCAGGCGCCGGCGGTGGCCGGCACGCCCTTGTCGGCCAACACCTGCTGCAACTCGCCGGCCTCGAACATCTCGCGCACGATGTCGCAGCCGCCGATGAACTCGCCCTTGACGTAAAGTTGCGGCACGGTCGGCCAGTTGCTGAATTCCTTGATGCCCTGGCGCAGGCCCGGATCCTGCAGCACGTCGATGCCGCGGAACTTGACGCCCAGATGCGACAGCACGCCCACCACGGCGGCGGAGAAGCCGCATTGCGGGAAGACCGGCGTGCCCTTCATGTAGAGCACCACGTCGTTCTCCTGGATGTCCTTGCGGATGCGCTCGAACACGGGGTTGTCCATGACCTTCTCCTGTCGCGTCAATCGGCCGGGGCCGAGGTTTGCAAGGCCAGCGCGTGCAACTGGCCGCCCATGCGGCCCTGCAACGCCTGGTAGACCATCTGATGCTGCTGCACCCGGCTCCTGCCCTTGAAGGCGGCAGATACGACCTGCGCGGCATAGTGGTCGCCGTCGCCGCGCAGATCCTCGATATTCACCTGGGCATCCGGCAGGGCAGCCCGGATCAGCTGTTCGATCTCCGCCGCGTCCATCGCCATGCGTTTCAGCCCTTGTCGGTGTCGCCCGCCACGTAGGCCGGCAGCCAGCCTTCATGCGCCTTGCGAAGCGTTTGCAACGATATAGGGGGCTCGCCCCGCAGCGTCAACGCGTCGCCAGCGGCGCTGCCCAAGCGGCGCAGCCGCAGGCCGGCGGTTTCCGCCCCGGCCAACAGGCTATCGGCCGCGGCTTCCGGCAGCGCCAGCAGATAGCGCCCCTGGTCTTCGCCGAACCAAAAGGCATGGCCCTCGGCGGTCGTCAAGGCGATGCCCAGGTTGCCCGCCAGCGCCATTTCCGCCAAGGCAACCAACAGGCCGCCCTCGCTCACGTCGTGGCAGGTATCGAGTTGGCCCTCGGCGATCAGGCGTCGCACGAACTCGCCCGCGCGGCGCTCGCCTGAGAGATCGACCGGCGGCGGCGGCCCGGCCTCGTGACCCAGGATCAGCCGCTGGTACTGGCTCTGCGCCAGATGCCCCGGCCCCTCGCCCAGCAGCAGCAGCACATCGCCCGCCCGCTTGAGCGCGTGACTTGCCCGCCTGCCGAGGTCGGCCAACAGGCCGACCCCGCCGATCGCCGGCGTCGGCAGCACGGCGTTGCCGTTGGTCTCGTTGTAGAGCGAGACGTTGCCGGAGACGACGGGGAAATCGAGCGCCAGGCAGGCTTCGCGCATGCCCTCGATGCATTCGGCGAACTGGCCCATGACCTCCGGCCGTTCCGGGCTGCCGAAATTCATGCAGTCGGTGATGGCCAGCGGCCGGGCGCCGACCGCGCAAAGGTTGCGCCAGGCTTCCGCCACCGCCTGCCGCCCGCCGGTCCGGGGGTGCGCCTGGCAATAGCGCGGCGTGCATTCTGTCAATAGCGCCAGGCCCTTGGTCGTGCCATGCACGCGCACGATGGCGGCATCGCCGCCGGCGCTGGCCACGGTGTCGGCCATGACCGTGTGGTCATATTGCTGGCAGATCCAGCGCTTGCTGCCGAGGTCGGGGCTGTTCAAGAGACGCAACAGGACCTGGCCCGTCGGCAGGGCGGCCACACGGATCGGCACCGGCTGCGGCAGAGGTGCCGCCGTCCAGGGCCGCTCATAGACCGGCGCCGCCTCGACCAGCGCGGCCAGCGGCAGGTCGACCGCGGGTTTGCCATGCCGCCGCGCCACCAGCCGACCGGTGTTGGTGATGCGGCCGATCACCGCGCAGGCCAGCTCCCATTTCGCGAAGATGCGTTGGGCCGCGGCTTCGGCGCCAGGGCGCAGGATCATCAACATGCGCTCCTGGCTCTCTGACAGCATGATCTCGTAGGCGCTCATGCCGGCTTCGCGGGTGGGCACGGCGTCCAGGTCCAGTTCGATGCCCACCCCGCCCTTGGCCGCCATCTCGACCGAGGACGAGGTCAGGCCCGCCGCCCCCATGTCCTGCACCGCGACGATGGCGTCGGTCGCCATCAGTTCGAGGCAGGCTTCGATCAGCAGCTTCTCGGTGAACGGGTCGCCCACCTGCACGGTCGGCCGCTTGGCTTCCGAATCCTCGTCGAACTCGGCCGAGGCCATGGTGGCGCCGTGGATGCCGTCGCGCCCGGTCTTCGAGCCGACATAGACGACGGGGTTGCCGATGCCGGCGGCGGCGGAGAAGAACAGCCGCTTGCCCTCCGCCAGTCCCACGGTCATGGCGTTGACCAGGATGTTGCCGTTATAGGCGGGATGGAAGCTGCATTCGCCGCCCACCGTCGGCACGCCGACGCAATTGCCATAGCCGCCGATGCCCGCCACCACGCCCGAGACGAGATGGCGGGTCTTGGCATGCGCCGGGTCGCCGAAGCGCAGCGCGTTCAGGTTGGCGATCGGCCGGGCGCCCATGGTGAAGACATCGCGCAGGATGCCGCCGACGCCGGTCGCGGCGCCCTGGTAGGGCTCGATGAACGAGGGGTGGTTGTGGCTCTCCATCTTGAACACCGCCACCTGGCCGTCGCCGATGTCCACCGCGCCGGCATTCTCGCCGGGGCCGCAGACCACCCACGGCGCTTTCGTCGGCAGCCGTTTCAGCCAGACCTTGGAGGACTTGTAGGAGCAGTGCTCGCTCCACATCGCCGCGAAGATGCCGAGTTCGGCGAGATTGGGCTGCCGGCCCAGCGCCCTGACCAGCCGCGCGAACTCCTCGCCCTTGAGGCCGTGTTCGGCGGCTAGCGCCGGCGTCGCCGGCGGTTCGCGGCGCTCCCCGGCCAGGCTCATGCGAGGGCGGCGACCAGGCTTTGGAACAGCGCCCGCCCATCGCTGCCGCCGTGCAGCGGGTCGACCGCCCGCTCGGGGTGCGGCATCAGGCCCAGCACGGTGCGGCCGGCGTTGAACACGCCGGCGATGTCACGGGCCGAGCCGTTGGGATTGGCCGGGCCCGCCGCCGGCCCCTGGCAATAGCGAAAGGCGACCTGGCCTTCGCCCTCCAGGCGGTCGAGGACATCGGCGTCGGCGAAATACTGCCCGTCATGATGGGCGATCGGTATCCGCAGCACGCTGCCCGCTTCGCAGGCATTGGTGAACACCGTCTGGCTCTGTTCCACCCGCACATGCACGTCGCGACAGATGAATTTCAGCCCGGCATTGGGCAACAACGCCCCCGGCAGCAGGCCCGCCTCGGTCAGGATCTGGAAGCCGTTGCAGATGCCCAGCACCGCGACGCCCTGCTTGGCCCGCTCCACCACCGTGCCCATCACCGGCGAATGCGCCGCCATGGCGCCCGAGCGCAGGTAGTCGCCATAGGAGAAGCCGCCCGGCAGCACGATCAGGTCGAGCTTCGGCAGTTCCGCCTCGCCGTGCCAGACCATGTGCACCGGCTTGCTGGTTGCCTGTTCCAGCGCGACCTTGACGTCGCGGTCGCAGTTGGACCCCGGGAAGACGACCACGGCGGCTTTCATCACCGACCGCCCTGGGGCACGATCTCGATGGCGTAGTTCTCGATCACGGTGTTGGCCAAGAGCCGGCGGCACATCTCGTCCGCTTGCGCGCGCGCCTTGGCGGGGTCGGTTTCGCTCAAGCTCAGCTCGATCAGTTTGCCCTGGCGCACCTCGGCCACGCCGGTGAAGCCCAGATGGCCGAGCGCCTGGCCGATCGCCCGACCCTGCGGGTCGAGCACGCCCGGCTTGGGATAGACGTGGACGCGCGCCTTCAGCCCCATGCCGGCTATTGCATCACCGCCGGGCCCTTGAGGTCGCGCGGGCCGCCGTCCGGCAGGATGCCGAGCCGGCGCGCCACTTCCTGATAGGCCTCCGCCACGCCACCGAGATCGCGGCGAAAGCGGTCCTTGTCCAGCTTCTCGTTGCTCTGCGAGTCCCACAGGCGGCAGGAATCCGGGCTGATCTCGTCGGCCAGCACGATGCGCATGTCGTCGCCCTGCCACAGCCGGCCGAACTCGCACTTGAAATCGACTAGGCGGATGCCGACGCCCATGAACAGGCCATAGAGGAAATCGTTGATGCGCAGCGCCAGCGACATGATCTCGTCGATCTCGCCGGGCGTGGCCCAGGAGAAGCAGGTGATGTGCTCCTCGGTTACCAGCGGGTCCTTCAACTCGTCGGACTTGTAGTAGTACTCGACGATGGAGCGCGGCAGCGGCGTACCCTCGGCCACGCCCAGGCGCTGGCTGAGGCTGCCCGCCGCGACGTTGCGGACAACCACTTCGAGCGGAATAATCTCAACCTCACGAATAAGTTGTTCGCGCATGTTGAGGCGACGCATGAAGTGCGTCGGCACCCCGATCTCGCTGAGGCGCGTCATGATGTACTCGGAGATGCGGTTGTTCAGCACCCCCTTGCCGGTGATGATGCCGCGCTTCTCGTTGTTGAAGGCGGTGGCATCGTCCTTGAAGTACTGCACCAGCGTACCCGGCTCGGGCCCCTCGAACAGCACCTTGGCCTTGCCCTCGTAGACCTTCCTGCGTCTGGCCATGACCGAACCTCGCCGAGGGCAACGGGCCTACGACGGCCGGCGGCTGCCGCCGGTCGTTCGCCGCACCATAGCCGAAGCCCCGCCGGATGACAACGCGAGCCCCCGGATTCGTCCGGCCGCCAGCCACAGATAGTGACTTGCGAGAAGCACCACCGGCACGGCATGGTGCTGGCGCCCGCGAGTCTCGTCGGCGGACAGGAGAGGCAAAGGCATGAGCAGCTTCGACCAACGCGAGAAGGCGTTCGAGAAGAAGTACGAACACGACCAGATGTTTGCCTTCAAGGTGAATGCGCGGCGCAACAAGCTGTTGGGCCTGTGGGCGGCCGCGCAGCTGGGGCTCGGCGGCAGCGAGGCCGATGCCTATGCCAAGCAGGTGGTGCAGGCCGACTTCACCAAGCCGGGCGACGACGACGTACTGGCCAAGGTGCTGGGCGATCTGCAGGGCAAGGGGCTGGACGTTTCCGAGCACCGGGTGCGCCGGCAGATGAACGAATTGCTGAGCGTCGCCAAGGAGCAAGTCGCCAGCGAGTAGGCGGGGTCTGTTGCCGCCCGCCCTGGCCGTGGCGGCCCTGCTGCTGGCGATGGCCGGCTGCGGCTTCGGGCCGGGCCAGCGGATCAAGCAGCCGGTGCTGACGGGGCCCGCGATCCAGGAGGTGCTGGCCGGCAACACCCTGCATGGCAGGACCGCGGCGGGGGCGGCGATCGACCTGTACTATCGGCCCGACGGCACCGTGTTCGCCGCCGGGCGGGAACGCTCCGGCGTGGCGTTCGCCGACCGCGGCCGCTGGTCGGTCGAGGACGACCGGATCTGCACCCGGTTCCAGGCCATCCGCGGCCGCGTCAAGCTCTGCGAGTGGGTGACGCAGAGCGGCGAGGATCTGCGCACCTACGAACCGCTCGGCCGGCCGAGCGCCAGCGGCGTGATCGAGCCGGGCGACAGCCGCGGCCTGGATGCCGGCGCCGGCTAACCGCGCCGCCGCAGCCGCGCCAAGCCAACGAGAGCGAGCCCGAACAGGCCAAGGCTCGCCGGTTCCGACACCGGTATCGCATAATGGACACCTCGAAGAACCCCATCATTGACGACGAAGCATCGCCGATGAGGGCATGGCCTGCGGCCCAGCCTGCGGATTGGGTGCTGTGGCGGGGTCTATTTGGTCTGCGGTGGCGTGTCGATGCAGT
>VGEV01000014.1 GCA_016869175.1 Alphaproteobacteria bacterium
ACGCGCGCCGCTCGGGCCGGTCGCCCGGTTGGCGCCGGCATCGGCCGAACCGGCGACCCCCGGCCCGACGCCAGAGGCCGACGCGGCGCCGCGGTCCTTTGTCGAGTTGGTGGCCTTGGTGCTGAACCGCCGCGAACTGCATCTGCACCTGCATTTGCGCCAGCATGTGCGCCTGGTGCGGTTCGCACCCGAGCGGCTGGAACTGCACGCCTTGCCCGGGGCGCCGGCCGATCTGCAGATGACCTTGACGCAGAAGCTGCGCGCCTGGACGGGCCGACAATGGCTGGTGGTGCTGAACGAGGAAGCCGAAGGCGAGCCCAGCCTGCGCGAGCAGGAAGATGCGGTGGCGAACGACTTGCGCGAGAGCGTCGGCCGGCATCCATTGGTGCGGGCGGCGTTGGCCGCCTTCCCGCAGGCCCGGATCGAGCGTATCGCCGACTTGCCGGGGCATGCGGCCCGGCCGCCCGACCCGCCGTCAGCGGAAGACGACATGGAGGACGAATGAAAAACCTGAGCCAGATGCTGAAGCAGGCGCAGGAACTGCAAGGCCGCATGGCCGAGATGCAGGCCAAGCTGGAAGCGACCGAGGTCACCGGCGCCGCCGGCGGCGGCATGGTCGGCGTGCGCCTCAACGGCAAGGGCGAGATGCGCGGCGTCAGCCTGGACCGCAGCCTGATCAACCCGAACGAGGCCGAGGTGCTGGAAGACCTGATCGTTGCGGCGCATAACGATGCCAAGCAGAAGCTGGAGCGACATCTGGCCGACGAGATGGCGAAGCTGACCGGCGGCCTGCCGTTGCCGCCCGGCTTCAAGCTGCCGCTCTAGCGGCATGTTCGGCACCGAGATCGAGCGCCTGATCCAGCTGCTCTCGCGACTGCCGGGACTGGGGCCGCGCTCCGGGCGGCGGGCGGCCTTGGCGCTGCTGAAACGCAAGGAAACGCTGCTGCTGCCGCTGCTGGAACAGCTCGGCCGGGTGGCGGAGAGCATCCGCAGCTGTCGCATCTGCGGCAACCTGGACAGCGCCGAGACCTGCGCCATCTGCCGCGATCCGGCCCGCGAGAACCACAGCCTCTGCGTGGTGGAGGACGTGGCCGACCTGTGGGCGATCGAACGCTCGGGCGCGTTCAAGGGTCGCTATCACGTGCTGGGCGGCACGCTGTCGGCGCTGGACGGCGTGGGGCCGGACGAGTTGTCGATCGGCCAGCTGGTCGCCCGGGTCAAGGCGGGCGGCGTCGAGGAGGTGATCCTGGCGCTGAACGCCACGGTCGACGGCCAGACCACCGCGCATTATCTGAGCGAGCGCCTGCAGGGGCTGGGCATCGGCGTCAGCCGGCTTGCGCACGGGGTGCCGATCGGCGGCGAACTCGACTATCTCGACGACGGCACACTGGCGACCGCGCTCAAGGCCCGCCGCCCCGCCGCCGGCTGAGCGGCCGATCAGGCGTTGACGTCGATCACCGCGCGGCCGCGCACTTCGCCCTTGAGGATCGCGTCGGCCAGTTCCGGCACCTCGGCCAGCCCGTGCACATGCGTCATGGCATCGAGCTTGTCGAGCGGCAGGTCGCGCGCCAGGCGGCGCCAAGCCTCGCTCCGCCGCGGCTCCGGACACATCACGGAATCGATGCCATAAAGCACGACGCCGCGCAGAATGAACGGCATCACCGTCACCGGCAGGTCGAAGCCGCCGGCAAGGCCGCAGGCCGCCACCGTGCCGCCATAGCGCGTCATGCTGAGCAGATTGGCCAGCACCGTGCTGCCGACGGTGTCGATGCCGCCCGCCCAGCGTTCACGGCCCAGGGGCCGCGGTTTCTCAGCCAGTTCGGCGCGCGGCACGATGGCGCCGGCCCCGAGCGATTTCAGGTAATCGGCCTGCGCCGGTCGCCCGGTCGAGGCGGCAACCCGGTAGCCGAGCCTGGCCAGCAATGCCACCGCCACGCTGCCGACGCCGCCGGCGGCGCCGGTGACCAGGATCTCGCCGTCACCCGGCCTGAGCCCCCGTTCTTCCAGCGCCAGTACGCTCAGCATCGCGGTCAAGCCCGCCGTGCCGATCGCCATGCTCTGCTTGAGGCTGAGGCCGTCCGGCTTTCTCACCAACCAGTCGCCCTTCAGCCGGCTGCGCTGGGCGAACCCGCCCGAATGGGTCTCGCCCACGCCCCAGCCGGTCAGCACCACCTCGTCGCCCGGCTTGAAGCGCTGCGCGCCGCTGGCGCTGACCACGCCGGCGAAGTCGATGCCGGGTGCCATGGGCAGCTTGCGCATGATCTTGTTCTTGTTGCCGGCCACCGCCAAGCCGTCCTTGTAGTTGACGCTCGAGTATCGGATGTCGACCGTGACCTCTCCCTCCGGCAGCTCGGTTGGCCCCAATTCGCGGATCGCGATCTCGAACTTGCCGTCCTGCTCGGTCGCCCACAGCGCCTTGTAGCGGTCGCTCACGCGCCTTCCCCCCCGATCCCCAGCGCCACGCGGCTAACGCAGCGGCTCCAGGATGCTGACGTAGTTGGCCACCGCGGCGCCGCCCATGTTGAGCACGCCGGCAGTACGCGCGTTCCTGACCTGCATGTCATTGGCCTGGCCTGTCACCTGCATCGCCGCCATGACGTGCATCGACACCCCGGTGGCGCCGATGGGGTGACCCTTGGCCTTCAGGCCGCCCGATGGGTTGACCGGCAGCCTGCCGTCCTTCTCGGTCCAGCCTTCCAGTATGGCGCGCGAGCCCTGCCCCTTTGCCGTCAGGCCCATGGCCTCGTACTCAATCAGCTCGGCGATGGTGAAGCAGTCGTGCACCTCGACCAGGCTCAAGTCGGTCAGGCTGAGCCGGGCTTCGGCCAGCGCCTTCTTCCAGGCCAGTTCCGGGCCCTCGAAGGCAACGATGTCGCGCTTGCCCATCGGCAGGATGTCGTTGACATGCACGGCGGCGCGGAAGGCGACTGCCTTCTTCATCGACAAGGCCGTCTGCACGTCGCTCAGCACCACCGCAGCCGCGCCGTCCGAGATCATCGAGCAATCGGTGCGCTTCAGCGGCCCGGCGACGTAGGGATTCTTCTCCGACTCCTGCCGGCAGAATTCGAACCCCAAGTCCTTTTGCATGTGGGCAAAGGGGTTGACCGCGCCATTCTTGTGGTTCTTGGCGGCGATGCGGGCCAGTGCGTCGTGCTGTGCGCCATAGCGCTGGAAGTAGCGCTCGGCGATCTGCCCGAACATGCCCGGGAAGGTGGCGCCCGGCACCTTTTCCTGCTTCACGTAGCAGGCCTTGATCAGGACGTTGCCGACTTCCACCGAGGACAGGGCGGTCATCTTTTCGACGCCCACCGCCAGCACGAAGCGGGCACGTCGGGCAGCAATGGCATTCAGGCCCTCAAAGATCGCCGCCGAGCCGGTGGCGCAGGCATTCTCCACCCGCGTCGCCGGCTTGAAGCGCATGGCGGGATCCGCCTGCAGCACCAGCGAGGCCGCGAAGTCCTGTGGGTCCATGCCGCCGTTGAAGGTGCCAAGGAAGATCTCGTCGATGTCGCGCGGCTCCAGTCCAGCGTCGGCGATCGCCCGGGCCGCCACGTCGACGATCAGCGCCTCCAGGTCCTGGCCGTCCAGCTTGCCGAAACGCGAATGGCTCCAGCCGACGATACATCCTGTCATGCGCGCCTCCTGTCGATTGCTGGGCTGGCAAACCCGCCGTTAGGGGCTAGGCTTGCCGCATCGGGTCTGCCTAGCACAACCATCGCCACGGGGCCAACCGGGGCGTTGCAGCGACGGGGGAACACAGCATGCGCTTCAGGAACAAGGTTGCCATCGTCACCGGCTCGGCTCGCGGCATCGGCCGAGCCACGGCCGAACTGTTTGCCCGCGAGGGCGCGGCCGTCACCGTCGCCGACCTCAGGGAGGAAATGGTGAAGGCAACCGCGGAAGCGATCCGCACAACCGGTGCCAAGGCGCTGGCCCTGCGGATTGACGTGGGCGCCGAGGACGATGCCGAACGGCTGGTGGCGGAAACCGTCGCCGCCTTCGGCCGGGTGGACTATCTGGTCAACAGTGCGGGCATTGCCGCCGTCCATACCTTCCTCGACGTGCCGCTGGCGGAGTTCGAACGCGTGATGCGGGTCAACCTGACCGGCACCTTCCTTTGCGGCCAGCGGGCAGCGCGGCAGATGGCCAAGCAAGGTTCCGGGGCGATCGTCAACATCGCCTCCATCTCGGGCCAGCGCGCCGGTTGGAAGCGCACCGCCTATGGCACCTCGAAGGCCGCCGTCATCCACCTGACGAAACAGATGGCGATGGAACTGGGGCCGCTCGGCATCCGCGTCAACGCGATCGGACCCGGGCCGATCGACACCGAGCTGGTGGCGCGCGCGCACACGCCCGGCACGCGCGTCGCCTATCTCGACATGATCCCGCTCAACCGCTACGGCGACGAACAGGAAATCGCCGATGCCGCGGCCTTCCTCTGTTCGGACGCGGCGGCCTATGTCCACGGTCATACGCTCAACGTGGACGGCGGCTACATGGTGCATGGCGTGAAGTTCGACGACTGAGTGGCCTCAAGTCGCCGGAAGGGCCTGCCAGAAGCGAAGCGGCTCGCCTTGGGCCTGGCCGAGCAACTGGCCCTCGCGCATGACCTGGCGGCCGCGGATGACGGTGGCGATCGGCCAGCCCTTGACGCGTCGGCCGTGGAACGGCGTCCAGCCGCTTCTGTTGGCCATCAGGGCATCGTCGATGACGCGCTCGGCCTTCAGGTCAACGATGCTGAAATCGGCGTCGTAGCCGACCGCCAGCCGCCCCTTGCCAGCGATGCCGAACAGGCGGTGCGCGCCGGCGCTGGTCAGATCGACCAGCCGCCGCAGCGACAGCCGCCCGGCATTGCAGTGGTCGAGCAGCAGCGGCAGCAGGGTCTGCACGCCCGGCATGCCGGAGGGACTTTTCGGATAGCTCTCGGCCTTCTCGGCGAGCGTATGCGGGGCATGGTCCGAGCCGACCACATCGACGATGCCGTGGGCGACGCCGCGCCACAGGCCGTCGCGATGGCGGGACTCGCGGATCGGCGGATTCATCTGCGCCCGCGTGCCCAGGCTGGCATAGCACTCCGGCGCCACCAGCGTCAGATGCTGCGGCGTCACCTCGACCGAGGCGATGTCGCGGTGCTGCCCTAGGATGTCGATTTCCTCGGCCGTCGTGATGTGCAGCACGTGCACCAACCGGCCGTGTTTGCGGGCCAGCCGCAGCAGGCGCTCGGTCGCCAGCACCGCCGAGGCGACATCGCGCCATTCGGGGTGCGCGCGCGGATCCGCCGCCCGCTCGGCGATGGCCTTCCGCTCACTCAGGCGGAAGTCGTCCTCGGCATGCACGGCGCAGCGCCGCCCGAGGCCCCGCAGCACGCGTTCCAGCGTGGCGTCGTCGCGCACCAGCAGGTCGCCGGTCGATGCCCCCATGAAGATCTTCACGCCGCAACAGCCCGGCAACCGCTCGAGTTCCGGCAGGCGCTCGGCGTTCTCCGCCGTGGCACCGACATAGAAGGCATGATCACACCACATGCGGCCCCGCGCGCGGGCCAGCTTGTCGGTCAGCGCCCCGGCCGTGCTGGTCAGCGGCCTGGTATTCGGCATCTCGAAGACCGCCGTCACGCCGCCCAGCACCGCACCCCGGCTGCCTGCCTCCAAGTCCTCCTTGTGCTCCATCCCAGGCTCGCGGAAATGCACCTGGGTGTCGATCACCCCCGGCAAGACGTGCAGGCCGCCAAGCTGCAGGGTCTCGCCGGCCGAGGCGCCTGCCAGGTCGCCGATCGCGGCAATGCGGCCGGCACGCACGCCGACGTCGGCCGGGCCGATGCCATCCAGCGAGACGACCGTGCCGCCCTTGAGCAACAGGTCGAAGGTCTGGCCGGTCATGTGTTCGCCTCCAGCGCCCGGGTCAATTCGTCCGGCATCGTCACCATGGCGTCGTGCCCGGTATCGAGTTCGTCCACTCGCCAGCCGGGTTCTTTCCGCAGCCGCCTGGCAAGGCCATGATAGGGGCTCGGATCGTAGCGCTTGGCCAAGATGTAGTGGCGGCGCCTGACCTGCGCCAGCGCGCCGGAAAGGCGGATCGGCTGCGCCAGCGTGGCAATGGGCTGCGGCGTGCACAGGCCGTCGACCCAGGCGCGATCGGTCGGGTCTTCGACGCCGAAGACCGCCGCCGGGGTCGGCGGCACCCGCCAGCCGTCGTTGCCGGCGGCCCCGTTGCGCAGCGCGCGGGCGCGATCGGGCAGCACGACCTGCAGGGCGCTCTGACCATCCTCCGGCACCAGTGCGTCGAGATAGACGAGGGCCGCGATGCGCCCGGCCTCGCGGTCGGCCGCGCCTGTCACCACCATGCCGCCGTAGCTGTGACCGCACAGCACCACATCGCGCAGCCCTTCCCAGCGCATCAGGTTCGCCACATCGCCGATATGCGTGTCGAGGTCGATGGCCGGGTTGATGAGGTGCGAGCGGTCGGCCAGACCGGTCAGCGTTGGCGTAAACACCCGGTGGCCCTTTGCCGCCAGCCGGTCGGCCACCCGCCGCCAGCACCAGCCGCCGTGAAACGCGCCGTGCACCAGAACGAATGTCGCCACGTCCTCTCCCCTATTTTACTTCGTCAGACCGGCCAGCAGGCCGAGATAGGCGTCGACCACCTTGGCCTCGGTGAAGCTCGCTTCGTAGGCCGCGCGACCGGTCGCCGCAAGTCGCGCAGCCAGCGGCCGGTCCGCCAGCACCTGCCGGATGGCGGCGGCCAAGCGGCTCTCGTCGTCGATCGGCACCAGCAGGCCGTTCTCGCCGTGTTGGATCAACCCGGCCGGCCCCTTGGCGGCGGCGGCAACGACCGGCTTGCGCTGGGCCCAGGCCTCGATCACCACGTTACCCAGAGGCTCGAAGCGCGATGGGCAGACCACCAGCTCGACGCTGGCATAGAGCGGCGCGGGCTCGCGCCACCAGCCAAGGAAATGCGCGCGCTGCCCGAGTTCGAGCCGATGCGCGAGCGCCCGCAGCGCGGCCCCCTCCGGTCCGTCGCCGGCCAGCCAGAGATGCACGCCCGGCAGCCGGGCGAGGGCATGCAAGAGCACGTCGAAGGCCTTGTTGGGATGCAGGCGGCCCAGCGCCAGCAGCACAGGGGCTTCCTCCGGCGTGTCCAGTGCCCGCTTGTCGAGCGGCTCGGCGGCGGTCTCGTCGACGAAATTCGGCAGATAGTGCGCGCGGGCCGCGGGCCAGCCGGCCCGCACCAGGTAGTCCACGATGTCCGGCGTGTTGCCGATCAGGTGCTGGGCCCGGCGATAATATTTGAGGTCGTAATAGCCGCCGAGCCGGGCCGCATGCACGAACTCGCCGCGTGGGCAGGCGGCTGTCGCCCGGTTCATCCAGGTCAGCACGTGGCTCGGCTGGAAGCGGCGGGCCGCCCTGGCGAAACGCCAACGACTGGCCCAGTCGAACGGGCCACCGAACCAGGTTTCCCCCACCGCGACGCCGCCGGCGCGCAAGGCCGCCAGGCGGGTCGGCTCCGGGCGCAGCAGGACCTCTTGCGCGACGCCGCGGCGCTGCAAGGCCAAGGCGAGCCGGGTGAAGAACGCTTCCGCTCCGCCTTGCGCGGCACCTGCGATCGCCTGCATCAGTCGCATGGGCGGTCGCGGTCGAGCCGGGCCTTGAGATAGGAGAGCAGCGGGTAGAGACCGGCGAACAGGGCAATGGCGAAACCCATCAGCCCCTCGCGATAGCCACGGCGCGCGACATAGCATTTGAGGAAACGGCTCAGGCCGCGGCGCAAGTTGCCGGCCAGGCTGCCAAGCTGGCCGCTGTCGCGCAGATCGGCGGCGCGCGCGGTGCTGTAGCGGTCGAGCCGCGCCAGCATGTCGGCGAGCGAGCGGTCGACATGGTGCCGCATCCGCGCGTTCAACCGGCGAGCCGGTCCTTGCAGCGTGAGCTGCGGATGCACGCGCTGGTCGCCCCAGGTCTTGGCACCCCGGCTGAACAGGCGCGGGGCGGAATTGACGCCCCAGGAAGCACCCCAGCCGTAGCGCACCAGGCGCTTGCCGACATAGTTGTCGAACGGCACCAGGAAATGGCCCGCCGCCGCGCCGGCGATGGTGGCGCGCACCTCGGCCGCCAATTCCGGCGGAACCCGCTCGTCGGCGTCGACTTCCAGGATCCAGTCGCCGGTGCAGTGGGCGATGCCCGCGTTGCGCCGCGGCCCCTCCAGCTCCCAGGCACCTTCGAGCACCTGCGCGCCGGCCGCCTCGGCGATGGTCCGGCTGTCGTCGGTGGTGCGGTCCAGCACCACCACCCGCTCGTCGGCGAAGCTGAGATGGGCAAGGCACTCCGCCAGCTGCGCCGCCTCGTTGCGCGCCACCACCAACGCCGAGAGGCGCGGGCCACTCATTCCACGGCCCGGCCACGGGCCAGCAACGCCCGCGCGGCCGCTTCCACCTTGTCGACCGAGAGGTCGAGCATATGGCTATCCTGGCGTCGATAGTCGTAGCCGGGCTGACCGACGATCTCCCGGAAGCTGCGCTCACCGCGCACGCTGGCGCCATGGGCACCCCAGGGACCGTAGCGTTCCTCGCGGCTGGGTCCGAACAGGCCCAAGGTCGGCTGGCCGGTCGTCGCCGCCAGGTGCATGGCGGCCGAGTCGTTGCCGACGAACAGGCTGACGCGCCGCAGGCAGGCGAAGGCGGTCAGCAGACCGGCCCGGCCGGCGATGTCGATGACCCGTTCGGCCGGCAACGCCGCCGCCACGCGCGCGCATATCGCCCGCTCGCCCGGCGCGCCCAACAACAGCAGGCGGGCGCCCGGCAGCGGACCGCCGCTCGCGGTGAGCCGCCCGACCAACTCGGCGAAGCGTTCGGCCGGCCAGACCTTGCCCCCCCAATTGGCCCCTGGCGCCAGCGCCAGGATCGGCCCGCCCGCCGGCAACAGGGAGGCCGCGCGCGCGCCGTCGGCCGCGGTCGGCCACAGCCGCGGACGCGGCGGCGGGTCGAGCCCGAACAGTGCCCCCAGATGCTGCAATCGATGCCGCGCGGCTCGGTCCGGCCGCAACACGCGCCGTTCGCCGGCACTGAGAAAATAGGCGATGAGGCTGGCGCGCAGGTCGACGACCAGATCCCAGCGCCACGGGCCGGCCTGCCGCCAGAGCGCCAGCCAATGGCCAGCAAGAGGCTGCTTGGTCAAGGCGATCACGCGCTCGACACCGGGCGTCGGCTGGAACAGCTCGACCGCTTGTGGACCGCAAGCGACCCAGATGCGCAGACCCTGCCGTCGCTCGATCAGATGTCCCAGCAGACCGGTGGACAGCACCGCATCGCCGATCCGGTTGTAGCTGATGAACAGCAGCCGCATGCCGGTGCTTAGAACATCGCACGCGCCCTTGCCAAGCCGTTCACATGCGACTATCTCGCAAGTAGCGCTGACTGGACATGAGGCTCCGCCGTGCATTCCTGCCGGATCGCCACTCTTGCCGACCGGATGATCCTGGCGGTTGGCGGCGCCGATGCGCGTAGCTTCCTGCAGGCCCTCGTTTCCAACGACGTGGCGAAGGCGACTGCAGGGCAGGCGATCTACGCCGCGCTGCTGACCCCGCAAGGCAAGTTCCTGTTCGATTTCATTCTGATCGAACACGACGGCCGCCTGCTGCTCGACTGCGAGGCGGCACGGGCGCCGGCCCTGGCCAAGCGGCTGGGCCTCTACCGGCTGCGGGCAGAGGTGGCGATCGAACCGCTGGCCGACTGGCGCGTGCTGGCGGCCTGGGGCGACGGGGCGGCGGCGGCTTTCGAGCTGACCGAACGGGCGGGCTGCGCGACGGCCTGGCAGGGCGGCACCGCGCTGGTCGACCCGCGGCTGGCCATGCTTGGCATAAGACTGCTTCTGCCGGCGCGCGCCTCGCTGCCCGCGCTTGCGGCCGCCACGGCCGACGACTACGACCGCCATCGCCTGGCGCTTGGCGTCCCCGATGGCAGCCGCGATATCGAAGTCGAGAAGGCGACGCTGCTGGAAAGCAATTTCGAGGACCTGAACGGCGTCGATTTCACCAAGGGCTGCTATGTCGGCCAGGAGGTGACCGCGCGCACCAAGTATCGCGGCCTGGTGCGCAAGCGCTTGATGCGGGTCGACTTCGAGGGCCCGCCCCCGATGCCGGGCACGCCGATCACCCTCGGCGACAGCGAAGTCGGAACCTTGCTGTCGGGCCACCAAGGCATGGCGCTCGCGCTGCTGCGGCTGGAGCAGGTGGACGAAGCCGTGCGCTCAGGCAGTCCGCTGACGGCGGCGGGACGGGTGGTGCGTCCGGTGAAGCCGGCCTGGGCCAGCTTCTGACGCGCAACGCCGGCGCGGTTTTCGCGCGGCTGGGATCGGCTTGGTGTTCGATCCGCCCGGCAGTCGCCGCGCTGCCCGTTGGCCGGCGGGCAGGCCCGTGCAGGCGAGGCGGACCGGTCCGCTTCGGCTCGACCGGACGTTACCCTAGAGGCTGAAGTACTTGGCCTGCGGGTGATGCACCACCAGAGCGGTGGTCGACTGCTCGGGATGCAACTGATCCTCCTCGCCCAGCACCAGGCCGATGCGCTCGCCCTGCAGCAGGCGCAGCAAGATGCGCTGATCGGCCAGATTGGGGCAGGCCGGATAGCCGAAGGAATAGCGCGAGCCGCGATAGCCCTGCTGCAGCAGCGCCTCCTTTTCGCGCGCATCCTCGCCGGCAAAGCCGAGCTCGGCGCGAATGCGCTTGTGCAGGTATTCGGCCAGCGCCTCCGCCATCTCCACGCCAAAGCCGTGCAGATAGAGGTAGTCCTGGTAGCGGTTCTCCTCGAACCAACGGCGCGCCACCTCGCTTGCCTGCTGGCCGATGGTGACCGCCTGCAAGGCGACCACGTCGCGCTCGCCGGCATCGATGTCGCGGAAGAAATCGGCGATCGAGATGCCGCCCGCGCGCTTCTGCCGGGGCAGGGCGAACCGCGCCACTTCCGCGCCCGTTGGGCCGTCGAACAGCACCAGGCAATCGCCTTCCGAGGCGGCCCGCCAATAGCCGTAGGCCCCCTTCGGATGCAGGATCCGCTCCGCCTCCGTACGCATGGCGAGCTGGTTCAGGATCGGCTTCACTTCGCGCGCCGCCCAGTCCATGTATTCGTCCAGTCGCCGGCCCTGCTTGCGAAAGCCCCAATGGAACTGGAACAGCATCCGCTCGTTGAGGAAGGGCAGCAGCGCGCGCGGCTCGACATGTTCGATCACCCGCGCGCCCCAAAACGGCGGCTGGGGCACGGCCGCGAGACGCGCCAGTTCGGCGCGTTTCAAAGTGACCTCGGCGAAATCGACCGGCCGTTCCAACGCCGTCGGCTGACCCAGGTTGCGCCGCTTGTTGACCGGCCGACCCAAACGCCGGCGGCGTTGCTCGACAACATGATGATCGAACTCGCGCGCCGCCACCCGTTCCATCAGGCCCAGGCCCTCGAAGGCATCGCTGGCGTAGGCGACGCGGCCGCTGCCATAGGCGCGCGCGCATTCCTCCTCGACGTAGCGCCGGGTCAGCGCCGCGCCGCCCAGCAGCACCGGAATGCCGACCCCCTCGCGCGTCATTTCCTCCAAGTTCTCGCGCATGATCGCGGTCGACTTGACCAGCAGTCCCGACATGCCGATGGCGTCGGCCTTGTGCTGGCGGGCAGCGGCGATGATGCTGGCGATCGGCTGCTTGATGCCCAGGTTGACGACGCGATAGCCGTTGTTGCTGAGTATGATATCGACTAGGTTCTTGCCGATGTCGTGCACGTCGCCCTTGACGGTGGCTAGCACGATGGTGCCCTTCTGCTGGCCCGCGACGCGCTCCATGCGGGGTTCGAGGTAGGCGACGGCGGACTTCATCGTCTCCGCTGATTGCAGCACGAAGGGAAGCTGCATCTTGCCGGCCCCAAACAGCTCGCCGACCGTTTTCATGCCGTCCAGGAGGATGGTGTTGACGATGTCGAGCGGCTTGTGCCGTTGCAGCGCCTCGTCGAGATCGTCGGTCAACCCCTTGCGGTCGCCTTCGACGATGCGCAGCTTCAGACGTTCCTCGACCTCGGTCGGGCGTGCCTTCGCTTGCGCGGCTTGCCTGCGGTCCTGGTAAAGCGCGATGAAGGCCTGCAGCGGATCATAGCCCTCGCTCCGGCGATCGAAGATCAAGTCCTCGGCAACCCGTGCCTCGTGTTCGGGTATCTGGTGCAGCGGCAGGATCTTGCTCATATGCACGATGGCCCCGGTCAGGCCGCGCTTCAATGCGAGATCGAGATAGACCGAGTTCAGCACATGGCGAGCCGCCGGCTTCAGTCCGAAGGAGATGTTGGACAGCCCCAGGACGATCTGGCAGCGCGGCATGTCCCGCGCGATCGCCTCGATGGCGCTCAGTGTCGCCTCGCCCAGCCCGCGGTCATCCTCGTTGCCGGTGCAAATGGTGAAAGTCAGCGGATCGAACAGCAGGTCCTCGGGCGGCAGGCCGTGGCGACCAACCGCGAAGTCGTAGAGCCGCCGGGCGACGCTCAGCTTGCGCTCCGCGTCCTTCGCCATGCCGGTCTCGTCGATGGTGAGCGCCACCACCGCGGTGCCGAACTTGCGCGCGAGTTCCAGGCGCAGGCGCGCCGGCTCCTCGCCGTCCTCGAAGTTGATCGAATTGAGAACCGGCTTGCCGCCATGCAGCTTCAGCGCGGCTTCGAGCACCGGCAGTTCGGTCGAATCGAGCACCAGCGGCGCATTGACGCCATCGGTCATGCGGCGCACCGCCGCGCACATGTCGGCCACTTCGTTGCGACCGACGAAAGCGGTGCAGAGATCGAGCGCGTGGCTGCCCTCCTTGGCCTGTTCGCGGCCCATCGCCACGCAGCCGTCCCAGTCCTCGACCGCCTGTAGCTCTCGGAAGCGCTTCGAGCCGTTGGCGTTGCAGCGCTCGCCGATCGAGAGATAGGCATTCTCTTGCCGATAGGGCACGTGGCCATAGAGCGAGGCGATGCCGGGGATCCAGTGCGCCCGGCGCTTGACCGGCACCGGCCGCCCGCCGCCGTCCAGTCGGCGCAGCATGGCGTCCAGCGCCGCGATATGCTGCTCGCCGGTGCCGCAGCAGCCGCCGACCAGGTTCACGCCATCCTCGCGCACGAAACGCTCAAGCCAGCGGGCCAAGTCCGCCGGGCGTAACGGGTAGTGGGTCCGGCCGTCGATCAGCTCCGGCAGACCGGCATTGGGCATCACGCTGATCAGGCCCGGCCAGTGCTCTGCCGTCCACCTGACATGCTCGGCCATCTCCTGCGGGCCGGTGGCGCAATTGAGGCCCAGCACCGGCACGTCGAGCGCATGCGCCACGGTCGCCGCCGCCGAGAGATCGGCGCCCACCAGCAACGTGCCTGTGGTCTCCACCGTCACCTGGACCAGGATGGGCAGGTCGCGATTGGCCCGCTGGCGCGCCGCGCGCGCGGCGTTGATGGCGGCCTTGAGGTAGAGCGTATCCTGCACGGTCTCGATCAGAATGCCGTCGACGCCGCCGGCGATCAGCCCGCTTGCCTGTACGCTCAACGCGGCTTCCAGCCGGTCGTAATCGATCTGGCCCAGGCTCGGCAGCTTGGTGCCGGGACCGACGGAGCCCAGCACGAAGCGGGCACGACCGTCACCGCCATAGGCCTCTAGCGCCTCGCGCGCCAGCTCGCCGGCGCGTCGGTTGATCTCTTCCGCACGGTCCGCAAGGCCGAACTCAGCGAGCGTCACCGGCGAGCCGCCGAAGCTGTTGGTCAACACGATGTCGGCGCCCGCCGCCAGGTAGCCGGCGTGCAGTTCCCGCACCAGGTCAGGTCGGCTCAGGTTGATGATCTCGGTGCAGTTCTCCTGGCCGAGATAGTCCCGCTCGACGTCAAGGCCCATCGCTTGCACGCGGCTGCCGGTGGCGCCGTCGCAGAGCAGCACGCGGTCGCTGAGTTGCTGCAGCAGCTCGCTCATGCCGAGCGTCCGCGCTGGCGGGCCCGCTCGGCGCGGCGTTCGGCCAGCCATTCGGCGGGCGCCGCGCGCAGGCCCAGGATGTGACAGATCGCGTAGGCCAGATCGGCGCGATTGAGGGTATAGAAATGAAACTCCTCGATGCCCGCCTCGAGCAGCCGACGGCATTGCTCGGCGGCGACGGTGGCAGCCACCAGCTTGCGGGTCTCCGGGTCGTCGTCGAGGCCCTCGAACAGATGCGCAAGCCAGGCCGGCACGCTGGCGCCGCATTGCCGGCTGAACCGCACCAGCTGGGCGAAGTTGGTGACCGGCAGGATGCCGGGCACGATCGGCACGCCGATGCCGGCCGCGCGGGCGCGGTCAAGGAACCGCAGCAGCACGTCCGGATCGAAGAAGAACTGGGTGATCGCCCGGCTGGCGCCATTGCCCAGCTTGCGCTTCAGGTTGTCCAGATCGGCGCGGCTGGAACCCGCTTCCGGATGGATCTCGGGATAGGCCGCGACCGAGATCTCGAAATCGCCCAGCGCCCGCAAGCCCGCCACGAGTTCCCCGGCATCGCGATAGCCATCGGGATGGGGGCGGAAGCCGCCCTCGCCTTCGGGCGGGTCGCCGCGGAGGGCGACGACATGCGTGATGCCGGCGGCGAGGTAGCGCCCGGCCACCGCGTCGACCTCCGCTCGGCTGGCGCCAACGCACGTCAAGTGCGCCGCCGGCGTCAGGCTGGACCGCTCGCGGATGCGCACCACCGTCTGGTGCGTGCGCTCACGCGTGCTGCCGCCGGCACCATAGGTGACGGAGACGAAGCGCGGCTGCAGCGGCTCCAACCGCTCGACCGCGCGCCACAATTGCTCAGCCATTTGTTCGGTCTTGGGCGGAAAGAACTCGAACGACACCTGCAGGCCGCCGCCGACCGCGCGGCCCTGCGGCGGGGCGGAAGCGGGCCGCGTGGCACTGCTCACAGCACCGCCCCTTCGACGGCCGCCGGGCGGGTCGGCGGCGGCTGCACGCCGCGCCCCGCCAGCCAGATGCTGACGGTCAACGGGTCGCCCGCCAAATGACGGGTCACCGCCGGCCGCAAGCCGACCGCCGCCAGCCAGCGTTCCATGTCGGCCGCCGCGAAGCCGAGCCAGCGGTGGCGATGCTCGCCTCGCAGATAGTCCAGTTCATGCGGGGAGAAATCCACCGCCAGCAGTCGACCGCCCGGACGCAGCAGGCGGGCGGCCTCCGCCAGCGCCCAGCGCGGTTCCTCGGCATAGCGCAGAACCTGGTGCAACAGCACCAGGTCGCAGCAGGCATTGGGCAGCGCCAGGTTGTACATGTCGCCATGGCGGACCTGGCAGTTGCGCAGCCCCCGGTCGGTCAGCCGCGACCGCGCCACCCGAAGCATGTCGTGGCTGAGGTCGATGCCCAGGCCGTGCCGGACGCGCGAGGCGAATATCTCCAGCATGCGGCCCGTGCCGGTGCCGATATCGAGCAATTGCTCGATCGGCTTGTCGCCCACGAGATCCAGCATCGCCCGCTCCACCTCAGCCTCCGGCACGTAGAGCGAGCGGATTTCCGCCCACCGGTTGGCATTGGCGCGGAAATACTCCGCCGCCGCCTGCGCGCGCGCTTGCTTGATCGCGGCCAACCGATGTCGGTCGAGCGCGGCTTGGACATCCTCAGCCGGCATCAAGTCGACCAGTTGCCGGGCCAACCGCCCCGCCTCACCCTGTTCCGCCAACCGGTACATGGCCCAAGCGCCCTCCCGGTGGCGTTCGAGCAGGCCGGCCTCGCACAGCAGCTTCAGATGGCGCGACACCCGCGGCTGGCTCTGCCCGAGAATCTGCACGAGTTCGCTCGCGGTCAGCTCGCCGTCCGCGGTTAGGCCGAGAATTCTCAACCGCGTCGATTCGGCCGCGGCGCGCAGACCCAGCAGCAGGCTGTTCACACTACCTCCTTGATCGAAATACATAAATATATCTTTATGTCTAGCGACGCAAGGTCGTGCCAGCGATTTGGCTTTCCGTCGGCATGCGTGCTAGAGCGATCCGTGGCCGCCGGAATCGACCGGAGCAACACCCGCAGCCACTTTCGGATAACGAAGTTAATGAAACGACCAGAGTCCTTGCCTATGATGGGCGCCGATCCTGCCTGTTCTGTCCTGCTCCGCGCAATCGCTTGAGGCCCTGCCTTGCCGACGCAAGCTCTTGTTCCCGTTCGCCTAACCGCCACCCTGGGGCGCACGGCTTGGCGCATCGCCGCAGCGGCCGGTGCGATGTTGTTGGCAGGCTGCGCCAGCCCGCCCGATCCCAAGGACGAGGCGGCGGTGCAGTCCTACCGCGAGGCGAACGATCCGCTGGAGCCGATCAATCGCTATTTCTTCGAGGTCAACCGCTTCCTCGACATCGTGGCGCTGCGGCCGGCGGCCGAGTTCTATCGCGAGTTGGTGCCGGCGCCGGTGCGCAGCGGCGCCCGAAACGTGGTGCGCAACCTGGGTGAACCGCTCACCGCCATCAACAGCTTCCTGCAAGGCGACCATGCCCGCGCGGGCGATGACTTGGCACGCTTCGCCATCAACTCGACCCTCGGCATCGGCGGCATCATGGACGTGGCGGCCGACCCCAAGTTCCTGGGCGTCGAGCGCAAGGACGAGGATTTCGGTCAGACCCTGGGGGTCTACAAGATTGACGAAGGTCTCTACCTGATGCTGCCGATCCTGGGCCCCCGGCCACCGCGCGATCTGATCGGCTTCGCGGTCGACAGCTTCATCGAGCCGGTGCAGTACGCCTTTCCCAACGAGCTGCGAACCGGTTTCGGCCTGAGCCGGGCGGCGGTTTCCGGCATCGACCTGCGCGAGCGCAACATCGAGACGCTGGACGATATCGAGCGCAACGCGCTGGATTTCTATGCAACGATCCGCAGCCTCTATCGGCAGCGCCGAAACGCCGAGATCGCCAATGGCAAGGTGTCGCCCTCGCTGCTAGCGCCGGAGATCCGTTCGGGCGCGACGGCCAGCGCCGTCACGGCAGGTTTGCAGGACGACCTGCGGCTGGAAAAGGCTTCGGCGCCAAGACGCTAGGCGACGATGCGGGCATCCGTCGGCAACATGCGCGGTGATCTGGCAGGTTGGGCGGCAGCGCTGCTGCTGCTGCTGCTGCTGAGCGGACTGTGGTCGGCGCCCGCCGCGGCCGGTCCGGCCGGAATTTTCATCGAACGGCTGGGCAACGAAGCGATCAACGTCTTGGGCAATGCCGCGCTCGACCAGAAGGAGCGGGAGGGGCAGTTGCGCCGGCTGCTGAACGATGGTTTCGCGCTCAATGCCATTGCCCAGTTCACGCTCGGCCGCTACTGGCGGACCGCCAGCCCCGAACAGCAGGCGGAATTCCGCCGACTGTTCGAAGAACTGGTGGTCAAGACCTATGCGGCGCGGTTGTCGAACTATGCCGGCGAAACGCTGATGGTGACCGACGAGAAGCCGGACGGCGAAACCGGCAGCGTGGTCACCACCAATATCGTCCGGCCCAGCAGGCCGACCGTGAAGATCCAATGGCGGGTGCGACCGGTCGGCGAGGGGTACAAGATCGTCGATGTGGTGGCCGAAGGCGTCAGCATGGCGCTGACCCAGCAATCCGAGTTCGCCGCGGTCATCCGTGCCCGGGGCGGCGAGGTCGAGGGCCTGTTGGACGACATGCGCGAGAAGGTCGCGGCGGGCAAGGCGCCTTGACCCCCCGGGTCCCGGTCAGCCGAAGCGCGACAGCAATGGCGGGCCGGCAAGCCCCGCGCGAAAGGTGTCGCCAACAATGGCGCCGATCGCAGGCTTGCGGCGCTAGCCACCCCCGCGCGGTCATGGTTGCAGGGCAATGGCTTCCGTTCCAAGCGAACATGCCGGTCCGATTGTAACGGAAATGGCCCTAGGGTTCGTACGGGCCATCGCCGCGAGGCATGGGCGGCAGGACCGAGTGGCGACGCTGGGGCCGCCGCCGCGGGCCTTTCAAGCGCTGGGCAGCGCCATCAGGCCCGTACCAGGGGCTTGTACTTGATGCGGTGCGGCTGGTCTGCCGCCTCGCCCAGCCGGGCCTGCCGGTCGACTTCGTAGGCCTGGTAGTTGCCCTCGAACCACTCCACATGGCTGTCGCCCTCGAACGCGAGGATGTGCGTGGCGATGCGGTCCAGGAACCAGCGGTCGTGGCTGATCACCATGACGGTGCCGGCGAATTCCAGCAGCGCCTCTTCCAGCGCGCGCAACGTGTCGACATCGAGATCGTTGGTCGGCTCGTCGAGCAAGACCAGGTTGGCGCCCATCTTGAGCATCTTGGCGAGATGCACGCGGTTGCGCTCGCCGCCCGAAAGTTGGCCGACCGGCTTCTGTTGGTCCGCCCCGCGGAAGCCGAACCACGAGCAGTAGGCGCGGCTCGCCACCTTGCGCTTGCCGAGTTCCAGTTCGTCGGCCCCGCCGGAGATCTCCTGCCAGACCGACTTCTTGGCATCCAGCGCGTCGCGGCTCTGGTCGACGTAGCCGATGACGACGCTGTCACCCAGCCGCAGACTGCCGCTGTCGGGTTTGTCCTCGCCCAGCAGCATGCGGAAGAACGTCGTCTTGCCGGCGCCGTTCGGACCGATGATGCCGACGATCGCGCCCGGCGGCACCTTGCAGTTCAGGCCCTCGATCAACAGGCGCTCGCCGTAGCCCTTGTTCAGGCCGTTGACCTCCAGCACCAAGCCGCCCAGCCGGGGCCCTGGCGGGATGTAGATCTGCGTGTTCGCCTGCGTGCGCTCGGCCTGTTCCGAAAGCAATTGTTCGTAGGCGGTGATGCGCGCCTTGCTCTTGGCTTGGCGGGCTCGGGGCGACTGACGAATCCATTCCAGTTCCAGCGCCAGCGTGCGCTGCCGCGCCTCTTCCTGCTTTTCCTCCTGTTCCAGCCGCTTCTGCTTCTGTTCCAGCCAGCCGGAATAGTTGCCTTGGAACGGCATGCCACGGCCGCGATCCATTTCCAGGATCCAACCCGCCACGTTGTCGAGGAAATACCGGTCGTGCGTCACCGCCACGACAGTGCCGGGATAGTCCTGCAAGTGACGCTCCAACCATGCCACGGATTCCGCGTCCAGATGGTTGGTCGGCTCGTCCAGCAGCAGCAAGTCGGCGCGCGACAGCAGCAGCCGACAGAGCGCCACTCGCCGCTTCTCGCCGCCCGACAGCTTGGTCACCTCCGCATCGCCCGGCGGGCAACGCAGCGCGTCCAGCGCGATCTCGACCTTGCGCTCCAGCTCCCAACCGTCCGCGGCATCAATCTTTTCCTGCAACTCAGCCTGCTCGGCGATCAATGCGTTCATGGCCTCGTCGTCCAGCGGTTCGGCGAACTTGGCATTGACCTGCTCGAAGCGGTCGAGCAGCGACTTCACTTCCGCCACCCCCTGCATCACGTTGCCCAGCACGTCGCGCTTAAGGTCGAGTTCCGGTTCCTGCGGCAGGAAGCCGACCTTGGCGCCTTCCGCCGCCCAGGCCTCGCCGGCGATGTCCTTTTCCAGGCCGGCCATGACGCGCAGCAACGTCGACTTGCCCGAACCGTTGGGTCCGATCACCCCGATCTTGGCCCCGGGCAGGAACGCCAGGGTAATGCCGCGCAGCACTTCGCGCCCACCGGACAGCACCTTGCGCAGGTCGCGCATGACGTAGATGTATTGGTAAGAGGCCATGAACCGCTCCGCCTTCGCCGGCCGCCTTACTAGCGGACACCCCCCCTTCCCGCAACGCCCGACGCGCAGGCAGAATGAGGCTATGAGCGAGACTGGCCGAAAGCCGCGGGTGGCGGGGTTGTTGCGGCTCTTTCGCGGCCTTGTGCCGGGCAATGTCGCGGCCGCCGCCGGACGGCGGGCGATCCCGGCGTTGCCGCCCAGCCCGCGATACGACAGGCGTCAGATCGAGGCGGCCAGCTTCGTTGTGTTCGATCTGGAAACCACCGGCCTCGATCCCCAGCGCGGCGACGAGATCGTGGAGATCGGCGCGGTCCGCATCGAGCCCGGACTGCGGTTGGAGGAGATCGCGTTCGACCTGTTGTTGAACCCCGGCCGACGCATCCCGCCGCGCGCCACCCGGGTGCACGGCATCAGCGATGCCATGGTGGCAGGCCGGCCGGGTGTGCACGAGGGGCTGGCAAGGTTTCGCGCCTTTGTCGGCGAGGCGGTGCTCGCGGCTCACAGCGCCGACTTGGATCTGGGCTTCCTCAGGCATCACCCGCGTTTCGGCTTCGGCCAGCTCGGCCAATCGCTCGACACCTTGGGCCTGAGCCGCGCCTTGCACCCGGGCCATCGCGACCACAGTCTGGATGCCTGCCTAGCCCGCCATGCCATCGCGTTGCCCAAGCGTCATCGCGCGTTGCCCGACGCGAGAGCGACGGCCCAATTGCTGCTGGCGCTATTACCGCTGGCGCGAGAGCGCGGTGCGCGCACCGTGGCCGACCTGCAGCGACTGGGACGGGTGGGTTAGGGCACTTTCCGTTCCAAGCGAACCGGCAGGTTCGGTCTGAACGGAAGCCATTGCCCCACAGCCCTGACCACGGCGAGGTCGGCTCCGATCCGATGGGCCGCGGATCGCGATGCCATCGGATCGGACACCGCGCTAGAACAGATTGCCGGTCAGATCGGCGTGCACTCGTCGGCGGAACCGGCGCACGATCTGCAAAGCGACGGTCAGCCGTTCCCGGACCCGGCTGCGCAGGTTCGAAGCCGGCACCAGATTGCCCGGCTCGCGGCCAGCCGCGATGTCGCGTCGCTGTTGCTGCAGCAGGACCGTTGCGAGCACGTCCAGCGCGCTCGCGATGTCGTCGAACTCCGCTTCAGCGAGCTTGCCTCGAACCTTCAATTCGGCGAGCCGCGTCGGCGTCTCGGCAATGCCGTGCATCAGCGCCAGCAGGCGCACAGCGTCGACCAGTCGACCGAGGCCGCCCAGCTTCAGGTCGACAGCACCACAACGGTCCGACGCACTGTCCCGCATTACCAGGCGGCCGAAGAAGCCGAGCGCGACGTCGTACTCCTCCTCGCGCCGCGCCAGCGCCCCCAGGAACGAGCAGTTGCCTCGCAGCCGCCGGGTCACATGATCGCGCAACGCCGCGGCCAGGCCGGCATCGCCAAACACGCATTGGAAATCGAAGAAGATGTCGGCATTGAGCAAGGCTGCCGGACTGCGCTTGGCCAGCCACAGGTCAAGCTGGTGGCACCATTGCGAGAGACTCTTGCGCCAGAGCGGGTGGTGCGCCATCACCCCGCCTCGGCAGAGTTCGATGCCATGCTCAGACATGCGCTGATTGAGCACCTCGGCGAAGCCGCGGAACCAGCCGTCCACCCGGTCATGCGCCGCATCCGGATAGTCGGCCAGGATCAGGCCGTTGTCCTGGTCGGCGCCCAGCAGGCTCTCGCCCCGCCCGCCCGAACCCATGACCAGCAGCGCGAAGCCGACCAGCGGTGGGCCGTGCTCGGCCAACAGGGTCCGGGCGGTGGCGGCATAACGGTCGTTGTTGAGTGCTGCGATCAGCGCCTGCACGTCGGCGACCCCGGCCCCGTCCCGCATTACTTCAGCGCTCAGTTCGGCGATGGCGCGCCGGCGTTGGGTGGCACCGGCCCGATCCGCGGCATGGATTTGCCGAACGCGCTCCAGCATTCCGGGGGCGGCAGCCGCAAGCGCGGCGTCGAGCCGCAACAGACCAATGGCGCGGCCCGCGGCATCCAGCACGGGCAGGTGCCGGCGTCCCATCTGACGCATCAGGGCAATGGCGCTGTACAGGCGTGCCTCGGCCGCCACCGTGTCGACCGGCCGGCTCATCACCTGGGCGATCGGCAGGCCCGCGCCGACGCGCAGCGCCACCCGGCGGGGGCCGGTCACCTCCACCGGCGCTTGTGCCGGCATGATCGTCGGCTTCAGCGTCTGCCTGTTCTATCTGGTCGGCACGCAATACTACCCCGGAGAATGGGTAGGCACCTTCGGCACCGAGCAATCGGTGCAGGTGGTGGCCGAGGCGGAGACCAAGCGTGACGCCGCGCTGAAGGCCGCCAAGGAAGACGCGCAGCGGAAGGCGGCGCAGGATGCCTACTATGCCGTCGCCCGGCCGTTGGCGCATTGGTGGGGCATCCGCAACATTTCCTGCGCCATTTTCGGTCTGCCGCTGGCATTCCTGGTGACTTGGCTGGTGAGCCTGATGACCGCGGCGCCGTCGCGCGAGATGCAGGAATTCATCGATTCCGTGCGCGTGCCCAGGGGCACGGTCAAGGCGCTCGCCGGTGCCGAAGTGAAGGAATGAGTGCAACCCGCAAACGACGGCATCGCTGGTGTGAGTGTGAACAGGGGTCGCGCGACCCCTGTCCCGTTTCGTTGCGAGGTCGGCGCGCCACATGACGCCAGACAATATCTGGTGGGACTACTGGTATCTGCACCTGCCGAACTTCGCCCTGTCGGCGGTCATGTACACGATGCTCGGCCGCTTCCTGCTGGGCTTCGTGCTGCCGGCGGACTCCAGCAACTACATCTGGCGCTGGTTCTGCCGGCTGACCGAGCCGTTCCTGCGGGCGGTGGCCTTCATCACGCCGCTGGCGGCGCCCTCGTCTGCTGCTGTTGCCGATTGGCGCCGCCTGGCTGTTCACCATCCGCGTCGTCCTTGGCATCGCCCTGATCGCCGCCGGCCTGGGGCCCAGCCTGCAGCCCCTGGCGCCGAACTGAACCGGCCGCCGATGCGCGAACCGCTGTTGCTGGCCACCGTTGCCCTCGCCATCCTGAACGGCCTGGGCTCGCCTTTGCTGATCGTCGTCTGGCATCTGGCGCCCTACTGGCTCCCCGCCGCCGTGTTCGGCTCGCCGCAGCTTGCGTTCTACCTTTCCTCGCTGGCTGTCTCCGGCCTGACCTTGATGCTGAGCGGCGTGCCGGCGGCGCTCTATGAGCGGTTCGCCGGAGCCAGCGAGTCCACCACCGCCTCGCTCGCGATCTGGTGCGCCAGCGCGGCCCTGCTCAGCCATCCGGCGCTCGGCCGCTTGGGCTAGAAAGGCCGGCGGCAAGAGGGCACCCAGCTGCCTTGAACCCGATCGAACACATCGAGGACTGCGCCAATCGGTCGATCCGCAGGGCACTCGGCTTTGCCCTGCTGGCGATCTGGACTTTCATGGTCGGGCTCAGCGCCGAGGCGCAGTTGGCGGTACGGGCAGGCGCCATTCTCTGCAACCTGGCTTGGCTGATCCTGATCGCAATGAGCTGGCGCGCGCCCGGTCGCCCCTACCGGCGGACCGAGGTGTGGTTGATGCTGGACAGGCAGCACGATTTGCCGGAGGCCAGGGCGCAAGCCACCATCGGCGGCATCCTCAGCGAACGCTATCGCTGGCATGCCGGGTTGGCGGCCGGTGTCGCCGGCGCGCTCTGGCTGGTCGACTTCGCCCTGCTGCTCATCGTCTGACGCGCTATTGCGCGGCGCGCGCCCTGGAGCGCGGCGCGTCGAGTGCCGCCAGCAACCGCGTTTCCTCGGCCTTGGCCGCCTTGACATTGGCCTCCTTGACATGGCCGAAGCCACGGATACGGTCCGGCAGTTCGGCAAGTGCCAGGCAGAGGCCGTGGTTCTCGCTGTCGAGCCGCTGCAGCAGCCGCTCCAGCAGGCGTTCGTAGTCGGCAATCAGCCGCCGCTCTTGCCGGCGCTCGGCGGTCCGGCCGAACGGATCGAACGCGGTGCCGCGCAGCCCCTTCAGCTTCGCCAGCAAGCGCAAGATCGGCAGCAGCCAGGCGCCGAACTCGCGCTTCTGCAACTGGCCGGTCGCGGGATCGCGGCGGGCCAGCAGCGGCGGCGCCAGGTGGAAGCTCAGTTTGAAACCGCCGGCAAATTGCCGATCCAGCTTGGCGCGGAAGGCCGGGTCGGCGTGCAGCCGGGCGACCTCGTACTCGTCCTTGTAGGCCAGCAGCTTGAAATAGTTGCGCGCCACCGCCTCGGCCAGACCGGCACGGCCCTTGGCACGCGTCTGCTCGGCCTCCGCCACCCGGGCGACCATCGCCCGGTAGCGCGCGGCATAGGCGTCGTCCTGGTAACCGGTCAGGAACTCGGCGCGACGCGCCACCAGACCGGCGAGATCGTCGGCCGGCGCCTGCCCCGGCGCCCGCAAGACCGGCCTGGCCATCGCTTCCACCCGCTGCGGATCGTGCGCCGCCAGCCGGCCGAACGAGAACGCCCGCTTGTTGCTCTCCACCGCGACGCCATTCAGTTCGATGGCGGCAAACAAGGCCTCGCGCCCGACCGGCAACAGTCCCTTCTGGCAGGCATGGCCCAACAGGAACAGGTTGGCAGCGATGGCATCGCCCAGAAGCGCGGTGGCCAGCTGGGTGGCATCGACGAAGTGCGCGGTTGCGCTGGCCTCGCGGACCTTGCGCATCATCGCCGCGGCAGACAGGTCGAGCGCGTTGTTACGCACGAAAGCCGCGGGCGGCACGACGTGGCTGTTGACCACCCCCACGCTGCCTCCCGACGCCAGCTTGGACAGGCCGTCAGGCCCCGCCGCCACCACGATGTCGCAGCCCAGCAGCAGCTTCGCGCCGCCGGTCGCGATGCGTACCGCGTGCAGATCGTCCGCCCGGTCGGCGATCCGCACATGGCTCATCACCGCGCCATTCTTCTGGGCGAGACCGGCCTGGTCGAGCACCGAGACGCCCCTGCCCTCAAGATGCGCCGCCATGCCGAGCAGCGCGCCCACCGTCACTACGCCGGTGCCGCCAATGCCGGTGATCAGGATGCCGTAGGGCTCGCCGGTCGGCGCGCGCGCCGGTTCCGGTAGGTCGGCGAACAGCTCCACGCCCAGCGGTCCGTTGCCGCCGGCGGCGCGGCGCGGCTCGGCCCCGTGCACCGTCACGAAACTCGGACAAAAGCCCTTCAGGCACGAGAAATCCTTGTTGCAGTTCGACTGGTCGATCTGCCGCTTGCTTCCAAACTCGGTGTCGAGCGGCTGCACGGAAACGCAGTTCGACTGCACCGAGCAATCGCCGCAGCCCTCGCAGACCAGGTCGTTGATGAACACCCGCTTGGGCGGGTCGGGGAAAAGGCCGCGCTTGCGCCGTCGGCGCTTTTCCGCAGCGCAGGTTTGATCGTAGATCAGGCAGCTGACGCCGGGGGTGGCGCGGAGTTGGCGCTGGATCGCGTCCAGTTCGTCGCGATGATGCAGCGTGACACCCGCGGCCCAATCCGTGCCGATCGGATACTTGCCGGGCTCGTCGCTCACCACCACGACCCGCGCCGCGCCCTCGGCCGCCACCTGCCGGCTGATATCGGCCGGCGTCAGTTGGCCTTCCACCGGCTGGCCGCCGGTCATGGCCACCGCGTCGTTATAAAGAATCTTGTAGGTGATGTTCACCTTCGCGGCGATCGCGGCACGGATGGCCATCAGGCCGGAATGGAAATAGGTGCCGTCGCCCAGATTCTGGAACATGTGCGGCGTGCTTACGAACGGCGCCTGGCCGATCCAGGTGACACCCTCCGCCCCCATATGCGAGACCGTCTCGGTGCGCCGATGCTCCATCCACAGCGCCATGCCGTGGCAGCCGATGCCCGCCATCGCCCGGCTGCCCTCGGGCAATTGCGTCGAGGTGTTGTGCGGGCAACCGGAACAGAAGAACGGGCTGCGGGCGATGGTGGGCGGCGCGCCCTTGGCCAACGCCTCGATCTGTTCGATGCGTGCGAGGCGCTGGTTGAACTCGGACAATTCCGCGAAGCGGCGCAGCCGGCCGGCCAGCGCGCGCGCCACGCCGCCCGGCGTGATCTCGCCGAATTCCGGCAGCAGCATGCGCCCTTCCTCGTCGCTCTTGCCGACGATGACGCGGGGCGCGCCGGCGCGGCCATAGAGCAGCTTCTTGAGCTGGTCTTCCAGCAGCGGCCGCTTCTCCTCCACCACCAGGATCTCTTCCAGGCCTTGAGCAAACTCCAGCACGGTCTTGGGCTCCAGCGGCCAGACCAGCGCCACCTTCAGCACCCGCAGGCCAAGCGAGCGCGCCGCCGCCTCGTCGATGCCGAGTTCCTCGAGCGCCTGGCGCAGGTCGAGATAGGCCTTGCCGGTGGCGACGATGCCGAGCCTGGCCTTGGGGCTGTCGAGCACCACGCGGTCGAAGCGGTTGGCGCGCGCGAAGGCCTGCGCCGCCGGCAGGCGATAGCGCAGCAGCAATTCCTCCTGCACCATCGGCTGATCGGGATAGCGGATATTGAGGCCGCCCGGGGGCAGTTCGAAGCCTTCCGGCTCGGCGAACGCGAGCCGCGCCGACTTAAGCGACACCGAGCCCGAACTCTCCACGGTGTCGCCGACGCACTTGAAGCCGACCCAGTTGCCGGAATAGCGCGACAGAGCGAAGCCCAACAGGCCGAAATCGAGATATTCCTGCACGCCGGCCGGGTTGATCACCGGGATCGAGGCGCTGATGAAAGCGTATTCGCTCTGGTGCGGCAGGGTCGACGATTTGCAACCATGGTCGTCGCCCGCCAGCACCAGCACGCCACCATGCTTGGCCGTGCCGGCCAAGTTGCCATGCTTCAAGGCATCGCCCGACCGGTCTACCCCCGGACCCTTGCCGTACCAAAGCGCGAACACCCCGTCATACTTGGCGCCCTGCCACAGGTTGACCTGCTGCGTGCCCCACACGGCGGTGGCGGCCAGGTCTTCGTTGACACCCGACTGGAAATGGATGTGGTGCTGGCGCAGATGCTTGCCCGCCGCCCACAGCGCGGCATCGTAGGTGCCAAGCGGCGAGCCGCGATAGCCGGAGATGAAGCCGGCGGTATTGAGGCCGGCTGCCACGTCGCGCTGGCGCTGCAGCATCGGCAGGCGCACCAGCGCTTGGATGCCGGTCAGGTAGGCGCGGCCCGCGGACGCGGTGTACTTGTCGTCGAGCGTGACTTTGGCAAGCTTCATTGGCGCTCACTCCCGGCCGGCCCGGCACTATAGCAGCGGCCAACCGTTCGCAAAGTTTGCCCGACCGGGCGGTCGCCGGCATTTCCCAGCCGCCCGCTTTCGCCTAAGGTCCCGCCGCCGCAACAGGGGAGCGCGCGCCAGGGCATGCCGATCGAAACGCCATTTGACCGTTACCGCGACGTCGTCCGGCCGGAATGGATCGACCATAACGGCCACATGAACATGGGCTATTACCTCGTGGTGTTCGACTTCGCCACGGACGACTGGTTCAACTATGTCGGCCTGGATCGCCAGCATCGCGCGCAGCACAACATCACCACCTTCTGCCTGGAGGCGCACGCCACCTACCACCAGGAGGTGCGGCAAGGCGACCCCTTGCGTTTCGTTACGCGACTGCTGGATTTCGACGCCAAGCGGCTGCACTATTTCCACGAGATGTACCATGCCGAGCGCGGCTATCTCGCCGCCACCAACGAGCTGATGAGCCTGCATGTCAGCCTGACCACGCGCCGGGCCGCAGCCATGACGGCGCCACTGCTCGAACGGCTCGAGGCGATCCGGCAGGCTCACGCCCGACTGCCGCCGGTGCCGCAGGTCGGCCGGGTGATCGGCCTCAACGCCCGACTTAAGGCGAACGCCGCAGCGAATGCCGGGCAAAGCCATAGAGGCTGATGGCCAGCCAGGCGATTTCCACCAGCGCGGCAGGCGGATTGAAATTGACGCTCAACGAGACCAGGATGGCGGCGGAGCCAATCGCGTTGCCCAGCGTGCAGGCCGGCCGGTGCGCGGCCAGCCGGCTGGACTGCACCAAGAAATTGAGCAGCAGGATGAGCGCCACGCCCACGCCGCCGATCAGCTCATGCCACGCCATGGCCATCTCCGGGCTCGCGATCTCGACGGCGGGCGGCTGAGCGCCGCGAACACATGCCTGAGCCGCATGGACGCCAGCCGCCCTCTCGCCTCGCCGAGATCGCCGCTGGCCTCAACCGGCACAATCTGACGAATGGCGCGACCGCCTTCCTGTTCGCCACCACCGGCCCCGCCGCGATCTATCTCGCGGCGCTGGCAGAGGGTGAGTTCAGCCGCGCTGAGACAATCTCCATCCTGTCGGCCGTTTATGGCATCCCGGCGGTGCTGTCGATTGCCTTCTGCGCCGCTTTCCGCCAACCCATGGCGGTCGGCTGGACGCTGCCAGGCGCGGTGCTGTTGGGCCCAGCCTTGCAGCACCTTCCGTTTGCCGAAGTGGTCGGCGCTTGCCTGACCTGCGGGGCGCTGCTGGCCGGGCTTGGCGCTAGTGGCCTGATCGGCCGGGTCATGCGGCAGCTGCCGGCGCCCATCGTCATGGGCATGGTGGCGGCCGTGTTCGTGCCGATGGTGGTGCGCATGGTGAGCGCGATGGGCGAAGCGGGCGGGCTTGCCCTGGCGATGCTGTCCGGCTTCATCGGGATCGCGGTACAGCCCAGGCTTTCGCTGCTGTTTCCCCCGGTCCTGGCGGCGATTGCAGCGGGCGCCGCGTTCATCGCGGTCGAAGGCCGCGTCACGGTCGGCGGTTTTGAGGGCGGCATGATCGCCGCTCCGGCCTTTTTCATGCCGGCCTTCTCGGTCCGGGCCATGGTGGAATTGGTCTTGCCGCTGACGCTTACGGTGATCGGCGCGCAGAACGCGCAAGGCTTCTATGTGCTGCGCTTGGCCGGCTTTCGCGACCTGCAGAACCGCATGACGACGCTCTGCGGCCTGGGCACGTTCCCAATGGCGCTGCTGGGTTCGGTGCCGCTCTGCGTGACCGGCCCCACCAACGCCATCGTCAGCAGTTCTGGCCCGAAGGAACTCCGCTATGTCGGCGGCATCGTCTATGCCGTACTGGTGCTGCTGTTCGCGCTGTTCGCGCCGGTCGGCGTCGGCTTGGCGCTGGCCCTGCCACCGGCCTTCATCGCGCTGCTGGGCGGCCTGGCCATGCTGAGCGTCGTGCAGGGCGCCTTCATCGCCGCCTTCGCCGGCAAGTTCCCGCTGGGCGCCTTGGTCAGCTTCGTCGTGACGCTGTCGGGCATCAGTATCTTCGGCATCGGCGCCGCGTTCTGGGGGCTGGTCTTCGGCTATGCCGCGTCGCGCCTGTTGGAGCGCGAGCAGTTCCACGCCTTCAGCGCGGCATGAGCGAGCACGCGCTTGGATTGGAGGGCCCGCGCCTGCCGTGGCCGCGGGCGCGCGAGCTGTGGGCCGGCCTCAATCGCCACAACCTGACCAACGGCTTCATGGCCTGCCTGTTCGCCTCGACCGGACCCTTGGCGGCCTATCTCGCCAGCCTGCAAAGCGCCGGCTTCGAGCCAGGGGCGATCACCTCGATCCTGTTCGGTGCCTATGCCGGCGGCGGCCTGGCATCCATCGCCTGCAGCCTGTTCTTCCGCCAGCCGTTGGCGCTCGCTTGGACCATTCCGGGTGCGGTGATTCTGGGGCCGGCGCTGCAACACTTGACACTCAACCAGTCGGTCGGCTCGTTCTATGTCACCGGCGCGCTGATCGCGCTCTTGGGCTTGAGCGGCTTGGTCGGGCAGGTCATGCGGCAACTGCCCGGCCCGATTGTCATGGGCATGGTAGCCGCGGTCTTCCTGCCGCTCGTCGCGCGGATCATCCCCTCGGTCGAGACGACGCCGGCCCTGGCGCTGCCGATGCTGACCGGATTCGTTGCCTTCCTTGCCGTGCCCAAGCTCGTCAATCGGTTTCCGCCGGCGCTGGCCACGCTGCTGCTCGGCCTTCTGGTGATCGCCTGGTTCATCCCCTGGCAGCCGCCGGAGCCCAGCCGGCGCTGGCTGGTTGAACCCAGCCTGTTGCGGCCGGAATTCCAGCTGCAAGCCATCCTCGAACAGGTGCTGCCCATGATGCTGACCGTGATCGGCATCCAGAACGCGCAGGGCTTCTTTGTCTTGCGCCAGTCCGGCTACCGGCCGCCGGCCAACAGCTTGACGCTGGTTTGCGGTGTCGGCACGGGCCTGATGGCGCCACTCGGCACCGTGCCGCTCTGTGTCACCGGCCCGGCCAACGCCATCCTCAACACGTCGGGGCTGCCCGAACTGCGCTTCATGGGTGGCGTTGTGTTCGGCGTGCTGATGTTGCTGTTCGGCCTGTTCGCGCCGGTCACCGTCGGCCTGGCGCTTGCCCTGCCGGCGGCCTTCATCGCGGTGCTGGGCGGGCTTGCCATGCTGTTGGTGCTGCAAGGCGCCTTCATCAACGCCTTCTCCGGCCGTTTCGCGCTGGGTGCGCTGCTCAGTTTCGTGGTGACGCTGTCCGACCTCACCATCCTGAATATCGGCGCGCCGTTCTGGGGCCTGGTCTTCGGCTATCTCACCTCGCGCGTGCTGGAGCCGAAGGATTTCCGGCAGCTCAACGCAGCGTGAAGCCCCGCCGCCGCAGGAAGTCGCCAAACCCGGCGCGCTCGGGCTTCGCGGTTTGCCGCGCCTTGTCCTCCGACCAGCCATAGAAGGCCGGCTCGCCGAACTCCTCGACATATTTGTGCTGCGCCTGGGGGATGCGGAAGCGCTGGTCGCGCCGGCGATCATAGGCATCGATCTCGGCTTCCAGCCGGCCGTCCTCGTAGCGGTCGGCATGCACGGTAACTGCCGGCGGCAGGCGCAGGCTGACATAGCCCGCCTGCGCCGGCCAGCCAAGGCAACAGCCGGCGAAGGGAAACACCGCCTCCGGCAGTTCGACGATCTCGGCAACCCGCTCGGCATGGTTGCGCAGCACGCTGATGGCGCAGCAGCCGAGGCCAACGGACTCCGCCGCGATCATGAAGGTCGTCAGCACCATGGCGGCATCGGCGGCCGGGTTGAGGAAGCCATCGAGATGGTCGTTGGCGAATTCCCGGCCACGCATCGCCGAGACGCGCCGGATGCGGCGGCCGTCGCCACAGAACACGAAAAAGGCGGGCGCCAACCCGACCCAGGGCATATCGGGCAGCAGCGCCGCCAATGCCTGCCAGCGGGCAGGGTCGCTGACGCGGATGACCGAGCATTGCTGCAGATCGGACTTGGAGGGGGCCGAGAAGGCGGCCGCCAGCAGCAGCTCGATCAGCCGCTCGTCGACCGGCTTGTCGGCATAGCGGCGGTGCGTGCGGTGTCGCAGGATACCAGCCAGCGCCCCATCGGCTGGCAGGTCGTCGCCGGCCCCGCTCGGCAGGCCGAAGCGATCGCGGATCAAGTCGGCCAGCGTCGTCATGATTTGCCTTTCTTGCGTCCGCCCAGCGAGCGGCGCGCCTCGTCGGCGCTCTCGTAGATATGCGGGCTGCGGCCGCGGCTGGCCAGCGCCGCGCCCAGTTTCATGCGCAGGAAGGCCGAATTGGCATAGCGCGACACACCGCTGTAATAGTGCTCGCTCATAGCGTTCGCCATGTCGGCATAGGCGGCCACCGCGTCGTCGGCGATCTCAAAGCCATCGTAGTTCACCACCGCCCAGACCTTGTGACCGATCTTGCGGCAGCGCTCCTCCACCGCCTTGCGGATCGCCGCCACGTCGGCGGCGTGGTTGACGCGCAGGCCGCCGAAGTTGAGGAACAGAGTATCCTGCGCCTTGTCGTAGCTGACCCGTTCCAGCAGCGCGATGCCGAGCAGCAGACGCTTCAGATCGAGCGGACGATCCTCGAAGATCGCCGGATGCATCGGCCGCGGACCGTCCACCAAGGGCGTGAAGGCCATGTGCCGCAGGATATCGCGCTCAAGCTCCAGGCCCGGCGCGATCTCGATCAGCTCCAGTCCCCGGCCCGTCAGGCGGAAGACGCAACGCTCGGTGATGTAGCGCACCTGTTGCGCGCCCTGCGCCGCCAGCGGGCCGGAAAAGGTGACCTGCTCGACCTCTTTGACGAACTTCCGCTGGCGTCCTTCGTGCAGAATGGCCACCTGGCCGTCGGCCGCCCGCACATGCAGGCCGCCTGCCATGAAGGTGCCGACGAACAGCACCTGCCGCGCATTCTGGCTGATATTGATGAAGCCGCCGCAACCGGCCAGTCGCGATCCGAAGCGGCTGACGTTGACGTTGCCGGCGCCGTCGCATTCGGCCATGCCGAGACATGCCAGATCGAGCCCGCCGCCGTCGTAATAGTCGAATTGCTGGTTCTGCTCGACGATGGCCGCGCAATTGATCGCCGCGCCGAAATCGAGACCCGAGGCCGGCAAGCCGCCGATCACCCCAGGCTCGGCCGTCAGTGTCAGGTATTTCAGGATGCCCTCTTCGTTGGCGACCGAAGCGATCCCTTCGGGCATGCCGATGCCCAGATTGACGACGCTGTTCGCCATCAGCTCCATGGCGGCACGGCGCGCGATCACCTTGCGCTCGTCGAGCGGCAACGGCGGCAATTGGTCGAGCGGCACGCGGATCTCGCCGGCAAAAGCCGGGCTGTAGTCTGTGGCATAGGTCTGCGGATGGTTTTCCGGGCGGGCCAGCACCACGGCGTCGACCAGAACGCCCGGAACGCGCACCTGCCGGGCAGCCAGCGTGCCGCGCTCGGCCAGTCGCTCGACCTGGGCGATCACCAGTCCGCCGCTATTGCGCGCCGCCATCGCCATCGCCAGGTTGTCGAGCGTCAGCGCCTCGCGTTCCATGCTGATATTGCCGTCCAGATCGGCCGTGGTACCGCGGATGAAGGCGACGTCGATCGGCAGCGCCTTGTAGAACAGCCAGTCGCGACCGGCCAGATGCAGAATCTCGACCAGTTCCTCGGTGGTCGCCCGGTTGATCTTGCCGCCCTGCAGACGCGGATCGACGAAGGCGCCCAGGCCGACCCGCGACAAGTTTCCCGGCTTGCCCGCCGCGATATCTCGGTAGAGTTGCGAAATGCAGCCCTGCGGCAAGTTATAGGCCGCGATCCGGCCTTCGAGCGCGAGCCGCCCCAGTTTCGGCACCAGCCCCCAATGTCCGCCGATGGCCCGCGCCACCAAGCCCGCATGCGCCAACCGGTTGAGACCGCGGTCGCGGCCGTCGCCCTGGCCGGCGGCGAAGAGCAGGCTCAAACGCGCCGGCCCATTGCCGGCAAGGAAACGCTGCTCGACCGCGGCCAACAGCTCGTCGGGCGTGCCGATGCCGACGAAGCCGGAAGTCGCCAGCAGGTCACCGTCACGCAGCAGGGCCACCGCCTCGTCGGCCGAAACGATCTTGCCCGCCATGGCCGCATCCCCTCCCGCCTGCCGGCACTATAGGGAAAGCCCGCGGAACATGGCAGGTTGCCGCACCGCCATGCTGGTAGCGCCCCTGCCCATCGACGAAGTGCTGCCTCGCTTGCTTGCGGCGCTGGATGCCGGCGGCAACGCCGTGCTGGTAGCCCCGCCGGGCGCGGGCAAGACCACGCGGCTGCCACTGGCATTGTTGGCCAGGCCGTGGCTCGCCGGCCGGCGCCTCCTCATGCTGGAACCCCGGCGGCTGGCGGCGCGGGCGGCCGCCCAGCGAATGGCCAGGCAACTGGACGAGCGGGTCGGCGAGACCGTCGGCTATCGCATGCGGGCCGACACCCGGGTCGGCCCGGCAACGCGCATCGAGGTGGTGACGGACGGCCTGTTTCCCCGTTTGCTCGACGCCAATCCCGGGCTCGATGGCTTCGGTGCCGTGCTGTTCGACGAGTTCCACGAACGCGGCCTCGACTGCGACTTGGGCCTGGCCTTGGCGCTCGACTTGCAGGCGGCGCTGCGGCCCGACCTGCGCCTGGTGGCCATGTCGGCGACGCTCGATCCGGCGCCCTTGCAGCGGCTGCTGGGCGACGCTGCCCTGGTCCTGAGCCGGGGCCGCGCATTCCCGGTGACCGTGCACCATCGCCAACGGCCGGCAGCGGGCCGCCTGCTGGCAAGCGTGGCGGCGACGGTTGGCGAGCTGCTTGCCAGCGGGCACGGCAACCTTCTGGCCTTCCTGCCGGGGCAGGGCGAGATCCACTCCGTCGCGGCGCGCCTCGCCGCCCTGCCTCTGCCGTCGGCCGTTTCCTTGCACCCGCTTTATGGCGACCTGCCGCAGGCGGCCCAGGATGCCGCCATCGCGCCCGCGCCCCCAGGGCAGCGCAAGATCGTGCTGGCGACCGCGATCGCCGAGACCAGCTTGACCATCGAGGGCATCACCGCCGTGATCGATGCTGGCCTGCGACGAGTTGCTCGCTATGACCCGGAAAGCGGCATGGCAGGCCTCGTGACCTTGCCGGTGACGCAAGCGCAGGCCGCACAACGCGCCGGCCGCGCCGGCCGCCTGGCGCCCGGGCTTTGCGTGCGGCTGTGGAGCGAGGCCGAGCATCGCGCCTTGCCGATGGCGCCGGAAGCGGAGATCCGCATTGCCGACCTGGCGCCGTTCGCACTCGAACTGGCGGGCTGGGGTGTCGCCGAGCCGATGCAGCTGCGTTGGCTCGACCCGCCGCCGCTCGCCGCCTTCGCCAGGGCGCAAGCCTTGCTTCGCCAGCTGGGCGCGCTCGACGATCGCCACCGCATCACCGCTGAAGGCCGCGCCCTGCTGCGGCTGGGCACGCATCCACGGCTCGCCCACCTCATGCGCCGGGCGGCAGCCCTGGGGCAGCCGAGCCTGGGCGCCCAATTGGCAGCGCTGCTGGAGGAGCGCGACCCGCTGGCCGGCCAAGGCGTCGGCGCCGACATCGGCTTGCGGCTGGACCGGCTGCGGGACCAAGCATCGGGTGCCTGGCGGAGCATCGCGGTCCGTGCGCGCCTCTTGCGCCGACGGCTGGGCGGCGAGGATCTGGGTGGGGAGGATGTTGGCAGCCTGGTGGCGCTGGCCTACCCGGAGCGGGTGGCTGGCGCGCGTGGCAATGGCCAGTTCCTCATGGCCAACGGGCGCGGCGCCAGCTTACCACCGATCGATCCGCTGGCGGGCGAGGATTTCCTGGCGGTTGCCGCAGCGGCGCGAGGCGCGCGCGAAGCACGCATCCACCTCGCGGCCCCTCTTACCCGCGCGGATGTCGAGCGTCTGTTCGCCGATCGGATCGTCGCGAACGACAGCGTTGCCTGGGATGACCGCGCCGGCGCTGTACACTCGCGTCGGCGGCGCTGGCTGGGTGCCCTCTTGCTGGACGATGCGCCCCTGGCGGCCCCCGATCCGGCGGCGGTGCTGGCCGCCTTGCTGCACGGCATCCGGCAACGCGGCCTGGCTTGCCTGCCCTGGTCGCCCGCCGCGGTCAATTGGCTGGGACGAGCGAAACTCTTGGCACGGCTCGACGGCACGGATTGGCCCGTGCTGGACGACGCCGCCCTGACCGACAGGCTGGAGTTCTGGCTCGCGCCGTCGCTGCGCGGCCTGAGCCGGCTCGCCGAGTTGCGTGCGCTCGATCTGGTGCCGGCCCTGTCGCGGCTCCTGGAGCAACGCCAACTGCGTCGCCTGGCCAGTGAAGCGCCGCCACAATTCCGGCTGCCGAGCGGGCGCGAGGCGATGATCGACTATGCCAGCGGCGAGGAACCGGTGCTGGCGGTCAAGTTGCAGGAATTGTTCGGCACCGCGGAGACGCCCCATATCGCCAGCGGACGCCAGCCGCTGCTGTTGCACCTCTTGTCGCCGGCCGGGCGGCCGGCGCAGATAACGCGCGATCTCGCCGGCTTCTGGCGAACCGGCTATGCCGCGGTGCGTCGCGACTTACGCGGCCGTTATCCGAAACATCCCTGGCCCGAGGATCCGCTGACCGCGACGGCGCGCGCCAAGCCACGTGGCCAATAGCGTGCCTCTTGACGGCGGCCGGGCGGAAGCAGGCTAATGCCCGGCAGGCAAGGAGCAGAACCCCATGGCAAATGAACGGGCGGTTGCCGAGGCGATCTGGCAGGCTTGGCGCGACGATACGCGCCTGTCGGCACTGCCGCAAGCGGTGCGACCCGGCAGTCTGGCCGAAGGCTACGCCGCACAGCGCGCGCTGGCCGCGCTCGCAGGGAGCCGCTGCTATGGCTGGAAAATTGCCGCCACCAGTGCCGAAGGCCAGCGCCACATCGGCGTGGATGCTCCGTTGGCGGGCCGCTTGTTCGAGAGCTTCCGGCTTGCCGACGGCGCCGGCATCTCCGTGACCGGCCTGACAATGCGCTGCGCCGAGCCCGAGTTCGCCTTCCGCTTAGGACACGCGTTGCCGCCGCGCGCCACGTCCCACGGCGAGGCCGAGGTGATGGCCGCCGTGGCGGGACTCTATCTCGCCATCGAGGTGCCGGATTCCCGCTTCGCCGACTTCGCCGCCGCCGGTGGCGCGCAATTGGCCGCGGACAACGCCTGTGCCCGCTACTTCGTGCTGGGGCCGGAGATGGCGGACTGGAGCGGACGCGACCTGGCGGCTGTCGCGGTCACGGTGGAGGTCAACGGCCGTCCGGTCAGCCAAGGCTCGGGCGCCAACGTGCTGGGTGATCCTCGACGGGCGCTCACCTGGCTTGCCAATCACCTGGCAGGCACCGAGGGCGGCCTCAAGGCCGGCGATATCGTCACCACTGGCGCCGCCGCCAAGCCCGTGACCATCGCCGCCGGCGACCGGGTAACCGCGCATTTCGCTGGCCTGGGCAAGGTCAGCGTCCATTTCACCCCCTGAAGACGGGATCGACCGCCATGAAACTTGGCCGCTTGGGCGTCTGGTATCCGACCGACCGGCTCGATGCCGCGGCGCTTGCCTACTATGTGAAACGAGTCGAGGCGCTGGGCTATGCCTCGATCTGGTATCCGGAATCGACCGGCTATGAGTCGTTCGCGCTGGCCAACTATCTGTTGCAGCAGAGTCGCACGCTGACGGTCGGCAGTTCGATCGCCAACATCTACGCGCGCGACGCCGTGACGGCACGCAACGGCCTGTTCGCCTTGTCCAGGCTTTCCGGCAATCGCTTCATTCTGGGCCTGGGCGTGTCGCACAAGCCGAATGTGGAGGGCGTGCGCGGTCACAGCTACGACCGACCGGTTCCCACCATGCGCGCCTACCTGGAGACCATCGCCAAGGCAAGCGATCCGCAGGCGGCGCAGCGCCCGGTGATGATCGCCGCGCTCGGCTCCGGCATGTTGAAGCTGGCGGCCAGCCATAGCTGGGGCGCGCTTCCCTATAACGTCACCCCAGCACACACCAAGCGGGCGCGCGCCGCGCTGGGGCCCGAAAAATGGCTGGTGGTCGAGCAGATGGTCTGCCTGTCGGACGACTTGGCGCAGGCCCGCCAAGCCAAGCGCCAGGAACTGGCGCGCTACATGGTGCTGGACAATTACCGCAATAACTGGCTGAGCCTGGGCTTCGACGAGCAGGACTTGGCGCAAGGCGGCAGCGACCGCTTTCTCGACGCGATGGTCGTGTCTGGCAATGCGGGCGCGCTCAAGGCCCGCATCGACGAGCATTTCGCCGCCGGCGCCAACCAAGTGGCTATCCAGCCCGTGCATCCAGAACTGAAGCCCGAAATCGACTGGCGCTGCCTGGAGGCGCTGGCGCCAAGCTGAACCCAGACCACTTCTTCAAAAGGTCGCGGATCTCCGCCAGCAGCGTTTCCGAGCGCGGCGGGGGCGGCGGCGGGGCGGCCGCCGCTTGGCGCTCGGTCAACGCCCTCAGGCGGTTGATCTGCTTGATGACGATGAAAATGGCGAAGGCAACGATCACGAATTGGATGATGACGTTAAGAAAGACACCGTAGTTGAGCGTCACCACGCCGGCCTTCTTGGCGGCCTCCAGCGTCGCCGCCTTGTCCCCTGCCAGGGTGAGAAACCAGTTGGAGACATCGATGCCGCCCAGGATCACGCTCATCGGCGGCATGATCACGTCTTCCACCAGCGAAGTGACGATCTTGCCGAACGCGGCGCCGATGACGACGCCAACGGCCAGGTCGATCACATTGCCGCGCATCGCGAAATCGCGGAACTCCCTCAACATCTCCTGCCCCCCGATGTCGATGACCACCACTGGCTCGCGTTGCCCAAAGTCTACCGCGAGCCAAAAACCTACTACAAAAGCGCGGTCGAACGCGCCGCCGGATTGCTGCGGATCGCCGCCTCCTCCTTGGCAATATAATGGAACAGGCCCTTGATCGCCTGCTCCAGCGCATAGCTCGTCAGGTTGAAGTCGCCGGCGGCCTGGCCAAGCGGCAATCCGGTCTTGGCCTCGCTCAGCCGCTGGAAGCTGCGGACGGCACCGACTTCGCTCAACGACTGCTGCACGACCGGGCGCATGGCGTCGGCTAGCGGCTTGCTCGTGGTACGCCGGAAATACTGGGTCGCGGCATCCTGCGGGCCGTTCAGGATGCCGCGGGCGTCATCGATGCTCATACTGGCGATTGCATCGGCGAAGATGTCGAAGGCCTTCGGCGCGGCGTCCTCGGCGGCCCAGTTCAGCCGCAACTCGAGGTCGTCCAGCAGCCCGGCTTGCCCCGCCAGCGCCAGGCCCGACCGCGCCTTGCCAAGCCAGCCGGGCAGCGGCACGTGGATGGCCGGATCGCGGTTATAGCCATCCCGTTGCCCGACCCGGTCGACGGTGCGCCGGGCGCCAACTCTGAGCGCTTCGCGCAGGCCGTCGCCGACTTGGCCCTGGCTGAGGCCCGCACCCAGGCCGCCGCCAGAAGACGGTCGATCCGCCGGGCCGGGCAGGCCGCCGCCTTGCCCGCCCAAGAGGCCCTTGCCTTGCTCCAGCAGCTTGCCCTGCCCCAGGGCTGCACCCGAGGATAGAAGCAGCGCCAGCACCAGGGCGAACCATCCATCCTGTCCTCCTTGAGCTTGCCCGCTAGGACCCGACCACCGTCCAGGATCCGTCGGCTTGACGGCAGGCCAGTCCTTCGGCCTGGCGCGGCGCGCCTTCGTTGCGCACCACGACGGTGTGCACGAACTTGCGGCAGGACTGGCCGTTGTGGGCCTGCGGCTCGGCAGCCGCGACTTCGCCGCTATTGCCGGTCTCCGGGTTTCGCCAGCTTGCCGTGCGTCCGGGCGATCTGTCTTCAAGCGCGCGGATCTGAGTCTCCCGTGCCAGACCGCGGTCGCTCTCGGTCAGGCTGGCGAAGACTTGGCCGCCGAAATAGGCGCCGAGCGCGGCGCCCGCCGCCGTCGCGATGGTGTTGGCGGCACCGGAGCCGAACTGGCTGCCGATCACGGCGCCCAGCACCGCGCCGATGCCAGCGCCAACGCCTTGGCTCAATGCCCGGCCGGCGTCGCCATTCCCGCAGGCGCCGAGCGCAAGGGCGGTGCAGAGCAGCGCGACCGGCGGGCCGCTTCGCCAGGACATGCGGGGGCGGTTCCTTCCTTGCGCCATTCAGCCGATCGTCGGCGCCGCGAGGCCACCGGCCGGACGATCGCCGCCACGTCCCTTAGCAAGAGCAGGCGCGGGCGATCAAGTCTGATAACATCTTGTTTCGTTCATAAGCACGCCAATCAGGAGGAGCCCATGCAACTCGGCATCTTCATGCAGCCGGTCCACGATCCGGCGCGCGATCTGACCGAGGTGCTGCAGCAGGATCGCGAAACGATCCTGCTGGCCGACCGGCTGGGCTATTCCGAATGCTGGATCGGCGAGCACATTACCGCCACGGTCGAGCCGATCACTTCGCCGTTGGTGTTCCTGGCCTCGCTGATCGATGGCACGCGGCAGATCAAGCTCGGCACCGGCGTATTCTGCCTGGCACAGAAGCACCCGGCGATCATCGCCGCCGAGGCCGCGCTGTTCGACCATCTCTGTAAGGGCCGCTTCAACATGGGCATCGGTCCCGGCGGCCTGTCGAGCGACCTGGAACTGTTCGGCGCGCAAGACCCGACCGTCAGGGCCGAGCGCACCCTGGAATCGATCGACATGATCCTGAAGATCTGGGCGCAAGAGCCGCCTTATAACCTGCGGGGCAAGCACTACAGCGTCACAATCGCCGACATGTCGCGCAAGGAGTTCGGCGTCGGCTGTATTCCCAAGCCTTATCAGCGCCCGCATCCGCCGCTGGCCGTCTCGTTGATGTCGCCCGAATCCGCCAATGCCCGCATCGCTGGCGAGCGCGGCTGGATTCCGCTGTCGGGCGCCGCCTTCGTGCAGCCGCGCTACATCCGCTCCCACTGGGAGCAGTTCAGTCGCGGCGCGGCCGCCGCCGGCCGATCGGCCAACCGCGCGATCTGGCGCGTCTGCCGCTCGATCATGGTGTTCCCAAGCGATACCGAGGCCGACGACTACATCACCAACCCCAAGGGGCCTTTCAACTTCTACTTCCGCTACGTCATGTCCTCGTTCGGCCAGCGCAACATGTTGCATCTGGTGCGGCCCGACGGCCGCGAGCAGGATGCGAGCGTCAGCTGGCTCGACATCGCCCGCTCGCAGGTGGCGCATGGCAGTCCGGCCCGCGTGCTCGACCAGCTCGTGCATCTCCACGAGCGGCTGGGCGGATTCGGCGTGCTGGTAGCCATCGCGCACGAATGGGACGATCCGGCGGTCTGCCGGCGTTCGATGGAGCTGTTGGCGACCCAGGTGATGCCAAAGCTGAGCCAGCACGCCGCCAGCCTGCGTCAAGTCGCGGAGTAGCCCGCCGCTCGCGCGGTGTCCGATCGGAGGGCATCGCGCCAAGCGATCGATCGGATCGGCGCCCACCGCTCGGCCGTCATGGTTGCAGCGCCATGGCTGCCGGTGAAAGCGAACCCGCCGGTTCGCCTAGGTCATGAACTCATAAATGGGTTTCCCAAAGTTGGCGAAGGGTGATTCAAGGGTCCTCGAGGAGGGTCGAGGATGCCTGCACTGGAGTGGACCCCTTTTGTGGGACCACGATGAGGCCTTTCTAAGGTGGAGCCGCGCTTTCCCCTGTCATCCTTTCATGCTGCCAGTTGCTGTTGCGGCGGCTGTGGGCATGTGGGCGACGCGCCAGC
>VGEV01000015.1 GCA_016869175.1 Alphaproteobacteria bacterium
CCGGCGCCCATGCCGGCAGCGCCGCCGGCCGCGACGACGCTCGCGCCGGCCGCACCGCCCGCCGCCGAACCCGGTCTGCAACGCCAAGCGCTGGGCGGTATCGACCTGTCCGGCCTGGGCACCTTGGGACAAAGCCAGGGCGCCCTGCCGCCCAGCCTGTGGCGCGGCACGACGCTGCGCGCGGTCGAGCAATTGCTGGTCCGCTTGCCGTTGCCAAGCAGTTCGCCCGCCATGGTCGATCTCGCCCGCCGGCTGCTGTTGTCGACCGCCGAGGCGCCGGCGGGGCAGCCGAGCGGGGTGTCGCTGCTGGCGCTCAGGGCCGAGCGGCTTTGGGCGGCAGGCCTGGTCGAAGACCTGGTCGCCTTGGCGCGATTGCTGCCGCAAGACCGGGCGGAGGAGCCGGCGCTGGCCAAGCTGCGGCTGGAGGCGGCGTTCGTCACGGGCGACGAGAAGACGGCCTGCGCGATCGCCGAAGCCATGCTGGCCCGCGACGCCCTTCCGGTCTGGCAGAAGGCGGCGGCGTTCTGCTATGCGCGCGCCGGCGATCAGGGGCGGGCCAACTTGTTCGCCGACATGCTGCGCGAGACGCAGCGCGAGGATCAGACGTTCTTCCGCCTGCTGGAAGCCAACACGGGTCGACGCGGCAAGCCCCCGGAATGGCCGAAACAGAGCGAGCCGCTGCATCTTGCTATGCTGCGCGCCACCGGACGATTGCCGCCGCTCGACCGGCTGGAAGCGCTTGGCCCGGCCGCGCTCGCGGCGGCGGCCGTGGCCGGCGACAACCCGCCCGAGATACGGGCGGAAGCGGCGGAGCGAGCGGCGGCGCTGGTCGCGCTGCGGCCAACCGACCTGGCGAAGGCCTATGCGGAAGCGACCTTCGGCGCGGCGGACCGGGCCGATCCGGCCAAGCGGGCGAAGGAGCTGGGTGGCGGGCGGGGCAGCGCCTTGCTGGTGCAGGCGGCGGCGTTGCAGCCGGCCGGTGCCGCGGGCCATCTCGCCGAGGCGCTGCGCCTGGCGCGCGAGGGCGGCCGCTTCCTGGCGGTCGGCGCCGCCTTGCTGCCCGGTTTGCGGCAGCTCGCGGCCGAGCCAGGCACGTTGCCGCTTGCCGCCGACGCGGTGCGCCTGCTTGCACTGGCCGACGATCCGGTCCTCGCCAGGCGGTGGCACGACATGATGCCGGCCGGCGAGGTCGAGGCGGCGCGCCTGCTGCCGCTCGTGGCGCTAGCCGGCAATGCCGTCGGCGACCTGGATGGCGAGCGGTTCGCGGCCTGGTGGCAGGCGCAGCCCGATGCGCCCGCCGGACGCAAGCCGACAAGACTGGCGATACTGCTGGCCTGCTGGCAGGGTCTGGGGCATGCCGTCCCGGCCGGCGCGCCATCCCTGGCGCTGGAACTGGCCGAGGCGACCGAAGACGCGGTCGCGCCGCTCGGCCTGCGCCAGGCGCTGCGCCTGGCGGCAGAGCAGAAGCGGCTGGGCGAGACCGTGGCACTGGCCCTGATCGTGCTGGGCAGCGGCGGGCCGGCCAAAGCGAGCGCGACCAGCTTGCAAGCCGTGCTGGAAGCCCTGCGCGCTGTCGGGCTGCAGACCGAGGCGCGCCATCTGGCGCTGGAGGCCCTGGTTGCGCACAGCTTTTAAGGCGTCCAAGCCGCCGGTCCCGCGCCATCTCGAGCGCTTTCTGGAAATGCTGCTGGCCGAACGCGGCGCGGCGGCCAACACCGTCGAGGCCTACCGCCGCGACCTGGGGGACTTGTCCGCCTTCCTGCGAGCGGATCCCGCGGACGCCGACAGCGCAGCGCTGCAACGCTACTTGGCAATGCTCGCCCGGGCCGGTGCCAGCCCGGCGACGCAATCGCGCCGACTGTCGGCGCTCAAGCAGTTCTATCGACATTTGCATGCCGAGGGGCTGCGTCCCGACGATCCGAGCGCCAGCCTGAACGCGCCCCGACGGCGCCGGCCGCTGCCGAAACTGCTGAGCGAGGCGGAGGTGGGGCGGCTGCTGGCGGCCGCCGCTGACTTGCCGGGGCCGGAGGGCGCGCGGCTCCTGGCGATGATGGAACTGCTTTATGCCGCCGGCCTCAGGGCCTCGGAACTGGTGCGGCTGCCCTATCCGCCGCTCACCGACGAGGGACGCTTGCTGCGCGTGCTGGGCAAGGGCGGGCGCGAGCGTGCCGTGCCAGTGAGCTTGCCAGCGCTGGCCGCGCTCGCGCGCTATCAGGCGCTGCGCGGGCATTTCCTCACCCGGCCGAGCCAGGCCCGCTGGCTGTTCCCCTCCGGCGGCCGCGCCGGGCACCTGACCCGCCAACGCCTGGGGCAATTGCTGGCGGAGCTGGCGGTCACCGCCGGCCTGCGGCGCGACCGCGTCTCGCCGCATGTACTGCGCCATGCCTTCGCCACGCATCTGCTGGCGGGCGGCGCCGACCTCAGGGCGGTGCAACAGATGCTGGGCCATGCCGACATCGCCACCACCGAGATTTATACCCACGTCCTGGAGGAACGGCTGCGCCAGTTGGTCATCCGCCACCATCCGCTAGCCGATGGCACGGCCGGTTGACAGCGGCGGCAAAGCTGTGTGCAACCTGCCGGCCCGCCGGCCTGAGAGCATGCCCCCTGGATGACGGCCTATCTCGACTTCGAGCGTCCGATCGCCGAACTGGAGCGCGAGATTGCCGATCTCGAGGGGCTGCGCGACAAGGGCGAGGGCAGCGCCGGCCTGGACATCGATGAGGAGATCGGCCGCCTCAAGGCCAAGGCCGCCGCCCTGGTGGCGGCGACCTATCGCGACCTCAGTCCCTGGCAGAAGACGTTGGTCGCCCGGCATCCCGCGCGGCCGCGTTGCCGCGACCTGATCGCCAACCTGCTGAGCGAGTTCGTGCCGCTGGCCGGCGACCGCGCCTATGGCGAGGACCCGGCCATTGTCGGCGGCCTGGCCCGCTTTCGCGGCCAGTCCGTCGTCCTCCTGGGCCACGAGCGGGGCAGCGATACGGCCAGCCGGATCAAGCACAATTTCGGCATGGCGAAACCGGAAGGCTATCGCAAGGCGCAGCGGCTGATGCGGTTGGCCGACTGCTTCGGGCTGCCGCTGCTGACCCTGGTGGACACGCCCGGCGCCTATCCCGGCATCGATGCCGAGGCGCGCGGCCAGGCCGAGGCGATTGCCCGCACCATCGCTTTGTCGCTGGAACTGAGCGTGCCGGTCGTTGCCTGCATCGTGGGCGAGGGCGGCTCGGGCGGTGCCGTGGCATTGGCCACCGCGGACCGTGTGCTGATGCTGGAGCACTCGGTCTATTCGGTGATTTCGCCGGAAGGCTGCGCCGCCATCCTGTGGCGCGCGCCCGAGCGGGCGCCGGATGCGGCGGAAGCCCTCAGGCTGACGGCGCAAGACCTGTTGCGCCTCGGGGTGATCGACACCGTAGTGCCGGAGCCGCTGGGCGGCGCGCATCGCCAGCCGGCGCAGCTTTATCCCCTGCTGGGCGACGCGCTGGAGCAGGCCATCGTCGCGTTGGCAGGCCAGCCTGGGCACGACCGCGGCGCCAATCGCCGCGCCAAGTTCCTGGCGATGGGCCGCGCCCTGTCCGGCGAATAGCCCACCCGCGACAATTCCGCGCGGCGCGCAATTGATCGCGATCAACCGCCGGCATGGCGGCGGAGCCTCGACTGCCGCGCATGGGGCATCGGCCCCGGTGCCTGGCCCTCCGGCAGGCAGGCCGGACGGCAGGGCCGCGACAGCGGAGGATGCCATGCGCTTCGGCCTGATGTACCTGTTCAGCGAATTCGGCAGCACCAGCCAGGCGCAAGCCTTCAAGGATTTCCTGGCGGAGGTGGAGTTGGCCGAGGAACTCGGCTTCGATGCTGTCTGGCTGCCGGAGCATCACTTTTCGGTCTACGGGATGCTGGGCGACACGCTGACGCTGGCCGCCGCCGTGGCGCAGCGCACCAAGCGCATCCGGATCGGCACCGCTGTGGTCTTGCTGCCGTTGCAGCATCCGGTGCGCGTGGCGGAACAGGCGGCGCTGGTCGATGTGCTGTCGGAGGGTCGGCTGTTGCTCGGCCTGGGCCGCGCCTACCAGCCGCTGGAATTTGTCGGCTTCGGCATGGATCCCGCGGAATCGCGCGACCGCTTCGACGAAGCGCTCACCATGCTGCTCGGCTGTTTCACGCAAGAGCGCTACACCCACAAAGGTCGCTTCTGGTCGTGCGAGAACGTCACGCTCTATCCCAAGCCGGTGCAGCGCCCCTATCCGCAACTCTATCTCGCCGCCGTCTCGCCGCCCACGATCGAGGTGGCCGCCCGCTACGGCCTGCCCATCCTGCGCGCGCCGCGCTTCACCCGGATCGACACGGTCGAAGGGCAGTGGCGCGACTATGTGAAGGCGATGCAGGCGGCGGGCCGCGACGCCTCTGCGCTTGACCAGCCAATGCTGATGCAGACCTACGTTGCCGAAACCGAAGCGGCCGCCAAGCGCGACGCCGAGCCCCATGCCACTCGGTATCACGAACTGTTCCAGGAGGTGTTGCCGGGCGCGCCGGGCGCCAAGGTAAGCGCCGGCTACGAGCTCTACGACAAGGTGCGCCAGGCGCATGCCCGTGTCACCTACGATGATCTTGCCAATTGGGGCAGCGCCTTCGGCACGCCGGAACAAGTGGCCGAGCGCATCGTCACCGATGTCCGCCATGGCGGCGTCAGCCATTGGATGGCGGAGATGAAGTTCGGCGGCATGACCCACAAGCAGGCAGTGGCATCCATGAAGCTGTTCGCCAAGGAGGTCATGCCGCGGGTGCGGGCCGGCCTCGCCAAGGCGGCGGCGGAGTAAGCCGCCGCCCGAGCCTCTCGCGGGCGGCGCTTGCCTTTTTCCTTGGCTCTTGTCAGTTTGCGCCTTGCATCAGGAGGAGGGCTGCCGCCCTCGCCAACCTGCCTACCCGGGCAAGGTGGATCCCGCAAGGGGATGCGGCCATTCGGCAACGAAACGGGTCGCGCGAACGCCACCCCTCCTTGCTTGAGCGATGGAGGGATGCATGTTTGCCAGCAGCACACGTCGGTGGATCTTGGGCTTTGGCTTGGGTGGCGCATCCGCCGCCCTCGTCGGCGGCGTCACGGCGAGGTCGGCGCAAGAGCGGCGGCCGACCGCGCCGCCGGTCGAGCCCGCATCGTGCCGCAGCGATCCCAGCGGCGCCCGACCGGGCGCGGCGAGCGATTTCTCGCAGGCCCGTACCGGAGTGGTCCGCCATCTGATCGCGAACAGTTCGTGGCGGTCCGATGGCGCACGGGTGGCCAGCCTCATCGGCTATGAGCGCCTGGCGCGGGCGCGTGGCCAAGGCGCGCTCAGGGGGTTGGCGGCGAACCTGGCGCATCATCTGCGGCAGCGCCATCCCGTCGAATGCGGCCTGATCGATGCCGAACTTGCCGGCGCGCGGTTCGATCCGCGGGACTATGCCCGCCGTCTCGCCGCCGCCCGTTCGGCCGCCGCCGCGGACGAACGGCAGTGCCGCGAGCGCGAGCGCCGGCAACTCGCGCGGGCCGAACGGGCCTGGCTGGCGGCGCAGTACCGGTTCCACGCCGATTGCGCCTGAGCCCAGCACGGCCGGGGCCGAGGTCCACCCTCGGCTCCGGCCAGCCGCTTATCGCTTGGCCGCCGCGGCCGTCTCGATGCGCATGGCCAGCCGGGGCTGCCAGTTTCTCGGCAAGCCCGGCAGCGGCGGCCGCGCCACGCGAAAGCCGGCGCGGCGAAACAGCGGCTCGGTGCCGAAATAGACGCTGGCGTCTTCCGCCCTCGCCGCGCCGGCACGCGGATAGGCCTCGACGATGCGGGCGCCCTGTGCGGCGGCGTAACGCACCGCTGCCTGCACCAGGGCCACCGCCAGGCCTTGCCCGCGGGCCGTCCTGCGCACGGTGACACAAGGAATGACTCAGACGGCTTGCCCGTCGACGGGCGGCGTGGCACGCGAGGCGACCAGGCGCTGGAACTCCGCGCGGGGCGCGATGGCAACCCAGCCGACCGGCTGCCCGTCGGAAAAGGCCAGCAGGCCTGGGGCGGGCGTCTGGCCGGCGCGCTCGGCCATCGCCTGGCGGCGGCGCTGACTGGCGCTGCCGGGCCCCGGGAGCGCCCGCAGCCCGGCCTCGCCCAGCCGCGGATAGAGGCACCAGCAGCCGGCGCCCCAACCGCCCCGCAGCACCTCGGCCAGCCGATCCATCAGCGCCGGCGTCAGCGGGCGGAATTCCGGCGTCGGCTCCGCGGCCTTGCTGCGGCCGCGGGGCGACATGGCGGGCTTGGCCATGCCGCGATGCTAGCGCGGCGTCCGATCAGGGGGAATCGCGATCGGCGATCGCTCTGATCAGTGCCCGCCGCGCCGCGATCATGGCTGTCGGGCAACGGCTTCCGGCGAAGCCGAGCCTGCCGCTTCGATTGGCACGGGAATCGCCCAAGCCGAACGGGCGTGCCGGGCCCAGCGGGCTGCGCGGCGGTGGGTTGGCGCCAAAGCCATTTCAATCGGCAACCAGTCAATTCGGTGACATCTTATCTTTTTCCAGCCGAAACCTGCCGTTCCCCTGGCGCCGTGCGGACTTGGGAAGACAAGCAGCAGCGATCGGTTAGTGCCGCGCAACAAAGCAAGCTGTGACCGGACCCGCCGCGCCATAGGCGCCGAGAAATTATAAGCTGTCACCAGTTCACGCACCGTGTCAAGGCGCCGAGAAAACGTAAGCTATCATCGGTTTATTCTGCCACCGGGTTGCGCGCCGGTCCGCGCAGCGCGCTGCGGGCGGCGGGCCTGACGGCTGCCACTCGCCACCGCCGACGGCGCGCGAGCGACGGCGCCGACGATGGCGCCGAGGCTGGGCGCACCTGCCGCATTGCCGCGGCGGGCCGGCCGACCGCACACTGCCCGCGAGACGGCGCCAGCGGGGGAACACGCATGATCGACTTCGAATTGCCGGCGGAACTGGTTGAGTTGCGCGAGCGGGTCAAGGCCTTCATCGCCGCCGAGATCGTGCCGCTCGAGCGCGATGCCCGGCAGGAGCCGCACGGCCCCAGCGAGGAGTTCCGCCGCGAACTGGTGGCGCTGGCCCGGCGGGCCGGCCTGCTGTCGCCGCACGCCCCGGCCGAATGGGGCGGCCTGGGTCTCGATCATCGCGCCATCGCCGTGGTGTTCGAGGAGGCCGGCTATTCGACGCTTGGCCCGCTCGCGCTCAACATCCAGGCGCCCGACGAGGGCAACAGCAACCTGCTGGCCAAGGTGGCGACGCAAGCGCAGAAGGAGCGCTGGCTGCGTCCGCTGGTGGCCGGCGAAATCCGCACCGTCTTTTCCATGACCGAGCCCGACGGCGCCGGCTCGGACCCCTCGCTGTTGCAGACGGTCGCCCGCCAACAGGGCGACGAGTTCGTCATCGACGGCCGCAAGTGGCTGATCACCGGCGCGCCGGGCGCCGCGCTCAATATCGTCATGGCGCGCGCCTTCGATGCCGCCGGGCGCGAACTGGGCGCCACCATGTTCCTGACCCCGGCCGACGCCCCCGGCATCCGCCTCGTCCGCCTGCTCGACACGCTCGACAGCAACTCGCCCGGCGGTCACGCCGAGCTCGCCTTGGAGGGGCTGCGGGTGCCGGCCGCGGCCATCCTGGGCGAACTGGGCCAGGGCTTTCGCTATGCGCAGGTGCGTCTGGCGCCCGCACGCCTGACCCACTGCATGCGCTGGCTGGGGGCGGCGCGCCGGGCGCACGACATCGCGGTCGCCCATGCCGGGCGCCGTCAGGCCTTCGGCAAGCCGATCGGCGAGCACCAGGGCGTGGGCTTCATGCTGGCCGACAACCTGATCGACCTGCACCTCGCCCGCCTGGCCATCTGGCATGCCGCCTGGACCTTGGACCGGGGCGACAAGGCGCGCAACGAGACGAGCCTGGCCAAGGTGTTCTGTTCGGAAGCGCTCGGCCGCGTGGTCGATCGCTCGCTGCAGGCGCTGGGCGGGCTCGGCATCACCGCAGACACCGTGGTCCAGCGGATCTATCGCGACATCCGCGCCTTCCGCATCTATGACGGGCCGTCCGAGGTGCACCGCTTCGCGCTCGCCCGCGCCATCCTGGCCGGACGGGCCTGACGCCGTCGGCCGGCCGGCGCTTGCCGGGCGCACCGGCGCATGAAAAGCTGCCGTCCCAACGCGACAACGATCCAGACGGAGTGCGCCATGGATGTGGGCATGATGATGGTGTTCGCCAGCTATGGCTGGGACAACTGCCCCGACGCACGGGTGTGGGAGGAGGAAATCCGCCTGGCACGACTGGCCGCCGATTCCGGCTTCGACTGCTTGTGGTCGGCCGAGCACCACTTCAACGACTATTCCTTCGTGCCCGACAACATCCAACTAATGACCTATCTGACGGCGCTCAATCCCAATGTCGATGTGGGCACGGCGGCGGTGATCGTGCCCTGGCACGATCCCCTGCGCGTGGCCGAGAACGCCGCCGTGCTCGACCTGTTGAGCAAGGGCCGGCTCAGGCTCGGCCTGGGGCGCGGGCTGGCGCGGCGCGAATTCGCCGCCTTCCGCCTGTCCATGGACGAAAGCCGCGGCCGCTTCGACGAGGCGGCGCCCATGATCATCAATGCCCTCAAGACCGGCTTCATCGAGGGCGATGGCCCGTTCTACAAGCAGCCGCGCACGGCGATCCGCCCACGGCCCCAGCATTCCTTCGACGGCCGCATCTATGCCGTGGCCTCGAGCGAGGATTCGGTGGTCTCCGCCGCCAAGCTGGGCGCGCACATGGTGATATTCGCCGACCGGCCCTGGGAAATGCGCGCACCGACGATCGAGCGCGGGCGCGAGTTGCATCGCCAGTTCCACGGCACCGAGCCGCCCAGCCTGATGCTGACCGAGTTCTGCGTCTGCGGCAGCGATCTGGCCGCGACCGAGGCGGAAGCCCGCCAATATCAGGGAAAGTTCGTGGAGAGCAATTTCCACCATTACGAGTTCCTGGGCGAGCACTTCAAGAACGTCAAGGGCTATGACGCCTATCAGCAGAAGGCCGAAATCGCGCGCAAGGCTGGATTGGAGGGCGCGCTGACCAGCTTCATGCAGGCCGCCAGCTGGGGCACGCCGGACAAGATCCTGCGCGGGCTGGAAGCGCGCCGGCAGGTGGTCGGCGACTTCGAGCTGAACGTGGCATTCCGCTTTGGCGGCACGCCCTATGAGGTGTCGGAGCGCGGCCTGAAGCTGTTCGCCAGGGAGGTGCTGCCGGTGGTCAAGTCCTGGGGCCCCGCCAAAGTCGCCAGAGCCGCGGAGTAGGTCGACCGATGGCCAAGCACATCACCCACGACAAGGTCTATGACACCGTCGCGCGCGACAACTTTCCGGCCATGCTGGAGGTTGCGCGCTATGGCCGCCGCTCGGCCGCCTTCGACGCCATCATCGCCGCGACGCACGACCATTTCTGGGATCCCCTGGACCCCAGCTATGTCGACCTCGACCAGCCGTTCGACCTGACGACCGCGATGCTGGTGCCGGCGGAACAGATCATCGAGTTGAACTCGAGCGTCGCCGAGCGGCTGGACGAAGGCCAACGGATCGCCCTTGCCAACGAGATCCAGCGCTGGAACCTGTCGGCCATCCTGCATGGCGAGCAAGGCGCGCTCAGCTTGAGCGCCAGCCTCTGTCACATCCTGCTGGACCCGGGCGCGCAGGAATATGCCGCCAACCAGGCGCGCGAGGAAGCGCGCCATGTCACCGCCTTCTCCCGCTACATCGCCAACCGCTGGGGCACGCCGCTGCCGGTCGGCGAGGCCTTGGGCGGACTGCTCAACGAACTGGTGCTGGCACCGGAGGTGTACAAGAAGCTGGTCGGCATGCAGATGCTGGTGGAAGGCTTGGCCATGGGCGCCTTCGCCAGCCTGCACGCCTGCACCACCGACCCGGTATTGAAGCGGCTGGTGCAGCTGGTCATGACCGACGAGGCGTTTCACCATCGCTTCGGCAAGATCTGGGCCGAGCGCACGATTCCCAAACTGAGCGCCAAGGAGCACGCCTTGGTCGAGGACTGGGCGGCGCGCTGCTTCGAGACGCTGCTGTTCAATCTGTCCAACATCCGCCAGCGGCATGTCATCTATTCCGCCTTCGGTCTCGACTGGCAGTGGGTGCGCGATGCTTGCCGCGAGGTCTGGGGCGAGGCCGAACGGCGCAACAGCCTGAAGGTCGGCACCAACATCTTCCGTGTGCTGGTCAAGACGCTGCTGGGCGCCGGCATCATCACCGACCGCACGCGCCCGCTCTACGCCGCCTGGGTCGATCTGCGGGAACTCGAAGGCGAGGCGGACTTCATGGTGGGCGATGCCATCGCCGCCGAGGGCATCGAATTCCTGCGCGCCCGCAATGCCGGGCGGCGGCGGATCGGCCAGGAGCCGATCTGAGCGGCAGGCCGGCGATTGCCAGCCCGCCTGCCCCGTTGTCAGGCGAAGGCTAGCGCCGACAACCGGGGCGAGACGCCATGAACGAGATGGAACAGCAATTTTCCGGCACCATGACGGTGCGCGAGCAGCACCGCTTCGACGTCACCCGCCTGGAACGTTTCCTCAAGGACCATATCGAGGATTTTCGCGGCCCGCTCGGCGTCGAGCAGTTCAAGGGCGGCCAGTCCTGCCCGACCTACCGCCTGTCGGCCGGCGGCCGGCATTATGTGCTCAGGCGCAAGCCGCCCGGCAAGTTGCTGCCATCGGCCCACGCGGTCGAGCGCGAATACAAGGTGATCAGTGCATTGCAGGGCTCGGCCGTGCCGGTGCCGAAAAGCTATCTCCTGTGCGAGGACGAAACCATCGTCGGCACGGCTTTCTACGTAATGAGCTGGGTGGCCGGCCGCATCTTCTGGGATCCATTGCTGCCGGGCCTGGCGCCAGCCGAGCGCCTTGCCGTCTACGACGACATGAACCGCGTGCTGGCGGAGTTGCACAAGGTCGATCCCGCCACGGTCGGCCTGGCCGAGTTCGGCCGGCCGGGCAACTATTTCGCCCGCCAGATCAGCCGCTGGTGGAAGCAGTACAAGGCCTCGGAGACCGAACGCATCGAGACGATGGAGCGCCTGGCGGTATGGCTGCCGGAAAACATTCCGCCCGGCGACCAGGTTTCGGTGGTGCACGGCGACTACCGGCTGGACAACATGATCTTCCATCCCACGGAACCGCGCGTGGTGGCCGTGCTGGACTGGGAGCTGGCAACGCTCGGCCATCCGCTCGGCGACTTCACCTACAACCTGCTCGGCTGGCGCATCGGCGGCGATCTCTTCCGCGGCATCGCGGGCAGCGACCTCGCCGCGCTTGGCCTGCCGAGCGAAGCCGATTACACCGCCGCCTATTGCCGCCGCACCGGCCGCGACGGCATTCCCGATCTTGACTGGTACATGGGCTACAACATGTTCCGCCTGGCCTGCATCCTGCAGGGCATCATGGGCCGGGCGCTGGACGGCACGGCGTCGAGCGCGCATGCGCTGGAACAGGGCCGGCGCGCCAGGCCGATGGCCGAGGCGGCCTGGAAACAGGTCGAAAAGCTGGTGCGATGAGCGCTGGCGTCGAGCTGATCGCCGTTCGTCCCCAGCACCGCTTCGACGAAACGGTCCTGCACCGCTATCTCGCCGCACGCCTGCGCGGCTTTGGCGGACCGCTGAGCGTTCGGCAGTTCGAGGGCGGGCAATCCAACCCCACCTTCCAACTGGATTGCGAGGGGCAGAGCTACGTCCTGCGCAAGAAGCCGCCCGGCAAGCTGCTGCCTTCGGCGCACGCGGTGGATCGCGAGTACCGCGTCATGCGGGCGCTGGCCGACACGGCCGTGCCCGTGCCGCGCGTCTTGCATCTCTGCCAGGACGACGGCGTGATCGGTACCGCCTTCTTCGTCATGCAGAAGGTCGAGGGGCGCGTCTTGCGCGATCCTTTGCTGCGCGAACTGCCGCCGATCGAACGACGCCAGCTGTACGATCACTTCATCGCGGTGCTGGCGGCTTTGCACAAGATCGACTTCGCCGCCGTGGGCCTGGCCGACTTCGGTCCGCCCGGCAACTACTATGCCCGGCAGATCGGACGCTGGTCCAAGCAGTATCTCGCCTCCAAGACCGAGGAGATCGAGGCCATGGACCGGTTGATGGCGTGGCTGCCGGCCAACATTCCGGCTTGCGACGAGACCGCCATCGTGCACGGCGACTTTCGCATCGAGAATGCCGTCGTGCATGCCAGCGAGCCGCGCATCGTCGCCGTGTTGGATTGGGAATTGTCGACGCTTGGCCATCCCTTTGCCGACCTCAGCTATTGCTGCCTCGGCTATCGCGGCGATGTCGGCTCGTCGGTCGGCAGCCTGCAAGCGCAGTCGCATGCCGCGACCGGCGTGCCGAACGAGCAGGAATTCCTGCAACGCTATTGCCGGTTGACCGGCCGCGACAGCATTCCCGGCTGGGATTTCTATGTCGCCTTCTCGCTGTTCCGCCTGGCGGCAATCGGCCAGGGCGTCTACAAGCGCGGGCTGGACGGCATCGCCGCCTCGGCGCGTGCCGCCAGCTTCGGCCAGGTTTGCCGTCAGCGTTCGGAACTGGCCTGGAAGATCGTCACGGCTCGGGCTTGACCGTGGCGCGGCGCATCACCTGATCCATCGCCAGCGCGGTTAGCACCGCCAGGCCGCCGAACAGTTCGAAGCCGCTTGGCCGCTCATCCAGGATGAGCCAAGCCCAAAGAACGGCGGGCACCACCTCCAGCAGCACGATCAGGCCGCTTTGCGCGGCCGGCAGATGCCCGGCGGCGGCGGCGAACAGCAGGGTGCCACTGGCCAGCGCCACGCCCGAGAGCAAGCCGAACCACAGGCTGGGCGTGTTCGGCAGCCAGAGGGCAGGCGCCAGCAGCGCCGCCGGGACGCAGGCGGCCGCGCCGGCGATCAGCACGGCCGGCAACAGGTCGATGGCGCGATGACGCCTGAGCAGCACGATGTAAAGCGCAAAGGCAGCCGCCACCACCAGCGCCAAGGCATCGCCCAGCAGCGTCGCCCGACCGGCCTTGCCCAGCACCATGATGCCGTTGCCGACAACCGCCAGAATGAGGCAGAGCCAACCGGAAGCGCGCACCCGTTCGCCCAGCCAGATCCATGCCAGGATGCCGGCGATCAGCGGCGCCGTGTCGATCAGCACAATGGCATGCGCGATGGAGGTGTGCTGCAGCACGAACACGAACAGGACGAAGGTGCTGCCCATCAACAGGCCGGCAACAATGCCGGGCCGGCCGATGCCAACCAGCTTGGCTCCGGCATGGCGGCCATAGAGCGCGAGCATGGCCAACGCGACCACGACTGTCATTGCGGCCGAACGCAGGAACACGACGGTCCACGGATCGGCTTCGGCCAGTCGGATCAACGGTCCGCCAAAGCTCCAGCAGATCGGCGCGGCAAAGGTCAACGTCAGCGCAAGGCGTGGTGACACCGTGTTGCCGCCAAGCGTGCCGATCGCCGTCCGCGCGCTATTCGCTGCGCCGGCGGAAGATCGACCGCGGGTCGGCGGGAGGGGCCGGCTGCGCCGGGGCTGTCGCCGGCGGCCGCGCAGGCGCCACCGTGGGTGCCCCGGGTTGCGCTGGTGCGGGAGTTGGCGTCGGTTGCACCGCCGGGGTCACGTCGGACCGCGGGGGCGCGTAAAGGGGCGCGGTGATCCAGGGGCCACCCGGCCGCCGGCGCGCGCCACTCGGTGCCGGCGGCAACGCGGCCAGGGCGGCCGTTTGCACCGCGGTCCGCGGCGGCTGGGGGGCCGGCACGAACTTCTCTGCCTCGACCCGGTCGCTCACCCGCCAGGGCTTGCCCTCCTTGTCGAGATAGAACCGCCGCTGCTCCGCCAGGTTGAACGGCCGCGAGCCCAGCCGCCCCAGGACGGCGATCTGTCCGCCGGTCTCGTCCACCGCGCGGTCGCGGTCCAGGCCCTTGGACAGCGACAGGGCCGGCCAGCTGGTCGGCCACCAGGCGACCAGTTCCGGCTTCGGATCGGGGCTGAAACCATAGAAATTCGGCTGGCTGTCTGGCGAGGTGAGCTGCACCACCTTGAGACCGTTCTTGCCGTCGGCGACATAGAGGAAGGCCGAAGCGTTGGTGCTGGCCACCTGCACGTCGAAGGCATCGTTGAGGCGCCCGTCGGCCGTGTACATCTGATGGACTGTCGGCCGTTCCGGATTCTCCACGTCGATGATGGCAACGCCTTCGCCGCGCGCCGCGACGTAAGCGAAGGTGCGCGCGACATAGACGCGCTGCGCATCCTTCAGGCGCACCATCGCGTCCGCCACGGGCCTCGGTTTCTCCGGATTGGTCACGTCAACCACCTTGAGGCCGTCGGCGTCGGTGACGAAGAGATAGCGGAATTGCACCGCGGTCGCCCGCGCGTCGCGGAACGGCAGCACCGCGGCCACCTTGGGCTTCAGCGGCTCGTTCATGTTGAGCACCACCACGCCCGCGTCGGCGACAATGTAGAAATAGTAGCCGGCGATGGTGATGTGCCGGGCGCCCTTCAACACGCCGCCGTCGTTCCAGGTGAGCTGGCGCGACAGGAAGTTGTTGCGCGGCTCGCCGTCCGACAGCGTGTTGACGTCGACGAGGATCAGGCCTTCCTCGGCATCGGTGATGAAGGCGTAGTCGTAGATCGGATGGAAGGGCTGCTCGAGGTTGACCTCGAACATCAGCTTCTTGGTGGCCTCGTCCTTCACCTGCCGGGCCGGGTGCACCGGCTGGTTGGTGGCCAGTGCCATGCAGGTGGCGTTCTTGCTGGGCACGTGCGTGTCGTGCCCCAAGGAGCCGAACGGCGCGGTGATGATGCGGTCGGAAATGCCCTTGTTGGCGATCGAGGCGACGTCGTAGACCTGGAAACCGTTGGGCCCTTGCGAGACGTACAGATACTCGCCGCGCAACTGGATGCAGCCGGTGCGGTAGCCGGGCTGGGTATAGCTTTCGTCAAGCTTGCGGCCGCGTGCCTGGTGCTCGCGATACCAGTCGGGATAGGCGTATTTCTGCAGGTAGCTGCCGATCACCGCCTGCGGCTCTTCCCACTCCGTCACGCGCACCGCCTCGAAGCCGCCATCGCCGCCGACCCAGGCGTTGAAGCCGACGAAGCCCACATAGTTGGTTCCGTGCAGCAGGAGTTGCGCCATGATCGCGTTGTTGTCGTTCCTGTCCGACAGATGGCAGTCGGTGCAGGTCTTGGTCTCGATCTTGCGCACCGTGTGGGGGAAGTGCGGCGCGAAGGCCTGGCTGGAATAGCCGCTGGCCGCCACCGGCGGCTGCTGGATGTAGATGCGCTCGCGGTTGATGTTGGTGGACGACAGCACCAGCGCGGAGGACGAGCGGATCGGCGCCACCTTGTGGTTCTTGTAGACCGAGTGCTTGCCGAGCTGAAACATCTCGTCGCGCGCCACCTGCGGGTTGTAGGTGGCGTAGTTGCGCGTCTCGCCGCCCTCGTAATGGTGCCGGTCGGACTTCCAGTTGGCCTGGATCGGCAGATGACAGCCGCCGCAGCTGGTGGTCCAAGACAGATGGCAGGTGAAGCACAGCATCTCGTCGTCGTTATGCGCACGGGCGGCCTTGTCGCCCGCCACCCCCCAGCCCCATTGCATGCCGGTGCCCTTGACCAGCAGTTTGGCGCGGGCGGACTTGGCGTTGTAGCCGGGATGCTCGGGGTTGACGCTGTCGCGCACCAGCGACATTTCCCATTCGCGTTGCGGACCCAGCGCCTTCTTGATCTTCTGGTCGGTCGACTCGGGCTGGTCGGTCCCCCACAGCATGGGCCGCTGGTAGAGCTTGCAGTCGCTGCGCGCGTTCAGCGCCTTGTCGCAGTCGCTGCCGCGCCATTCGAAGCGGGCGCGGCCGTCGGCATTGCGCAGGACCGAGAGATCGAAGCCGCCGGGCCGGGCCGCCGGGCCGCTGGTCCGCAAGGTCGGATAGCTGTCCACCGTACCGTGGCAATCCTCGCAGTCGATCTCCACGGCGTTGGCCACTTCGCCATAGATGTAGCCGTTGGAATGCGCGTCCTGCACGAAGTGGCAATCGACGCAGTGCATGCCGACGTCGACGTGGATCGACGACATGTGCACGGCCTTCTTCCACTTGTCGGGATCCTTGTGCTCGACCTTGTTGCCGTCGGCATCCAGCAGGTTGCCCTTGCGGTCGCGCTTGTGGATCGAGCGGAAGTTCCAGCCGTGGCCGTGATAGTCGGCGAACTGCACGTGCTCCAGCTTGGGGTTGATCTCGGACACGCCGCGCATGAATTCGGGATCCGACCACAGGCCGCGGATCGCCGCTTCTTCCGGGTTGCGCTGGTTGATGGCGCGGATTTCCGCGGCGGACGGGTAGCGCTGCTCCTTGGGAAACATGTGCGGCGCTTCGGGCTCGTAGTCCCACATGGTGTAGCCCAGGAACGAGTTCACGAACACGTTCGGCTGGTGCATGTGGCAGCTCATGCAGAGCGAGGTGGGGATGGCGCGCGAAAAGACATGGCGCAGCGGATGGCCTTCCTCGTTCTTCGGGATGGTGGGGTCCTTGGTCTGGGTCTTGCCGGTATGGCCGAAGCGGGCATAGGGGCCGGAATGGCGCTGGTCGCGGTCGTTGGCATAGACCACATGGCAGCCCGAACAGCCCGAGGAGCGGAAATCGCCCGGGTTGTCGTTGGTGCCCAGGAGCCACATGAACGGATCGTTGAGGCGGGTCTTGTGGATGTTCAGCACCGGCACCGAGATCCTGAGGCCGGTGCCGGCGCCGCGGTTGGACTGCCGAATGTCGGGGCGGCCCGGCTCTTCCAGCCGCTGCAACTGCCCCAGCGAGTTGGGCAGGCCGATTTCCGGGAACTGCGTGACGATGTTGCGGCCGCCGCGCTCGAAAATGCGGAAGACGTCGCCAGGCGGAATCGTCTCGAAGGCGGGCAGCGGATAGAAGCGCGGCAGCACGCCGCGCTTGGCCAGCTTCTGCTTGAATTCCTGGGTGGCGTCGGGCGGAATCAGGCTGTCGAAGGCGGCGCCGACGCTGTGGCGCTCGCTGCCCTCGCCCACCACCTTGTAGCCTTCGCCCAGCAGATAGTGCTTGAACGGCAGGATGCCGTTGTTATAGGCGCCGCCGCCCCACAGCATGGCGCCAGTCGCCATCAGGCTGCGCTTGTTGTGCTCGATCTCCGGCATGTGGCAGGCGCCGCACGCCTCGTGCGCCACCCGATAATCCCCCGGATTGACGAAACGGATGAATTCCGGCGCCTCGCGGTTCAGCAGCGTGTAGCTGCCTTCCGGATTGCGGCTGTGCGGATAATGCCAGCCGCCGGGAAAACGCGGCTGCACATGCGCCTTGTCCAGCGCGGCCATGTAGGCCGGTTCCTTGTGCTTGGTTCCGGCCGGCCGCATCACGCCGGCATCGCCGCCATGGCAATCGACGCAACCCAGCACGATGGCCGGATTCTCGTGCATGTTGGCGCTGTCGGTCTCGGTATGGCAGGAGATGCAACCGATGCTTTTCTTGGCGGCGGCGTCGGCCGATTGCTGCGCCGGCGCCGGGGGTGTCACGGAATACACCACATGGCGCGGCGCTTCGCCGCCGGCCGCCAGGGCCGCGCCGCTCGCCCATGCGGCCGCCCACACGGCCGACAATGTCGCGAAGATCGCCGTGCCCACCTTGCCTGACCGCACGCGCATACCCCTCCTGGCCAGCGCCCCGACGCCCTAGTACGTCAGGATGATGTTCGCCAGCACGGAATAGAAGATGTCTTCCTCGGCGTTCGAGGCACGGTAGATGTCCTTGAAGCCTTCTTCCGGCAACAGCACCGCCCCCGACAGGCGGAACACGATGTTCTGGATGAACAGCGGCCGCCAGATCAACGCCGCCGACAGGTCCCAGCCGATCGCGGTGTCGATGTCGCCCTGGTTGCGCAGGAATTCGATTGACGACGAGTTAACGAAATCCAGGCGGTTGAAATTGGTGGACAGACGCAGTTCAGGCGTCAGGTCCAGATCGGTACCGATGCCGAACAGGGTGATGCCGGGGTTGTTGAAATTGGCCTGGCCGTGCTCCTTGGAGCTGCGCAACGACGGCAGCACGCCGTTGCGTTGCGACAGCACCACGCCGCCGCCGCCGATCAGCGGAATCCCCTGGCGGATCCAGAAACTGGTGTCGCCGCCGGCGAATTGCGGGTTCTCGAACGGCGCGTCGAAGCCTTCCTCGTCGTCGTCGAACGGGTCGTCGTCGCCGCTGGCATAGAGCGCCGACAGCCGCACGCGGATCCAGCTGAAGTCGATCGACGGTTCCAGCGCGGCGAAGAAGGCGCGAATGTTGGCGTCGCGCCGGCTGGTGAACTGGTTATGCTCGTCGTTGCCGAAGGCGTAGTAGAACGAGCCGGTCAGGTTGAACCGACCGAAATGACCGTCGCCGTTGAAGCCGATATAGGTGACATCGTAGTTTCTCGGCCGCTCGTCGCCGATTGCCGCCGGCCGCTCCAGGAAGCCGTTCTCGTTGAAGAAGAAGGCGCGCTCGCCCTCGCGGTTGCGGTTATGCACCACGGTAAGCTGGCTGGTGAAGCCCAAGACCGGCGTGTCCTGCCGGTAGAGGTTGGCGATGAACAGGTCGTCGTCGCGGCTGGCGGCGGCGATGTCGTTCAAGCCCGAATTGGTGTCTTTTTCCAGACGACGGAAATAGGCCAAGTTGTACTGGTAGAGGTTGTTGGCCCGGGTGCCGAACAGGCGGGCGCCCAGTTGCAGATCCTGGAACAGGAAGCCGCGGAAATCGCTGGAGAATGGCTGAATACCGACGCGGATCGAATCGAAATCGTAGCGGTCGGAAACGTTGCGGATGTGGTAGTCGAAGAACAATTCCTGCATCGCCAGGAAGTTGTCATTGCGCTCGGCGCCGCCGTCCGGGTCGATCTTCAAGACCCGCAGCTCGTCCAGCTCGACGTAGTTGTAGTTGAAAACCGGGGTGATCCGGATTTCATAGTCGGGTGGCTTGTAGGCCGTGTTGCCCTTGATGAAAGCCAGACTGAAGATCACGTTCTGGTTGAAGATCAGCGTGTTGGTGTCGCCGAACAGGTCCAGCTTGTTGGCCGCCTTGGTGGTCTGCACGCCCACCGGCTTGGGGAAGGCGGACGGCTCAACCACGGTGTCGGAGATGATGCCGATATTGACGAACCAGTCGTCGAACACCGGCCGGTCGCCCTTCAGCGTGCTTTGGCTGTAGGGGTCCCACCACTTCTCGTTGACACCGATCGATTCGACGATACGCCAGCGATCGGGAATGGGGATGAAATCCTTCGGCAAGTTGGGCTGCCGGATATCGGGGCGTGGCGCCGCGGTCGGATCGACCTTGATCGGCTCCTGCGGTGCCGGCGGCGGCACGCCCGGCCGGCGGCTGTCGTCCTGCGCGTAGCGATCGCCGCCCTGGCCGGTATAGCCCATGCGGATATTCGCGTTGGGGGCAAAGGATTCCTTGCCCGCCTGCGCGACCCCCGGACAGAGCGTGAGCGCCAGCAGCAGCGGCAGCGGACGGGGCAGGCTCATTTGCCGGAACAAGGGGTTTGCGTGTCGTCGTTGACGAACGGCCGGAACGGGCAACTGACGTAGCGCAGGCGGATGCCCTGCGGCGCCAGGTTGTCGGCGCGCAAGGCCATCGGCGCGTTGGCGACGCCGCTGGCCAGCTGCAGGCCGGCATTGTGCGTTCCCAGGAAGGCGATCATGTCGTCCTGGTCGATGCCGTCGCCCGAAATGCCGATGGCGCCGGCCAGGACGCCGTTCTTGTACACCGGCACGCCGCCGGCGAAGATCTGCAACCCGTTCGCCAGCCGCGGCATGCCGGTTGCCACCTGCAACGGCAGGCCGGTGCAGCCCACGGCCGTGTCCACGCCCGAGGCGCCGGTGACGAAGTTGAGATGCTGCACCACGTTGTTGGCGATCAGGTCGAGTTGCAGGCCGGTCGAGAACGGGCTCCAGGACGGAAACGGCCGCGACAAAGGTCCAGGCTGGTTGTTGGAATTGCCGTCGGGGAAGAACGGCCGCGCCAGGTTGCCGATCGAGCGTGCGGCATAGGCGAAGCCGTCGGCGAGAGCGTTGGGTCCCAGCAGCGCCCGGGTGCTGGCAACGTAGCTGGCAAAGCCGCCGGCGGTCAGGTCGGCCGCCGCCGCGACATTGCTGAAGAAGGCCGCCGAGCGCGCTTTCTGCAACGACACGTCGGTGCCGAAGACCGGGCCGTCGGGGGTGCGCACCACCCCCAGCACGGTGCCGGCCGTGTCCACCACCGAGAGCGTGACGTGGATCTGGTCGTTGAGCGGCCGGCGGATCTGCGCGCGGCCGGCGTTGGCCACCTGCAGACCGGCGCGCAGGATCCCCGTCACCTCGGCCCGGGTCAGGCCGCCGTCGGTCGCATCGCGCGGCGCGAAGCGCTGCGTATTGGTGCCGTCGACCAGCACGAAACCGTTGAGGTCGGCGAACAGTCCGGAATTATCTAGCCGGTAGCCCGAGGCGGCTGTGCCAAACGCCTGGCCGTCGACAATGACCGCGCCGTTGGTATAGCCGGTCACCGCCTGAACCGTTCCCAGCACGCCGTTGATCGCGGCGAAGGCCGGCGCCGCGGCGGGCGCCGACACCAGCGATTCGATGTCGCGGTCGGCGAAGCGCAGCGTCTTGCCGTCGACCGCGATGCGGTTCGCGCGAATGCCCACCGGGGCGGCGAAGCCGACGCTGCCGGCGATCGCGATCAGTTCGTCGCTGTCGGTGTCGAAGTCGGTGATGTTGCGGTCAAGCCCATAGATCGCATCGGCGATCACGCCGATCCCACCCACCAGGATGTTGGCCTTGTAGAGCGGCATGCCGCCCGGGTCCGCGGACAAGCCCAGCGGCGAACGTTTCGGGCCGATATTCTGGTTGACCGAGGCGGCGACGAAGCGAACGTTCAGGTCGGAACAGGGCAATTGGCTGAACTGCACGCCGAATAGCGGCCCGCCCGGCTGGTTGGTTTCCAGCGGATTAAAGAACTCCTGCACGATCTGGTTGGCCGTGCGGCTGGTGAAGGCGTTGCCGTTCGACGACAGATAGGCCCCGGTGACCGCCTTGGCGATGGCGGCCGCCGACGCCGGGACGTTCGCCCCCTCGAGGCCGGTGGTGACGCTGCGACCGGAGGTGACGGCGGCGGTCGCCGCGGCACCGTTCATGGCGAATACGCCCAGCACGTTGCCGACCCGGTCCACGACGGCGATGGTGGCAGGCCGGCCGCGCGCCTGCGCCTCGTTCACCGCCCGGGCGATGATCCGTTGCACCTCGGCGATGCTCAGCGACTGCTGCGCCAGGGTCGGCGCCGACAACCCCAGCAGCACCGGCAGCAACAATGCGCACCGCCACAGCCGGCCGATCATTCCGGCACCACGTCGAACACGCCGAACTTGAGCTGGCCCCCGGCCCGATAGGCGACGGTGACGGTGACCGGCAGGAAGCGCTGCGTCAAATCCTCCTTCAGCACCTTGAAGGTCAGCAGGCCGCCGGTCGGCTGGAAACCGTTGTCGATCAGGCTGGCGGGCGTGCCATCCCAAGGCAACCAGTAGCCCTGGTTGGTGCGCTGCAGGCTGCGCCCGTCCGGCATCGAAGCCATGACATGGCTGGCGGTCGGCACATCGCCGCCCAATTCGACCGTCTTGCCGACATTGGCGGCGGCGATCGGCACCTTGACGGGCGCCAACCGCGCGCCCTTGCTGTTGAGGGTTTCGGCCTGTGCCCCCAACGCAACCAGCAGCCCAAGGCCCGCCAAGCCTGTGGTGCGCGCCAGATTCATGCCGCCCCGACCCCCCGGCTTGCGCTACGCGTGGCAACTGCATAACCCAACATCGCCTACTTCACAATCGCGGCCGCTTGCGGCTTGCCTTGCATCGGCGCCATGCGGTCGATGTGGAATTCGTGGCACATGACGCAGGTCGACGGCACCAGGTTCGCCGCCCGTTCGCCGCCGTGACATTGCTGGCAAGTCTCGATCTTCGGCAGCAGCACGTCGGCGCTGCACAGCGAGGGCAGCGGATTGTCGGCCAGCAGTTCCTTCTGCACCGCCACCCGCTCGCAGGCAGCGCTGGCCACCCAGACCTGGCCCGCGCCCAGCGGCGCGCCTTCGGCCGCGACCTCGTTGGCTTGCCCCTGGTGGCACCCCGAACAGGCCACCGTGTCGTGGCTCTTGTGGTCGAACTTGCCGAGCGGCAGCCAGCGGTTGACCACTTTCGGCCGTTGCACGTCCCACTCGCCGCTGGCGGCGATCGTGGTGTTGTGGCAATAGCCGCACAGCGCCTCGCCGGCATAGCGCACGAAGGCCTTGCGCTGCTCCTCGGCCCAGGCCGCCGCTTCCGCCAGCTCTTCGCGGCTCTCCGGCCGGCCGGGTCGGCGCGGCTGCAGCATGCGCGGCTCCGCCTCGCGCGCCTGCGGGTCGCGGTAGGCGGCGTTCTCAAGCGCGACGCGATAGTAATAGTCGCGGCCGATGTCCTGCACCTCCTTGGGCTTGGCATGCGGCAACGAGCGCTCGGGCGTCAGCTTGATCGGGTGGCATTCCTGGCAATGCGTTTCCATGTCGATCGGCAGGAAACCGGCGCCGCCCGGCTCCTGCTGATGACAGTCCTTGCAGTCGAGCAGCCGCCGCCCGCTCGGCGAGTTGACGCCTTGGCGCGGCTTGCCGTCGCGGTCGGCCACGGTCATGCGGGTCAGGTGCACGGCATGGGGGAAGCGCAGGCCCGAGACCTCGCGCAAGCGCGGCTTGCCGTCGGCCCCCTTGCCGGCGTCGGCCAGGCTCACGCGCTCGATCCTGCCGCCGTCGGGCGCGCGGAAATCGGTCATCACCGAGGGTCGGAACTGCGGGTGATTGGTCAGGAAATCGCTGGCGTCCTGCAGTTTGGTATCCGCCAGGCGACCCTTCAATTCGCTATGGCAGCCGGCGCAGAAGCGCTGATCCGACAGGACAATGGCCTGTCGTCCGTTATGCTCCTTGTGGCAGCTTTGGCAGGCGGGCGTGGCGCCGGCGGCGGCCTGTTCGAAGCGCTTGGCCTCGGCATGGTGCCGCGTTGCCACATGACAGGCGACGCAGGCTCGATCCGCCACTTGCTCAAACGGCTTCTGGTGGCAGGTTTCGCACCGATCGCCGAAGAAGTTGTGCGCGCCCGAGATCGTGCCGCTGAGCCAGGTCTGGTCGAACCGGGCCATGGCGCCCGCCGGCGGCTCGCTCAGCTTCTGGCCCGCCTTGCCAAAGTATCCGGCAATCGGCAGCGCCAGGAACAGCGCCACCACCGCCAGAAACAGGCCCCAGGCGGTGCGCCGCTTGCTGAGCCAAGTCTCGGCCAGGCTGGTGTGGCTGCGCGACCTCAATTGCTCCAGATCGTCGCCCAGCGGCCGCGCCAGTTCGACGGTCAGCGCGAACTGCTTGCCGACCGGCGCTTCCACCACTTCCAGATCGTACGGCCCGACCGCCAGCTTGTCGCCGAGCTTGAGCTTGGCCGCCCGCGTCGGCGCGCCGTTCGCCCTGAGGTCGAACGGCGGCACGCTCTGCATGAACATGCCGCCCGGCTGCTCGACGATCTCGGCCGCGTGCAGCGGGATGCGCGGGTCGGCCAGATAGATCTCGCATTCGGCGCCACGGCCGATGCGGATGGTCGCGGCCGAGATGTCGATGTCGCGCCGCGCGACGCCGCCGCGGGCCCGGCGTGTGAGTGTGCTGACGACGCAATCCACGGGCGCTTACCGCCTTACCAGTAGAAGAAAACGGATATCACATGCGCCACCAGCGCGGCGATCAGCGCGAAGGTGAGCGGCACATGCACGTAGAGCCAAATGTCCAGCATCGCCTTGATCTGCACGTCGCGCCGGGCGCGACCAAGCAGCTCGTCCTTGCGGGTCAGCAGCGCGATCAGGCGACGCACATGCTCGGCGCCCTCGCTGCCGATGCTGTCGCCCAGCTCGCGCACCCTCTTCAACGCCCGGGCGGTCGCGCAATCGGGCGCCCGCCCGCTCAGTTGCCGAAGGACGCCGCCGCCGACCCTGGTGTTCTGGCTGGCCTCCAGCACGGTCCGATTGATCTCGTCGCCCAGCGTCATCACCTGTTCGCGGCACTCCACGTCCAGCTCGGCGATCTGCGCCAGTATGTCGGTCAGCGTCAGGCCGCGCCGGTTCTCGGTCATCAGCGCGGGATAGCGCAGATAGACGAAGACGCCGAAAACCCCGCTGGCGATCACCAGCATCATCAGCACATAGGCCAGCGTGTGCACATTCCAGCCGAACTGGAAGCCAGAATGCAGCGTGGCGATCACGATCAGCGACAGCCCCAGGTAGACATGCGCCGACAGCCAGCCCTCCAGCCGCCACTTGCCGGGGCCGTAGCTGCGCTTGCGCATGCCGAACCACATCAGCCACAGGATCAGCGCGGCGCCGATGGAGCCCAGGCCGTAGCCGAGCCAGGTGCCGCCGTTGGGCATGCCAAGCGGCCGGTCGACGGCGTAAGCGACGATCGCCGCCAGCATCAGCAGCGTCGCCACCTTCAAATACAGAAAGCCGCGATAGACCAGTACGGACTCGTTCATCACCCCGTCCCCGCCGATCCGCCCGCCAGGGCGGACCCGCCCCTCGTCCCCGCCACTAGCGCTGGCCGAGCGTCGCCAGACTCAAGAACCGTTCCGGATTGACGCGGATCGCCGCCCCGGTCGGACAACCCCTGACGCAGGCCGGCCCGCCCTCGATGCCCGAACACATATCGCACTTCACCGCCTTCTTCTGACCGTGCGGATGCGCCGACTTGTCCTGCCCGGGACCCGGCCCGGCGCCGAACAGCAGCCAGTTGAGGATGCTGGGCTTGCCGGGCGGCCGCACCGCCAGCTGAATGACGCCATAGGGGCAATTGCGCTGGCAATTGCCGCAGCCGATGCAGCTGTCGTCGATGAACACCTCGCCGTTCGGTCGGCGGTGGATCGCGTCCGGCGGGCAATCGGTCATGCAGTGCGGGTGCTCGCAATGCCGGCACGACGTCGGCACGTGCACGTTGGCGAAGGTCGGTCCGGCCTCGCGGTTCAACCGCGAGATGCCATCGTGCGATTCGGCGCAGGCCTTCTCGCAGTTGTCGCAGCGCACGCACAGCGCCTCGTCGATCAGCAGGATGTCCGTCGCCTCCGAGGCGCCCTGGTCGACCAGGAACTGGATGATCGAGCCCACTTCCGGCGCATTCGCCATGCGCTCGTTCTGCTGGATGCGGTCCCCGAACTTCTGTTCCACCTCCTTGCGCAAGGCTTCCGAGCGGGACATCAGCCGCTTGAAGGCCTGGCCTTCGATGCGGATCGTCTCGGTGTGGTTGATCGCCGCCCTGACCGTGGCCGAACGCGGCGCGTCCGACAGCAGCGCCATCTCGCCCACGTAATTGCCGGCGGCAACATAGGACAGCACGATGTCGCGGCCGCCGATACGCCGCGAGACGGTGACTGAGCCGCGCCGGATCAGGTGCACGCTGTCGCCGATCTCGCCCTCGTTGAACAGCGTCTCGCCTTCCATGAAATGCTGCGCCTGGGCCGAGGCCAGCACGTCGGCCAGGTCGTCCTTGGCCAGCCTGGGCGCGAGATAGGTCTGGATCTGCCGGGCGATCGCCGTCTGATCCATCACCCGGCGCACTTCCTCGACCGAGTTGATCAGCTTGATCATCGACCGGCGGTTGGTCTCCAGCAGCACGCAATCGCTGTGTGCCTTGATGGTGGCGGTGCGCCGGCGGCCGGAGATCAGGCCCATCTCACCGAAGAACTCACCCTTGCCCAGCAGCACGACCTCCGTGGGGTCGTTGGGATTGACCTCGATCGCCACCTGACCGTCGACGATGGTGTAGAAGGTGTTGGAATAGTCGTTGCGGGTGAAGATCGCTTCGCCCGGTTTCGGCGTCCGCACTTCCGAATCCAGCATCAGCTCGCGCAGCAACAGCGTGTTCAGCTCCCGGAACAGCGGCACATTGTCGCGCACGCGCTTCAGGAACGCATCAACCGACACGCCGGGCAGGATCTTGATCTTTTCTTCGAGCAGCGGTTCGTCGGCCGGCTTCAGCTCGCGGTTGCCGCGGATGAACTCGATGACCTCATAGCCCTGGTTCATCGCCTGCTTGATCAGCGGATAGCCGCCCAGCGCGCCGATGATGTACAGGCCCTCGACATTGCTCTCGTAGTGCCGGCTGACTTCCGGCAGCGAGGCGGGATTGTCGTTCGGGAACTTGACGCCGCAACTCTCCACGAACTGGCGCGGCGGAATGGCGCCCAGCCGGGCGATGATGCGGTCGCACTTGATTTCGGCCTCGCCTTCCGGCGTGCGCAAGGTGATGGTGCCGGGCGTCACCTTCACCGGGGCGGTGTTGAAATAGCCCTGGATCACGCCTTTCTCGATCGCCGCGGTGACGGCATCGAGATTGCCCTGCTTGGCGCGGGCGAACTCGTCTCGCCGGTTGACGATCAGCACGGTATTCTGTTTCGACAGCGCCACCGCGTTCTCGATCGCCGCGTCGCCGGCACCGATCACCACCACGGTCTCGCCTTCGTATTCGTCGGGATCGTCGAGCTGATACTGCACGTGCGGCGCGTCGGCGGCTCCCGGGCAATCCAGCTTGCGCAGGTTGCCCTGAAGGCCGATCGACAGGATGACGTTCTCGGCCGTCAGCTTGCTGCCGTCGGTCAGGCTGATCTCGAAGGCGCCCTTCTTGCCCTTGACCCGCGTGACCTCCGCCTTGTAGCGGACGTTCACCTTGTGCTTCGCAAGGTCCTCGTCCCAGGCGCCCAGCACCTCCTCGCGCGCGCCCGCCTGGAAGCGGAACGGACTGCGCAGCGGCAAGATATCCGGCGTGGCCATGACATACTTGCCCTTCTGGTACTTGAAGATGGTGTCCGAGGCGTGCGGCATCTTTTCCAGCAGCACATGCGACAGGCCCGCCTCGGCCGCGTGCCCGGCGGCGCTCAGTCCGGCCGGCCCGGAACCGATAATGGCGACAGCAACGTTGTCAGCCACGCTTGCCCCTCCGCCCCTGTAGTCCGGCCGCCGCTGCCGGAACCCTCTGTGGTTGTTGCGTAAAAGCCGCCAGCGGCAAATCGGACTGAGGCTAGGTACTCGACTGAGTCGTGTCAATCACAGCGGCGCAAGATTAGCAGAACGTAAAAAGCCGTCGATTAGTCTCGCGCTTCGTGCAGCCCTCCTTTGGAGAATCGCACTTGGCCGATCACGCCTCGGCGGCGCCACCGACCCTGTTGCTGGTGGAAGACAGCCCGACGATGGCACGGCTCTATCGCCGATTCGTCCGGCACGAGCCATACGCCGTCGTGCACGCCGCCAGCGCCGCCGAAGCCGCGGCCGCGCTCGGCCGCCTGACGCCGGCGGTGGCGCTGATCGACCTGCGCCTGCCGGACGCCGACGGCCTCGGCCTCCTGCGGCAGATTCGCGCGGACGGCCTGCCCACGGTGGCGGTGGCGATGACCGCGCATGGCAGCATCGAACTGGCGGTCGAGGCCATGCGAATCGGGGCCTTTGACTTCCTGGTCAAGCCCTTCGCCCGCGACCGCCTGCTCGTCACCTTGCGCAATGCCTTCGATCGGTTTCGCCTGACCGGGCTGGTGGAACGCTATCGCGCTGAGTTCGGCCGCGACCGGCTGTGCGGCTTGCTGGGCGGCTCGGACGCGATGCAGGCCGTCTATCACACCATCCTGGCGGCGGCGCGCAGCCGTGCCGCCGTGTTCATCAGCGGCGCCAGCGGCACCGGCAAGGAGCTGGCGGCGCGCGCGGTGCACGAGCTCAGCGAACGACGCGGCCGGCCGTTCGTGGCGGTCAATTGCGCTGCCCTGCCGGCCAGCCTGGCGGAAAGCGAACTGTTCGGTCATCGCAAGGGCGCCTTCACCGGGGCCGACGCGGCGCGGGCCGGCGCGGCGGCCTCGGCCGACGGCGGCACCCTGTTCCTCGACGAAATCAGCGAGATGGAGATCGCGACCCAGGCCAAGCTGCTGCGCTTCCTGCAAGGCGGCCGTTTCACCCCGCTCGGCGCCGACCGTGAACAGGTCGTCGACGTGCGCGTCCTGGCGGCCAGCAACCGGCGCCCGGAACAGGCCATGGCGGAGGGATGCCTCCGCGAGGACTTGTTCTACCGCCTCAACGTGATCCCGCTGGAGCTGCCGAGCCTGAAGGAGCGAGAGGCCGACGCGCTGCAGATCGCCCAGGCATTGCTGGCGCGCGTCGCCCGGGCGGAGGGCAAGCGCTTCGGCGCCATGGCGCCCGATGCCGAAGCCTGCCTGCTGGCCTACGACTGGCCGGGCAACGTGCGCGAACTGGAAAACAGCATCCATCGCGCGGTGGTGCTGAACGATGGCGAGCTGTTGACCGCCGCCATGCTGCCGCCGGCGCTGCGTGCCGCCACCCTGCCGCCGGCGCCGGGCGTCGCCGTTCCGCCGGTGCCGGCCTCGCCCCCCGGTATCCGTCCGCTCATCGAGGTCGAGCGCGCCGCCATCGAAGCCGCGTTGGCCGCCTGTCGGGGCAACGTCGCGCGGGCCGCGACGCTGCTCGGCATCAATCCCTCGACGCTCTACCGCAAGCGGCAAGCCTGGGAGGCGGGTGCCGCCCCGCCGGCCGCCAGCGCCGCGCGATAGGCGGCCTCGGTTTCGGCTGCCAGCGCCGTCAACGCGGCCAGCAGCCTGTCATCCGCCGCCTTGCGTTCCAGGCGCCCAGCGGCATCCGCCAGCGAGAGCGCGCCAAAATTCTCCGCCAGGCCGCAAAGCTGGTGCGCCAGACGCGCGCGCCCGGCTCGCCAGCCCGGCCGCCGCCAGTTCCGCCTGCAACCGCGCAACCTCGGCCAAGAAATCCTCGATCAGCTCCGGCAAGGCCTCGGCGCCGACCTCGGCCTCCAGTTGCACCAGGGTCGCGCGTGCCAGCGTCGCCCGGCTCATGGGTCAGCGGCCGCGAAAGACCGGCGGTCGCTTCTCCAGGAAGGCGCGCATGCCCTCGGCGCGATCCTCGGAATCGAAACAGCGTCCATAGGCCTCGACCTCGATGGCGCGGGCGGCGTCGAAATCCTGCTCCAGCGCGGCATTGAGCGCGCGTTTCAGTTCACGCACCGTTAGCGGGCTGTAGCCGGCCAGCCGGTCGCAGACCGCGGCGGCCGCTTGGCCGAGCTCTGCCTTCGGAACGACCTGGTTGACCAGGCCAAGTTCGGCCGCGCGCTGGGCGGAGAAGCGCTCGCCCAGCAGGCAGATGGCGCGCGCCGCCGCCGGTCCGATCAGGCGGTTGATCAGCACCGTGCCGCCGGTGCCGGGGAAGATGCCCAGCTTGATTTCCGGATAGCCGAATTCCGCGCTGTCGGCGGCGATGCGAATGTCGCAGGCCATGGCGATCAGCATGCCGCCGCCCAGCGCATAGCCGTTGATCGCGGCAACGAGCGGCTTGGGATGCTGGCGCATGGCGTCGTAGACATGCATGCCGCGCCAGGAACGCGCCTCGGCCTCGGCCCGCGTCAACTGCGCCATCTCCTTGATGTCGGCGCCGGCGACAAAGGCCCGCTCGCCGCCGCCGGTGAGCAGCAATACGCGGGTTTCCGCGTCCTTGGCGTCCGCCGCCAGCGCCCGCAGCAATTCGTCGAACACCTGCCGGTTCAGGGCGTTCAGCGCCCGCGGCCGGTCGATGGTGACGGTCAGCAGCGGCGGCCGCCGCTGCAGCCGCAGGGTTTCATAGGCCATCGCGGAACCTCCTCTGCCGAGCGCGGTTTGCCCCGGCCGGCCGGTCCGCGCCATGCTGACGCCCTGGTCCCGGGAGGATGGCGATGGCCTATCGCGCGCGCAAGCCGCCAGTCCATCGCCGTAGTCGATCGACCGCCGCAACGGACGGGTGCCGGCCGATTGCGGCGATCCCCTAGGAGGGGCGCGAGGTGTTGCAGGCGCAAAGCGGGCTTGGCCTTCTGGCGCTGTTGGCGCTGGCCTGGGCCTTGAGCGAGGACCGGCGGCGTGTCGACTGGCGCTTCGTCGCCATCGCCATGGCGATCGAGATCGGCCTTGCCGCCCTGTTCCTGCACGTGCCGGCGCTGACGACCGCATTCCAGGCGTTGAACGCTGCCGTCGGCGCGCTGCAACGGGCGAGCGAGGCCGGCAGTGGCTTCGTCTTCGGCTACCTGGGCGGCGGGCCGCTGCCGTTCGAGGAAAGTCAGCCGGGCGCCAGTTTCGTGTTGGCCTTCCGGGCCCTGCCGCTGATCATCGTGATCAGCGCGCTGACCGCGCTGCTGAATCACTGGCGCATCCTGCCGGCGGTGGTGCGCGGGCTTGCCGTCCTGTTGCAACGCAGCCTGGGCGTGGGCGGCGCGGTGGCGCTCAGCACCGCGGCCAACATTTTCGTCGGCATGGTCGAGGCGCCGCTGTTCATCCGGCCCTACCTTCTGCGCCTGAGCCGCAGCGAGCTGTTCGTGGTCATGGTGGGCGGCATGGCCTCGATCGCCGGCACGGTGCTGGTGCTCTATGCGGTGATCTTGTCGCCACTGGTACCGGGCGTGGCGGGGCACCTGATGCTGGCCTCGATCCTGAGCGCACCGGCCGCCATCCTGGTGGCGCGCCTGATGGTGCCGGAACGGGGCGGCGGCAGCGATGCCGACCGCCTGACCATCGAACCAGAGGCCAACAGCGCCATGGATGCGCTGACCAAGGGCACCGAAAGCGGCCTCAAGCTCTATCTCAATGTGCTGGCGATGCTGCTGGTGCTGGTCGCCCTGGTGCACCTGGCCAACGCCGCGCTCGGCTTGTTGCCGGACCTGTCAGGCGCCCCGCTGACGCTGCAGCGGCTGCTCGGCTGGGCGATGACGCCGTTCGCCCTGGCGCTGGGTCTGCCTTGGGCCGAAGCGCAGGTGGCCGGCGCGTTGCTGGGGGTCAAGACGGTGCTGAACGAACTGGTCGCCTATCTCGATCTTGCCCGAACCGAGCCCGCCCTGCTGGCGCCGCGCAGCCGGCTGATCCTGACCTACGCGCTTTGCGGCTTCGCCAATTTCGGCAGCCTGGGCATCCTGATCGGCGGTCTGGCGGCGATGGCGCCCGAGCGGCGGAGCGAGATCGTGCAGCTCGGCGGCAAGAGCATTGTCGCCGGCACGCTCGCAACCTGCCTGCTCGGGGCCACGGTCGGCCTGCTGACACCGTGACGTTGGGGGCGCCCGGCGGCAACGGGCCGCCGACCGCGTTGCCGGCCGGTCTACAGGACGCCGTCGAGTATCATGGCGAGGCCGGTGATGAGCGCTATGGTGACAAACCCCGCCAAGACGATGATCGCCTGATCGCTCCAGCGATTGTTCGACTTTTGATTGCGCCGGCCCATGACCCAAGCGACAAGCGCAAGCACGACCAGGAGAGCGCCGACGCTCTCGAGGACCAAGATGTTCACTTCGACGATCCTTCGCCGGCCGCTGGCAGTGGCGCGCGACGGCGGCTTCGCCATCGCCCGGCACCATTGCCGCGGCAGATTGCTTCGATGGGTTGCATTCGCGCCATCTCGCGCTCGCGCGCCGGTGGCTTGCCGCTAGGCGCGTGCCGGAGGGCCGGTGGCGCGGCGGGGCGAGCTGAAATGCTCGGCCGCCAGGCAAACGGTGCGTTGTGGCGCGCGGGCGGCGCCCGCTCGGTCGATCGGTCTTGGCGCGGAACGCTGCTCGGCCACCTTGGCCGGCAGGCGCGGCGGCTCGCCGTCCGGCCGCTTGCGCTCCAGCCGCTGCTCCCCGCGCTTGATCTCTATGCCCGCCTCGGTCTTGGCGAGCGGCTGGCCGGGATCCCAGGTGGTCGCACTCGTCTCGCCGCAACCAGGCGATGCCAGCAGCGACAGTGGCGCTGGCGGCATCGCCACGGCCGGCAAGAACAAGCCCAGCACCGCCAGCGCCGCCAGCAGGCGACGCGGGCAGGCCGGAGCCCAGGCGAACCGCTTCATCATGCCGCCCGCGCTAGCGGCGCCGACGGCGCGAAACGCTAGAGCGCGCCATCCAGCACCATGGCGATGCCGGTGATCAGGCTGATGGTGGCGATACCGGCCAGGCTGATGATCACCTGGTCGTTCCAACGCAACTCCATGGGCCCACGCTGATTGCGCCGGCCGATGAACCAACTGGCGATGCCGATGACAATCAGCCCCACCCCGATGAGCTCCAGCTCGAGCAAATTCATGTTCGTTCGCTCCGATGCGCCGGCGGCGGCTCAAGCCCGCTCACTGCTGCTTGCGCGCGACGCGCGGCGGAAATCCCGACGGACGCTATGCGCCGCGCGGCGGCGAACCGTCGGCGGCGCCGGCTCGGTCAGGCCGCGGGTGGCGGTCCGGTCGGGCTGCGGGGCGAATGGAAATGCCGGCTGGTCCCGCTTTCGACGACTTGCGGGGCAGCGATGCACGGGCGGGCAACCGGCGCCGGCGCGGGCGCCGCGGCGGACAGGACCGCCAGCAGGTTCGGCGCCGGTTTGGCCACCTGCCGGCGTTTCTGCATGCCGGCGGTCGGTTCCGCTTCAAGTTTCGCGATCTGCTCGGCCGGCTCGGCCGAGCTCACCTGATCGACCTTTGGCGCGGCTTCGACCAGGTCGAGCGACGGCGCCGGCGGCGGCAGCAAGGCCGCCAGCAGCATGCCCAGCAGCGCGAGCCAAGCCACCAGCCGGCGCCCGCGCGGCCTGCCGCCGGCCACGGTCAGGCCGGCGGCCCGGATCAGGCCGGAGGGTTCAGAGCACCCCGTCCAGGACAAAGGCGATGCCCGCGATCAAGGAAATTGTGCTGGTGCCGGCGGCGACGATCACCATTGGGTCCGGCCAGGGGGCGGTGCCGCGCTGATTGCGGCGCGCCACCAACCAAACGGCAAGCGCGACCGCGATCAGGATCGCGCCGATCAATTCCAACTCCGAAACCGGCAGCATGCCCGCCCCCTTGACGCTGTTCCGCTCGTGGCCGGCGGAGTTTGCGGCAATGCCCGCGTCGGGTCCAGAAAAACCCGCCCCTTCACCCGGCGGCCTTGGGCGGCGTCTCGCCCTCCCGTGGCTCCGCCGCCGGCCGCAATGCCTTCGGCGCCGGCAGGTAGAGCAGCAGGGCAGCCGCCACGTAGATCGAGGAGAATGTGCCAATCAGCACGCCGCACAACACCGCCGCGTTGAAGTTCAGGATCACGTCGCCACCGAACATCAGCAGCGCGAACACGGCCAGCAGCGTCGTGCTGCTGGTGCGAATCGTGCGGCTCAAGGTCTCGTTGACACTGCGATTGATGATCCGCGGCAGGGGGTCGCGTCGGAACTTGCGCAAGTTCTCACGGATTCGGTCGAACACGACGACGGTATCGTTGATCGAGTAGCCGGCAACGGTCAGCAGCGCGGCCACGGCGGCGATGTTGAACTCGAGGTCGAAAACCGCGAACAGGCCGAGCGTGGCCAACACGTCATATCCGGTGGTGACCAGCGCCAGGAGACCGAACTGCCATTCGAAGCGGAACCAGACATAGATCGCGATGGCCAGCACCGCCAGCACGGTGGCGAGGATGCCGTCGCGCAACAACTCGGCGCTGATGGCGGGCCCCACCGCCTCGACCCGGCGATAGTCGAGCGTCGGCCCCAACGCCTCCTTGACCCGCAGAACGGCGGCGGCGTCGCGGTCCACGGCGCGGCCGATCGGCTGCACCCGGACCAGCAAGCCGTTCGGCCCGCCGAAATTTTGCAGCTGCACCTCGCCAAGGTTGAGCCCGGCCAACTTCTCGCGCATGGCGGCAACGTCGAAGGCTTTCTTCGCCTGCACCTCGATCATCACGCCGCCGGTGAAATCGATACCGAAATCCAAGCCCTTCAGCGCCACCGCAATCCCACCCACGACCAGCAGCAGGATGGAAAACACAAATGCGATCAGCCGTTTGCCGACGAAATCGATGTTGGTGTTTTCCTTGATCAGGGTGAAACGCGCCATCGGGTCGGGGCTTTCGCTCGCAGGTTCCACGGGCAAACTGCCGCAACTGCCGGGCAAGGTCAAAGTCGCCACGCCGCCGCCGGCATTGCTATAACGCCAGCAACGGCAAGATCGGAGGACGTCATGCTGAGCTACCGCTTCCAGGAATACGGCAAGCCGCTGGCCGCCATGCAGGAGGCGACGCCGGTGCCGAAAGGCAAGGAAGTGCTGGTGCGCATCACCGCCAGCGGCGTCTGTCATTCCGACATCCATCTTTGGGACGGCGCCTTCGACATGGGCGGCGGGCGCAAGCTGGACATCTCCAAGGGCCGTCGCCTGCCGTTCACGCTCGGCCACGAGATCGCCGGCGTGGTCGAGGCGGTGGGCGAGGCCGCCAGCGCCACGGTCGGCCAGAAGGGCATCGTCTATCCCTGGATCGGCTGCGGCGACTGCCCGATGTGCCGGCGCGGCGACGAGCATGCCTGCCCGCGCCCCCGCCAATTGGGCGTCAACGTCGATGGCGGCTATGCCGACCGCGTGCTGATCCCCGGCGGGCATTATCTCTATGACTATGGCAGCGTGCCGGTGGAACTGGCCTGCACCTATGCCTGTTCCGGCATCACCGCCTATGGCGCGCTGAAGAAAGTGAAAGAGCGGGCGGAGGGCCGCAACCTGCTGCTGATCGGCGCGGGCGGGGTGGGCTTCGCCGGCCTGATGATCGCGCAGGCGATGCTGCGCACCAAGCTGATCGTGGCCGACATCGACGACAAGAAGCTGGAGGCCGCCAAGGCGGCCGGGGCCGATCACGTGGTCAACCCGAAGGCCGAAGGCGCCCGCAAGGAGGTGATGGCGTTGACCGATGGCGGCGCCGTCACGGCGGTGGATTTCGTCGGCAGCGAGGCGACCGTCGGTTTCGGCGTGAGCTGCCTTGGCACTTTCGGCCTGCTGGCGGTGGTCGGCCTCTATGGCGGGCAATACAATTTGTCGATCCCGCTGCTGCCGCTGAAAGGCATCGGCATCGTCGGCTCGTTTACTGGCAGTCCGGCCGAGATGGGCGAACTGATGGCGCTGGTCAGGGCCGGCAAGGTCAAGCCGCTGCCCTATGCCACGCGGCCGCTGGCCCAGGCGCAGGCCACGCTCGACGATCTGCGCGGCGGGCGCATCGTCGGCCGGGTGGTGCTGACCCCTTAGGTCAGCGGGCCGCCCGACCACAGCCGGCGGAGCAGCAGGCCGGCCACGCCGCCCGCCAGCGCCACCGCGGCCATCGCCAGGTAGGCGGCCGAGCCGGCCTGCTGGTAGAGCAGGCCGGAGCCGAGCGCGGTGAAGCCGACGACGATGCCGCCGGCAAATGCCGAATAGATGCTCTGCGCGGTGGCCGCCAGATGCGCCGGGCAGGCGCGCTGGATGAAATGCATGCCGGCCAGGTGCGTGGCACCGAAGGTGAGCGCGTGCAGCGGCTGGCTCAGCAGCACGACCGGCAGCGAGGTGGCAAGCCCCAGCAGGCCCCAGCGCACGACCCCCGCCGTCGCCGCCAGCAGCAGCAGGTTGGGAATGCCGGCCCAAGCCACGACGCGATTGGAGAACGCGAACAGCAGCACTTCGGCGAGCACGCCCTCGGCCCACAGCCAGCCGATGGCAGCGTCGGCGATGCCGGCCTTGCGCCAGTCGATGGTGGCAAAACCATAGAGCACGGCGTGGCTCGCCTGGATCAGGCTGGCGCCAGCGATGCAGGCGATGAAGGCCGGATGCGACAGCAGGCGCCTCGCTTCGCCCGGCCGGCGTGCGACCGGCTCGGGTCGCACATCCGGCAGGCAGGCGACCGCCAGCAGGGCGAGGGCCACCATGCCCAGCACCATGACCGGCACCGCCGGCAAGCCGAAACGGCCGACCGCTTCGCCGGTCAGAATGCCGGCCGCGATGAACGCCAGCGAGCCCCAGAGCCGCAGCCGGCCGTAGTCGAGCTTGCGGGCATAGACCACGGCCAGCGTCACTGCCTCGCCCAATGGCAGGATGGCGGAGGCCGACAGTGTCGCCAGCACACTCAGCGGCGCCACGAACCAGACTTCGCGCGGCCCCCACAGCAGCAGGCCATAGAGCGTCAGCCCCAATCCCAGCAGCAACAGCATCGGCCGGCGTCGTTGGCGCCGCCGGTCCGCCAGGTGCGCGATCGCCGGATTGAGCACGACGCGTAGCCATGCGCCGGCGGATATGCACAGACCGATGGTGGCGGCACTCAGCCCCACCTCGGCCAGCCAGGCGGACCAATAGGTGGTGTAGACGCCGATATAGGCGAAGAAGGCGGCGCTGTAGGCGGCGAGGCGAACCGGCGAAACGGGTGGCATGGCTCGCGGCACTCTACCAGCGCGCGCCATGCTTGCCGCGCCGGCGCTCGGGGCGGCACACTCGCGCCGGCAAGCACGGGGGAGAGCGATGGACTACAGCCGCTACAGCACGATCCTGGCGGAGCACCGAGGCCGCATCCTGACCTTGAGTCTCAATCGGCCGGAGGCGCTCAACGCCGTCAACCACGTGATGCACGAGGAACTGGCGACGATCTTCACCGACGTGCAGCTGGACGATGCCTGCGATGTCTGCGTGCTGACCGGGGCGGGCCGCGCCTTTTCGGCCGGCGGCGATATTGCCGAAATGCAAGCCGCCTTCGAGCGCGGCGGCGAGGTGTTCGTGACGCTGGTCGATGCCAAGCGCATCGTCTTCTCGCTGCTCGACCTGGAGAAACCGATCATCGCGCGTGTCAACGGTCATGCCATGGGGCTGGGCGCCACCATCGCGCTGTTCTGCGACGTCGTGTTCATGGCCAAGGGCGCCAGGATCGGCGATCCGCATGTCAAGGCGGGCGTGGTGGCGGGCGACGGCGGCGCGGTGATCTGGCCGCAACTGGTCGGCTACGCGCGGGCCAAGGAATATCTCATGACGGGCGATCCGCTGAGCGCCGAGGAGGCCGAGCGCATCGGCCTGGTCAATCACGCGGTCGCGCCGGAGGAGCTCGACGCCCGCGTCTATGGCTATGCCGAAAAGCTGGCGAACGGCCCGGTCAAGGCCATCAAGTGGACCAAGGTGTCGGCCAATATCGGCCTGAAGCAGCTGGCGCATGCCATCATGGACACCTCGCTGGCCTACGAATGGATCACCTTCAAGACCGAGGACCACCGGGAAGCGGCGCGCGCCTTCCTGGAGCATCGCCCGCCGAAGTTCACCGGCCGCTGAGCCGAAGAAGGCCGCCATGCTGAAACTCTGGGGACGCGACAACTCGATCAACGTGCAGAAAGCGATGTGGACCATCGCCGAACTCGCCCTGCCGCACGAACGGATCGACGCCGGCGGCAAGTTCGGCCTGGTGGGCGAGGCTTGGTTCCTGAAAATGAACCCCAACGGCCGGGTGCCGGTGATCGACGACGACGGCTACGTGCTCTACGAATCGAATGCCATCTGCCGCTATCTCGCCGCCCGATACGGCCTGGGCGGCCTCTGCCCGTCCGACTGGCGCGAGCGGGGGCTGGCCGAACAGTGGATGGACTGGCAGCAGACCACGCTGAACGGGCCGATGACGACGGTGTTCTTGAACCTGATCCGCACCGAGCCCGCCAAGCGCGACATGGCCGCCGTCACCGCGGCCGGCGAGGAACTTGGCCGGCTCTTTGGCCAGCTCGACCGGCAGCTTGCCGGCAGGGACTACGTCCTGGGCAAACGCTTCAGCATGGCCGACATCCCGGTCGGCGCCGCCGCCAGCCGCTGGCAGCGACTTGACCTGACGCGCCCCAGTCTGCCCAGCCTGGAAGCTTGGCTGGAACGCCTCGGCGCGCGGCCCGCCTTCCAGCGGCACGTCAGGATCGCGCTCACCTGACGGGCCCGGCCGGCGGCGGGCCGGCGGCGGGCGGCGCGGCCTCCCAGGGAAACACGATCCAGGTGTCCTGCGAGACCTCGGTGACGAAGCTGTCGGCCAGCGGCCGGCCGGCCGGCTTGGCGTAGACGGTGGCGAAATGCGCGGCCGGCATCAGGCCGCGGGCGATGCGGGCCGTGGCGCCGGTGTCGGTCAGATCGTCCACGATCAGCCAGCCGGCGCCCCGGTCGCGCCGCGCCTCCTCGCAGGGCGGCTTCAGCAGGCGCGGCTGGCCCAGCTCGCGCTCGCGGCGATAGGTCTCGATCGACGCCGTGTCGAGCAGGCGGATGTCGAGCTCGCGGGCGACCACCGCGGCCGGCACCAGGCCGCCGCGGGCGATCGCCACGATGCCGCGGAACGGCGCCAACGCGGCCAGCCGCCTGGCCAACGCCTGGGCATCGCGGTGCAGGTCCTGCCAGGATACTGAAAGATCCCGCCAGCCGGTCATCGGCCGCGCCTCTCCAAGCTGTCGGAGCGGTTGGTGCCCGCTGGGTGACTCGAACACCCGACCCACGCATTACGAATGCGTTGCTCTACCGGCTGAGCTAAGCGGGCGCCGGGCCGGCCTGAAGCCTAGCGCCGCGCTTCTTAACGCCCCGCCAGCGCCCGGGCAACCCTGAACCTATTCCGCCGCCTTGCGGGCGGCCCGCGCCAGCTGGTCGGCGAAGCGGTTGAGCGCCCTGCCGAACCGGTCGAACAGCTCGTCGATCTCCGGCTCGGTGATGATCAGCGGCGGGCAGAAGCCCAGGATGTCGCCCGGCATGGCGCGAATGATCAGCCCTTCCTCCTGCGCCAGCGCCTGCAATTGCTGGCCCAGCCGCAGCTTGGGGTCGAACGGCGTTTTCTTCGCCTTGTCGGCGCTGAGCTCGATGCCGCCGATCAGCCCGACGCCGCGCGCCTCGCCGACCAGCGGATGGCTGGCGAAACCCAACAGGTGCTGCTGGAAGCGCGGACTGACCCGGCGCACATGGCCCACCATGTCGCGTTCCAGCATCAGTTGCTGGGCGCGCAAGGCGACGGCCGCGCAGACGGGATGCGCCGAATAGGTGAAGCCGTGGCCGAAGATGCCCAGCTTCTCGCTTTCCTTGACCAGGCCCTGGAAAATCGGCTCGCTCACCATCACCGCCGAGATCGGCAGGTAGGCCGAGGACAGCGCCTTGGCGCAGGTCAGGATGTCCGGCTTGATGTCGTAGGTCTGGCAGCCCCACATGTTGCCGGTGCGGCCGAAGCCGCAGATCACCTCGTCCGCCACCATCAGCACGTCGTATTTTGCCAGCACCGCCTGGATCTTGGGGAAATAGCCCGTGGGCGGCACGATGACGCCGCCGGCGCCCATCACCGGCTCGGCGATGAAGGCGGCGACCGTCTCCGGCCCCTCGCGCAGGATCAGGGCCTCGAGGTTGGCGGCCATGCGCGACGCGAACGCTTCCTCGCTCTCGCCCGGCTGGGCATGGCGGTAATAATGCGGGCAATCGGCGTGCTTCATGCGTTCCAGCGGCACGTCGAAATCGGTCTGCGCATAGGGCAGGCCGGTCAGGCTGGAAGCGGCCACAGTGACGCCGTGATAGCCGCGGATTCGGCCGATGATCTTCTTCTTGTTCGGGCGGCCCAGCGCATTGTTGTAGTACCAGACCAGCTTCACCATCGAATCGTTCGCTTCCGATCCCGAATTGGCGAAGAACACCTTGGAAAACGGCACCGGCGCGATTGACTTCAGGATTTCCGCCAGTTCGATCGCCGGGTTGGTCGATTTGCCGGCGAAGACATGGTAATATGGCAGCTTCCGCATCTGGTCGATCGCCGCCTTGACCAGTTCCTGCTCGCCGAAGCCGAAGGACACGCACCACAGGCCGGCCAAGCCTTCGATATATTCCTTGCCCGTCTCGTCGGTGACATAGATCCCCCGGCCGCCGGTGACAATATGCGGCCCCTGCTGCAAATGCGTCGACAGGTTGGTGAAGGGGTGCAGGAAATGCGCGATGTCCCGGCTGCTCGGACTATTGCCTCGAGTATCCATGGTTGGCTCCCATCATGTCCCCGGCGCCGACCGCCGCCCGCACCGCAAGACCCGGGAGCATAGCGCGCCGCCGGGCGTTCGGCAGCAGCAAAAAGCTTGTGGTAACCGGCCGCAGTCTAGGTTAGCGGCGGGTGGCGAGGCATGGTAAACCGGCATCCACTGGATGACCGGCTCTTGGGGGCAAGATTGACGCCTAGCCTGGATTATTCGTGACGCGGGCCGTATCGGTGCGGCGGGTGTAGCATAGCTCACTGATTTCGTTCAGGATTTGGTTGTCTAAGCCGGTCCTTCACGAGAGCAGGGAGGCGCCACGCCCGCCATGGCCGACGATAGAGAACTCTCCTGCGATTTGCCAAGCGTCGGGCGCAAGAAGATGAGCGCGTCGTTCGACGGCGGGCGCATCAGCTCCGACGGCGGGGTGATGGTACTGGCCCAGGCCGAGAGAAGTGGACCCCGGTTTTGGGACCAGGGGCTTGAGTGGAGCCGCGTTCTGATCCGTCATTGTGACGGAGGGAGCGATGGCGAAGACAAGACGGAAGTTTGATGCGGCATTCAAGGCGAAGATCGCC
>VGEV01000016.1 GCA_016869175.1 Alphaproteobacteria bacterium
GGTTGAGCTGATCGCGCCGATCGCGATGGACGAGGGGCTGCGCTTCGCCATCCGCGAGGGCGGCCGCACCGTCGGCGCCGGCGTCGTCGCCCAGGTCCTCGAATAACCGGCGGCAGGCGGAACCGCGCAACAGACAACACCAAGGCAAGCGGGCAATGGACAGCCAGAACATACGCATCCGCCTGAGGGCTTTCGACCACCGGGTGCTGGACCAGTCGACGAGCGAGATCGTCAACACGGCCAAGCGCACGGGCGCGCGGGTCCGCGGCCCCATTCCGCTGCCGACGCGGATCGAGCGGTTCACCGTGAACCGCTCGCCGCATATCGACAAGAAGTCGCGCGAGCAGTTCGAAATCCGCACGCACAAGCGCCTGTTGGACATCATCGATCCCACGCCGCAGACGGTCGACGCGCTGATGAAGCTCGATCTGGCGGCGGGTGTCGATGTGGAGATCAAGCTGTAGGGGCCGCGAATGCGCACTGGATTGATCGCGCAGAAGCTGGGCATGAGCCGGGTGTTCCAGGAAGACGGCACGCATGTGCCGGTCACGGTGCTGCGGGTGGAGAACTGCCAGGTGGTGGCGCAGCGGAGCGAGGAGAAGGATGGCTACACCGCGCTGCAGCTTGGCGTCGGCAAGGCCAAGGTGAAGAATGTCGGCAAGCCGATGCGCGGCCACTTTGCCAAGGCGGAAGTGGAACCCAAACGCGCGCTGGCCGAGTTCCGGGTGGGCAAGGAGGGGCTGATCGAAGTGGGCGCCGAGCTGCTGCCCAGCCATTTCGTCAAGGGCCAGTTCGTCGACGTCACGGGCACCAGCATCGGCAAGGGCTTCGCCGGCGTGATGAAGCGGTGGAACTTCCGGGGCCTGCGGGCGACGCACGGCGTCTCCATCTCGCATCGCAGCCACGGCTCGACCGGCAACCGCCAAGATCCGGGACGCGTGTTCAAGAACAAGAAGATGGCCGGACATCTGGGTGCGCAACGGGTCAATGTGCAGAACCTGCAGGTGGTGGACACCGACGTGGCGCAGGGCCTGCTGTTGCTGCGCGGCGCCGTGCCGGGCCCCAAGGGCGGTTTCGTGCTGGTCAGCGATGCCCTCAAGCGCAAGGCGCCCGAGGGGGTGCCGTTTCCGGGCGCGGTGAAGCCGAAGCCGGCGGCGGCGCCGACGGTCGAAGCGAAGGCGGAAGGCTGAGGCGATGAAGGCGGAAGTCAAGACGCTCGACAACGAAGCGGCCGGCGAGATCGAGCTGGCGGAGGCGGTGTTCGGCCTTGCGGCGCGGCCGGACATCCTGCACCGCGTCGTCACCTGGCAGCTTGCCAAGCGCCAGCAGGGCACGCACAAGACCAAGCAGCGCAGCGAGATCAACCGCACCAGCAAGAAGGTCTACAAGCAGAAGGGCACGGGCCGCGCCCGGCACGGCAACCGGCGGGCGCCCATCTTCCGTGGCGGCGGCATCACCTTCGGCCCGCAGGTGCGCAGCCATGCCATCGAGCTGCCGAAGAAGGTGCGGGCGCTCGGCCTGAAATGCGCGCTGTCGGCGAAGCAGGCGGCCGGCGAACTCGCGGTGCTGGACGGCGCCCAGCTGGCGGAGCCCAAGACCAAGGCGCTGGCGAGCAAGCTCGCCAAGTTCGGCTGGCGGAACGTGCTGATCATCGACGGCCCCGGGCTCGATGAGAACTTGCAATTGGCCGCGCGCAATCTGCCCAATGTCGACCTGCTGCCCTGCAAGGGCGCCAACGTCTACGACATCCTGCGCCGGCACCAGCTGGTGCTAACCCGGGCGGCGGTGGCGGAACTGGAGGCACGGCTGGCATGAACCGGGAACAGATGTATCAGTGCGTGCTGGGCCCGGTGATCACCGAAAAGGCTACCAAGGGCTCGGAACACAACCAGGTGACCTTCCGCGTGCGGCTGGAAGCCAGCAAGCCGGCGATCAAGCAGGCGATCGAGGGGCTGTTCAAGGTCAAGGTCAAGTCGGTCAACACGCTGCGCGTCAAGGGCAAGGAGAAGCGCTTTCGCGGCCATGTCGGGCAGCGCTCGGACTGGAAGAAGGCGATCGTCACCTTGGCCGAGGGCCAGAGCATCGACGTGACGACGGGGATCTGAGCCATGGCGCTGAAGAATTACAAGCCAACCACGCCCGGGCGCCGGCAACTGGTGCTGGTCGATCGCTCGGGCCTGCACAAGGGCGGCCCGGTCAAGACGTTGACCGAGGGCAAACGGGCCAAGGGCGGGCGCAACAATCTGGGCCGCATCACCATGCGTTGGCAGGGCGGCGGTCACAAGCAGCGCTATCGGGTGGTGGATTTCAAGCGCCGCAAGTTCGATCAGCTGGCCACGGTCCAGCGGCTGGAATACGACCCCAACCGCACCGCCTTCCTGGCGTTGATCAAGTATGCCGACGGCGAACTCGCCTACATCCTGGCGCCGCAGCGGCTGGCGGTCGGCGATGCGGTGGTGGCCGGCAAGAAGGTCGATGTGAAGCCCGGCAACGCCATGCCGCTGAACGGCATCCCGGTCGGCACCATCGTGCACAACGTCGAAATGACGCCCGGTCGGGGTGGACAGATCGCGCGATCGGCCGGCACCTATGTGCAGTTGGTCGGTCGCGACCAGGGGCTCGCCATCCTGCGGCTGGCATCGGGCGAGCAGCGCATGGTTCGCGGCGAATGCATGGCGACGATCGGCGCGGTCTCCAATCCCGATCACGCCAACGAGGTGATTGGCAAGGCCGGGCGCAACCGCTGGAAGGGCCGCAAGCCCAGCGTGCGCGGCGTGGCGATGAACCCGGTCGACCATCCCCATGGCGGCGGCGAGGGCCGCACCTCCGGCGGCCGGCATCCGGTGACGCCTTGGGGCAAGCCGACCAAGGGCAAGCGCACGCGCAGCAAGAAGGCAAGCGACCGGCTGATCGTGCGCCGGCGCTATCAGAAATAGGGGGCGGGCGTGACGCGTTCGGTCTGGAAAGGTCCGTTCATCGATGGCCACCTGCTGGCCAGGGCCGAGAAGGCACGCGGGTCGGGGCGCAAGGACTTGATCAAGACCTGGTCGCGCCGCTCGACCATCCTGCCGCAATTCGTCGGCCTGACCTTCGCCGTGCATAACGGCCACAAGCATGTGCCGGTTCTGGTGAACGAGGACATGGTGGGCCACAAGTTCGGCGAGTTCGCCCCGACCCGAACCTTCCACGGTCATGCCGGCGACAAGAAGGCCAAGCGAGCGTAGTCATGGGCAAGCCGCAGAATTTGCCGAAAGTGGCGGAGCACGAAGCGCTGGCGATCGCCCGCATGCTGCGCACTAGCCCGCGCAAGCTCGACCTGGTGGCCGGCCTGATCCGGGGCCAGAAGGTGGAGACGGCGTTGAACGCGCTCAGCTTTTCCAGCCGCCGCATCGCCAAGGACGTGAAGAAGACGTTGCAGTCGGCGATCGCCAATGCCGAAAACAACCAAGCGCTGGATGTCGATCGACTGTATGTCGTCGAGGCCAGCGTCGGCAAGTCGCTGGTCATGAAGCGCATGCATCCGCGCGGGCGCGGCCGCTCGGGCCGGATCATCAAGCCATTCAGTCAATTGCGCATTGTCGTGCGCGAGCGCGCGGAGACCGCCTGATGGGTCAGAAAGTCAATCCGGTTGGCCTCAGGCTGGGCATCAATCGCACCTGGGACAGCCGCTGGTACGCCAGCCGCAAGGAATACGCCCAACTGCTGCACGACGACCTGGCGATCCGCAAGTATCTGGAGGGCCGACTGGCGCAAGCGGGCGTCAGCCGGATCGTCGTCGAGCGGCCGGCCAAGAAAGCCCGCGTGACCATCCACACCGCCCGCCCGGGCGTGGTGATCGGCAAGAAGGGCGCCGACATCGAGCGCTTGCGCAAGGATCTGGCGCAGCGCACCAAGGGCGAGGTGCATCTCAACATCGTGGAGATCCGCAAGCCGGAGATCGACGCCAAGCTGGTGGCGGAGAACATCGCGCAGCAGCTCGAACGGCGGGTGTCGTTCCGCCGCGCGATGAAGCGCGCGGTGCAGTCGGCCATGCGGCTGGGCGCGCAAGGCATCCGCATCACCTGCGGCGGGCGTCTGGGCGGGGCGGAGATTGCGCGCGTGGAGTGGTATCGCGAGGGTCGCGTGCCGCTGCATACGCTGCGCGCGGACATCGATTTCGGCCGCGCCACCGGCTTCACCACCTACGGCACGTGCGGCGTCAAGGTCTGGGTGTTCAAGGGCGAGATCCTGGCGCACGACCCGATGGCGCAGGACAAGCGCCTGGCCGAGGGCCAGCCCTCGGGCGGCCGGGCTTGAGAGGCGGCCATGCTGCAACCCAACCGCACGAAGTATCGCAAGGCCTTCAAGGGCCGCATTCATGGCAATGCGAAGGGTGCGACCAGTCTGAATTTCGGCGCCTTCGGCCTGAAGGCGATGGAGCCGGAACGGGTCAGTGCCCGCCAGTTGGAGGCCGCGCGCCGCGCCATCGTCCGGCACATGAAGCGCCAGGGCAAGATGTGGATCCGCGTCTTCCCCGACGTGCCGGTGTCCAAGAAGCCGACCGAAGTGCGCATGGGCAAGGGCAAGGGCACGCCGGAATTGTGGGTGGTGCGGGTCAAGCCCGGTCGCATCCTGTTCGAGTTGGACGGCGTGTCGCCGGCGGTGGCGAAGGAGGCGTGCGAGCTGGGTGCCGCCAAGCTGCCGATTGCCTGCAAGTTCATCGTCCGGCCAACGGAGGCGTGAGCCGATGAAGATCGTCGAACTGCGGAGCAAGTCTTCGGACGAGCTGAAGGACAGCCTGCTGGAATTGCGCAAGGAGCAGTTCAACCTGCGCTTTCAGCGCGCCAGCGGCCAGCTCGAGAACACCGCGCGCGTGCGCACGGTCAGGCGGGACATTGCGCGGATCAAGATGCTGTTGGACAAGGCCGCCCGCCCGGCCGGCGGCAAGGGGGCATAGATGTCGCGGCGCGTGTTGCAGGGCGTGGTGGTCAGCGACCGCAACGACAAGACGGTGGTGGTGCGGGTGGAGCGGCGCTATTTGCACCCGCTTTACAAGAAGGTGGTGCGGCAATCCGCCAAGTACCACGCGCACGACGCCGAGAACCGCTGCAAGGTGGGAGACCAGGTGCGCATCCGCGAATGCCGGCCGTTGTCGAAACTGAAGCGATGGGAAGTGCTGGCCGACCAGCCTCTGGCGGCCGCGTGAGGCTGACATGATCCAGGTCGAAACCGTGCTCGACGTCGCCGACAATTCCGGCGCCCGCCGGGTGCAGTGCATCAAGGTATTGGGCGGCTCGCGCCGCAGATACGCTTCCGTTGGCGACACCATCATCGTCAGCATCAAGGAAGCGATCCCGCGGGGCCGCGTGAAGAAAGGCGATGTGCATTCGGCGGTGGTGGTGCGGACCGCCAAGGAGGTGCGCCGCCAGGACGGCTCCGCCATTCGCTTCGATCACAATGCCGCGGTGCTGATCTCCAAGCAGGGCGAGCCGATCGGCACCCGCATCTTTGGTCCGGTGACGCGCGAACTGCGCGCCAAGAACCACCTGAAGATCATTTCGCTGGCGCCCGAGGTGCTGTAGATGCAACCGCGCTTCAAGATCAAGAAGGGCGACGAGGTGGTGCTGATCACCGGCCCCGAGAAGGGCAAGCGCGGCAAGGTGCTGCGCATGCTGCCGCTGGAATCGCGTGCCATCGTCGAAGGCGTCAACATGGTGAAGCGCCACACCCGACCGCGTTCCGGGCAGCCGGAAGGGGGGATCGTCGAGAAGGAAGGCGCGGTGCATCTGTCCAATCTGGCGCTGGTCGATCCGAAGGACGGCCGGCCGACCCGGGTCGGCTATCGTTTCCTGGCCGATGGTCGCAAGGTGCGGTTTGCCAAGCGTTCTGGCGAGGTGATCGATGCCTGAGGAGAAGATCGTGCCGCGCCTCAAGCAGCACTACGAGAACGTGGTGCGGGCGCAATTGACCGAACGGTTCAAGTACCAGAACCGCTTCGAGGTGCCGCGGCTGGAGAAGATCGTGCTGAACATGGGCGTCGGCGAAGCGGTCAGTGACCGCAAGAAGGTCGAAGCCGCGACCACCGAGCTGCAGGCGATCGCCGGGCAGAAGCCGGTGGTCACCAAGGCCAAGAAGGCGATCTCCACCTACAAGCTCCGCGCCGGCATGCCGATCGGCGTCAAGGTGACGCTGCGGCGCGACCGGATGTACGAGTTTCTGGACCGGCTGGTGACCATTGCCCTGCCGCGGGTGCGCGACTTCCGCGGCGTCTCGCCCAAGAGTTTCGATGCACGGGGCAATTACGCAATGGGCCTGAAGGAACAGATCGTCTTTCCGGAGATCGACTACGACCAGGTCGACGAGGTGCGCGGCCTCGACATCGTGATCTGCACCACCGCGAAGAACAGCGAGGAAGCCAAGGCCTTGCTGGCCGGCTTCAACATGCCGTTCGCGACCTGAGGGGCGGACGGCGGGAGAGCAAGGGATGGCGAAGAAGAGCGCGATCGAGAAGAACAACCGGCGGCGTCGGTTGGTGAAGAGCCTGAGCGCCAAGCGAGCGCGGCTGAAGGCCGTGACGCAGGACCGCCAGGCGACGCAGGAAGAGCGTTTCGCGGCCGCCATCAAGCTGGCCAAGCTGCCCCGCAACTCGTCCAAGACGCGGATCCGCAACCGCTGCGAGCTGACCGGGCGGCCGCGGGCGTTCTATCGCAAACTGAAGATTTCGCGCATCTCGTTGCGCGATCTGGGGTCGCGCGGGCTGATTCCAGGCATGGTCAAGGCGAGCTGGTAGGGAAGGCCCAGGCACATGGCAGTGACCGATCCGTTGGGCGACATGCTGACGCGCATTCGCAACGGCCATCATGCGCGCAAGAACAAGGTGTTGGCCCCGGCCTCGCGGCTCAGGGCGCATCTGCTCGACGTGCTGAAGCGCGAAGGTTATATCCGCGATTATCGGCTGGTCGGCGAGGCCGGCAAGGACCGCAAGCTGGAAATCGAGCTGAAATACGTCGAAGGACGGCCGGCGATCCAGGAGATCGCCCGCATTTCCAAACCGGGCCGGCGGGTCTATTCGCCGATCGGCGACTTGCCGCGGGTGAGCAACGGCCTTGGCATCACGGTGTTGTCGACCTCCAAGGGGGTCATGTCGGATGGTGAGGCACGGGCCGCGAATATCGGCGGCGAAGTGCTTTGCCGCGTGTTCTAGGGGAAATTGCGATGTCGCGCATCGGCAAGCGGCCGGTCGAACTGCCGGCCGGGGTCACGGCGGAGCTGGTCGGCCAGCATTTGTCGGTCAAGGGCAAGAAGGGCAAGCTCACGCTGACCGTCGCCGACGATGTGGCGGTGGCGCGGGAAGGCAACGCCATCGTGCTGAAGCCGCGGGTCGACAGCAAGCAGGCGCGCGCGCTCTGGGGCCTGCACCGCAGCCAGATCAACAGCATGGTGCGGGGCGTGGCGGAAGGCTTCGTTCGGCAACTGGAGATCAACGGCGTCGGCTACCGGGCCGCCGTGCAGGGCCGCAAGCTCAACCTGCAACTCGGGTACAGCCACGACGTGAGTTACGACATTCCTGCCGGCATCGACGTGGTTTGCGAGCGACCGACCGCGATCAGCGTGTCCGGCATCGACAAGCAGAAGGTTGGCCAGGTCGCGGCCGAGATCCGTGCCTTCCGCGGGCCAGAGCCCTACAAGGGCAAGGGCATCAAGTTCGTCGAGGAGACCATCTTCCGCAAGGAAGGCAAGAAGAAGTAACGGCCATGGTGAAGTCAGAGGCTTTGTTTGTCCGGCGTCAGCGCCGGACGCGGTGGAAACTGAGGCTCGCGGCGGCAGGCCGGGCGCGGCTGTCGGTGTTCCGCTCCTCGCAGCATATCTACGCGCAAGTGATCGACGACGTTGCCGGGCGCACGCTGGCGCAGGCGAGCAGCGTCGAGAAGACGATGCGCGAGGAGCTGAAATCGGGCGCCAACCTGACGGCGGCCAAGCGCATCGGCCAGTTGGTGGCGGAGCGGGCCAAGGCTGCGGGCATCACCACGGTCGTGTTTGACCGCGGCGGCTATCGCTTCCACGGCCGGGTGAAAGCCCTGGCCGATGCGGCGCGCGAAGCGGGCTTGAGCTTTTAGGCAATCCAGCGCGTCGGGCGTGGCGCGCAAGGCGGGAACGGACGGCAGGCATGGCACGGGGCGAGCAGACGGAGCGGGGCGCGCGGGGGGACGGCGAGCTGGTCGACCGGCTGGTCCACATCAACCGTGTGGCCAAGGTGGTCAAGGGCGGTCGGCGTTTCGGCTTCTCGGCGCTGGTGGTGGTGGGCGACCAGAAGGGCCGGGTCGGCTTCGGTCACGGCAAGGCGCGCGAGGTGCCGGAGGCGATCCGCAAGGCCACCGAGTCGGCGAAACGCGCAATGGTGCGCTTCCCTTTGCGCGAGGGACGCACGCTGCATCACGACTGCGCCGGCCATCATGGCGCGGGCCGGGTGGTGTTGCGCGCGGCGGAGGCTGGGACGGGCGTGATCGCCGGCGGCCCGATGCGCGCGGTGTTCGATTGCCTGGGGGTGCAGGATATCGTCACCAAGTCGGTCGGCTCGTCCAATCCCTACAACATGATCCGCGCCACTTTCGATGCGCTGGGCCGGCAGATGTCGCCGCGCATGGTGGCCAATCGCCGCAGCAAGAAGGTGACCGAGGTGATCGGCCGCCGGCGCGGCGATGCGACGGATGCCAATTGAGGGCGCGCGCCATGGCAACCAACAAGCAGATCCGCATCACCCAACTCGGCAGCCCGATCGGCCGGCCGGGGGCGCAGCGCCAGACGCTGATCGGCCTGGGCCTGAACAAGCGCCATCGCAGCCGAGTGTTGATCGATACGCCGGCGGTGCGCGGCATGATCCGCAAGGTGCAGCACCTGCTGCGTATCGAGGAAGTGAAGTAGCCGGCCGGCGGCGGGCGGCGAACGAAAGGCTCTTGCCATGCGTTTGAACGAGATCAGGGACAATCCCGGAGCCCGCAAGGAGGGGCGCCGGCTGGGCCGTGGCATCGGCTCCGGCAAGGGCAAGACCTCGGGCAAGGGCCACAAGGGCCAGAAGGCACGCGCCGGCATCGCCATCAAGGGCTTCGAGGGCGGCCAGATGCCGCTGCATCGCCGGTTGCCCAAGCGCGGCTTCAAGAATCCGTTCCGCAAGCTCTACGCCATTGTGAACCTGCGCCGCTTGCAGGCGGCGATCGAGGCGGGCAAGCTCGATCCGGCCAAGACCATCGGCATGGCCCAGCTGGTTGCCGCCGGGTTGGTGCGCGACAAGGCGGAACGGGTGCGTCTGCTGGCGGACGGCGAGTTGAAGTCGCGCGTCGAGATCGCGGTCACTCGGGCATCGGCCGCCGCGGTCGCGGCCGTGGAGCAGGCCGGCGGCAAGGTGGCGCAGTCCGATCCGGCGCCAGCGGCCGAGGCGAGCTAGGCCTTCCGCCCAGGGGTCATTCGGGTCGATCTCGACGGCCGGGCCGGCGTGCCGGTTCGGCCAGGCGAACGAGGCGTAGGGCATGGCATCGGCTGCTGAGCAACTGGCTGCCAACATCAATTTCGGCGCCTTCGCGCGCGCCACGGAGCTGAAGAAGCGCCTGTGGTTCACCCTGGGGGCGCTGATCGTCTACCGCATCGGCACCTATGTGCCGTTGCCGGGCATCGATCCGGTGGCGCTCGCAGAAATCATCCGCCAGCAGCAGGGCGGCATCCTGGGGATGTTCAACCTGTTTTCGGGCGGCGCGCTCAATCGCATGACGATTTTCGCGCTCAACATCATGCCCTACATCTCCGCCTCGATCATCATCCAGTTGATGACCACGGTCTCGCCGCAGCTTGAGGCCTTGCGCAAGGAGGGCGAGGCAGGGCGCAAGAAGCTGAACCAGTATACTCGCTACGGCACGGTGCTGCTGACCATAGTCCAGGCCTATGGCATCTCGGTCGGGCTCGAGGGCATGAGCGACGGCGGTGGTGGCGTGGTGTCGAAACCGGGCTTCTTCTTCCGTTTCACCACCGTGGTGACGCTGACCGGTGGCACCATGTTCTTGATGTGGTTGGGCGAGCAGATCACCGCGCGCGGGGTCGGCAATGGCATCTCGCTGATCATTTTCGCGGGCATCGTGGCGGAATTGCCGGCGGCCCTCGCCGGCACGCTGGAACTCGGCCGCACCGGGGCATTGTCGCCGGTTTTCATCGTCTTCCTGATGCTGATGGTGGCGGCGGTGATCGGCGCCATCGTGTTCATGGAGCGTGCCCAGCGCCGCCTGCTGGTGCAGTATCCCAAGCGTCAGGTCGGGGCCCGCATGTTCGGTGGCGAGAGCTCGCACCTGCCGCTGAAGCTGAACACCGCCGGTGTCATCCCGCCGATCTTCGCCTCCTCGCTGCTGCTGCTGCCGATGACCATCGCCAGCTTTTCCAGCCAGGGCGGGCCGGAATGGCTGGTCACGGTGACCACGCTGCTGTCGCATGGCCAGCCGCTCTACATCGCGCTATATGTCGCGGGGATCGTGTTTTTCTGCTTCTTTTATACGGCGGTTGTGTTTAATCCGACCGACACCGCGGACAACCTGAAGAAGTATGGCGGCTTCATCCCCGGCATCCGTCCCGGCGCCCGTACGGCGGAATATCTCGACTACGTGTTGACCCGGCTGACCGTGGTCGGCGCCCTTTACCTGTCGGCGGTCTGCATTCTGCCGGAGATCCTGATTGCCAATTACTCGGTGCCGTTCTATTTCGGCGGCACTTCGCTGTTGATCGTGGTCAGCGTCACGATGGATACCGTTGCCCAGGTGCACAGCCACCTGCTGGCCCACCAATACGAGGGGCTGATCAAGAAGGCGAAATTGCGAGGCAGGCGCTGATGCGGCTGATCCTGTTGGGGCCGCCCGGCGCCGGCAAAGGGACCCAGGCGGAGCGCCTGCAGGCGCGTTTCGCTGTCGCCCAGCTTTCGACCGGCGACATGCTGCGGGCCGCCGCCAAGTCGGGCAGCGAGGTCGGACGGCAGGCGGCACGCATCATGGCGCGGGGCGAACTGGTGCCGGACGCGGTGGTGGTTGGCATCATCGACGAGCGGGTGGATTCGGCCGATTGCCGTAATGGCTTCATCCTGGACGGCTTTCCGCGCACCATCGCGCAGGCGCAGGCGCTGGACGCGATGCTGGCGCGCAAGGGGCTGAAGCTCGACGCGGTGCTGGAACTGACGGTCGACGAGGAGGAGCTGGTCGACCGAATTTCCGGCCGCTTTGCCTGCGTCAAATGCGGCGCGGGCTATCATGACCGGCATTTGCAACCGAAGGTCGCGGGCGTGTGCGACCGCTGCGGCGGAACCGAGTTCAGCCGCCGGGCGGACGACAATGCGGTGGCCGTGCGCACCCGGCTGAAGGCGTTTCGCGAACAGACCGCGCCGCTTCTGCCCTACTACCGCCAGCGCGGCATCTTGCGCAGCATCGACGGCATGACCGGGATCGACCAGGTGACAAAGGCGCTGTTTGCGGCTTTGGCGCCGCCGGCGTGAACCGACCGGGCGTCGCCGGCCGGGCTATGGTAAACGGGTCGCTAAAGCTGTTGACAGGATTAGCGAAAAACGGTAGGTGCACGGTCTTCGGCTGGGGCCGCCGGGCCGTCGGCGCAATCCTGCTGAACAGTGAGGGAATCGTCCAGTGGCACGCATCGCGGGCGTGAACATCCCGACCAACAAGCGGGTCGAGGTGGCGCTAACCTACATTCACGGCATTGGCCGCTCCAAGTCGAAGGAGATTTGCGGCAAGGTTGGTATCCCGGCCGACCGGCGCGTCAGCCAGTTGACCGAGCACGAGGTGATTCAGATCCGCGAGACGATCGACCGCGAATACTCGGTCGAGGGCGACCTGCGCCGCGAAACGGCGATGAACATCAAGCGGTTGATGGACCTTGGCTGCTATCGCGGCCTGCGCCATCGCCGCGGTCTGCCGGTCAGGGGCCAGCGGACGCATACCAACGCCCGGACCCGCAAGGGCAAGGCGCGGCCGGTTGCCGGCAAGAAGAAAGCGACCAAGTAGGACGAACCGATGGCCAAGGACAAGACGCGCACGCGCAAACGCGAGCGCAAGAACATTACGTCGGGCATCGCCCACGTCAGCGCTTCGTTCAACAACACGATGATCACCATCACCGACGTGCAGGGCAACGTGGTGGCGTGGTCGTCATCGGGCTCGATGGGGTTCAAGGGGTCGCGCAAGTCGACGCCCTATGCGGCGCAGATGGCGGCGGAGGATGCCGGTCGCAAGGCGGCGGAGCATGGCGTCCGCACGCTCGATGTGATGGTCAAGGGGCCGGGCTCGGGGCGCGAGTCGGCGTTGCGCGCGTTGCAGGCTGCCGGCTTCGTCCTCACCGCCATCAAGGACGTGACGCCGATCCCGCACAATGGCTGTCGGCCGCCGAAACGCCGGCGCGTCTGATCGCAGCCGTTGGCGCCGGGCGTCGCCTCGGGCGGGGCGATGGCGGTGCCTGGAAGTGAGTGAGACCCGTTTGCGCGGCCTGGAGCCGCCTAGCCGAGGGTGAGCCGTGATCCAGAAGCAGTGGCAACACCTGATCAAGCCGAACAAGCTGAGCGTGGAGTCGGGGCTCGACCCGCGGCGCACGGCCAGTGTCACGGCCGAACCGTTGGAGCGTGGCTTCGGCCTGACCTTGGGAAATGCCTTGCGCCGGGTGCTGCTGTCCTCGTTGACCGGGGCCGCCGTCACTTCGGTGCAGATCGACGGCGTGCTGCACGAGTTCTCCTCCATACCGGGCGTGCGCGAGGATGTGACCGACATCGTGCTCAACTTGAAGGCGCTGGCGCTGAAGATGCACACCGAAGGCAGCCGGCGGGTCAGCTTGCGCGCCGAGGGTCCGGGCGAGGTGCGCGCCGGTCAGATCCAGTGCGGCGCCGATGTCGAGATCCTCAATCCCGATCTGGTCATTTGCCACTTGGACCGTGGCAGCAAGTTGTCGATGGAAATGACCGTCGAGACCGGCAAGGGCTATGTGCCGGCCGACCGCAACCGGGCCGAGGATTCGCCGATCGGCCTGATCCCGGTCGACGCGGTGTTCACGCCGATCCGGCGGGTTGCCTACAAGGTCGAGAATACGCGCGAAGGCCAGTATCTCGACTACGACAAGCTTACCATGCAGGTCGAGACCGACGGCACGGTCAAGCCGGAGGACGCCGTCGCCTATGCCGCGCGCATCCTGCAGGACCAGCTCCAGCTCTTCATCAATTTCGAGGAGCCGCGCGAGGAGCCGAAGAAGCTGGACACCGACCGGCCTAAGTTCAATCGCCACCTGTTGCGCAAGGTGGACGAATTGGAACTCTCGGTGCGTTCGGCCAACTGCCTCAAGAACGACAACATCATCTATATTGGCGACCTGGTGCAGAAGTCGGAGGTGGAGATGCTGCGGACGCCCAATTTCGGCCGCAAGTCGCTCAACGAGATCAAGGAAGTGTTGCAGCAGATGGGCCTGCATCTGGGGATGGAGATCTCCGATTGGCCGCCGGACAACATCGACGAGCTGGCCAAGCAGCTCGAGACCGAGTTCTAGGCCGGTCGCGGCCGGAGGGAGCGGGTTATGCGTCATCGCGTGAACGGTCGCGGGTTCAGCCGCTCAAGCGAGCACCGCAAGGCAATGTTCGCCAACTTGTCGTGCTCGCTTCTGAAGCACGAGCAGATCAGCACGACGCTGCCCAAGGCCAAGGACTTGCGGCCGATCGTGGAGCGGCTGATCACGCTGGGCAAACGGGGCAGCCTGCATGCCCGGCGTATCGCCCATGCGCGCCTGCCCGAGGCAGGCGTGGTAGACAAGCTGTTCGGCGAGTTGGCCGAGCGTTATCGCGAGCGTTCGGGTGGCTACGTGCGCATCCTGAAGGCTGGCTTCCGGCATGGCGACATGGCGCCGATGGCGGTCATCGAGCTGGTCAACCGCAACCCCGAAGCCAAGGGCGCCGGCGATCGCCCGGAAGCTGATGCCGAGCCGGCAACGGCCGAACAGGCCGCCTGACTGGCGGCCTAAGCGGGCGGCGCCGGGTCGCCGTCGGGGCATGTTAGGCTGGGCCCTGGCCACGTGAGCGGTGCTGGGCGTGATGGGCGCGGCCGTGAAATGGACGATACTGGCGCTGCTGGCACTGCTGGCGCTGGTCTCGGTCGCGCCCGTGCCGGCAGAGGAACGGCGGCTGCCGTTGAGCCGGGCGGAGAGCCAGCTCTCGTTTGCGCCGCTGGTGAAGCAGGCGGCGCCGGCGGTGGTCAACATCTACGTCCGGCAGGTGGTGCAGGAGGCGGGGCGTTCGCCCTTCTTTGACGATCCGTTCTTCCGTCAGTTCTTCGGCGATCGCTTCAATTTCGACGGCCCCGCCCGCCGGCGCATGCAAGCCTCGCTGGGCTCGGGCGTGCTGGTCAGCCAGGACGGACTGATCGTCACCAACCATCATGTGGTGCGGCACAAGGGCACCATCACCGTGGCCTTGGCCGACCGACGCGAATTCGAAGCCAAGCTGGTCTTGAGCGACGAAAAGACCGACCTTGCCATCCTGCGCATCGATGCCGCGGGCGAGCACCTGCCGCATCTGCCGCTGGGCGATTCCGATGCCCTGGAGGTGGGCGATCTGGTGCTGGCGATCGGCAACCCGTTCAACGTCGGTCAAACCGTGACCAGCGGCATCGTCTCCGCCCTGGCGCGCAGTGGCGTCGGCGCCTCCGATCTGCAGTCCTTCATCCAGACCGACGCGGCCATCAACCCCGGCAATTCAGGCGGCGCCCTGATCGACATGGCGGGCCGGCTGGTTGGCGTCAACACCGCGATCTTCTCGCGCAGCGGCGGCTCGCACGGCATTGGCTTCGCGGTGCCGGCCAGCGTCGTGCGCGTGGTGTTACAGAGCGCCAAGACGGGTTCGCCCGTGGTCCGTCGGCCGTGGCTCGGTGCCGCCTTGCAGGACGTGACGGCGGAACGGGCGGGATCGCTGGGCCTGGCGCGACCGGGGGGTGCGCTGGTGCGGCAGGTCGCGCCGGGCAGCCCGGCGGAAGCGGCCGGCCTGCGCCCGGGCGATGTCATCGTGGAACTGGAGGGTAAGCCTGTCGCGGACGCCGCCGGCACGATCCATCGTCTGGGCACGCTGGCGGTCGGCGGCCGCGCCGGACTGACGGCGCAGCGCGACGGACGCGCCCAGCAGCTCAGCTTGCCGTTGCTGCGGGCACCGGAAACGCCGCCACGCAACGAGACCGCCCTGAACGGCCGGCATCCGCTGGCCGGTGCCACCATCGCCAATCTGTCGCCGGCGCTGGCCGAGGAAATGGATCTCGACACGACGGCCGGCGTGGTGGTGATTGCGGTGCGCGGCGGCTCGCCCGCCGCCAACTTGAGGGTACGGGCGGGCGATCGGGTTCTGGCGGTCAACGGGGTCGAGACGGGCAGCGTCGAGCAGGTGCGCCGGCAACTCGACCGTGCCACGGGCGAATGGCGGCTCAACCTGCAGCGGGGCGAGCAGGTGCTGAACCTGATCGTGCGGGCGTGAGAACGCTGTTCGAGGCAACCGCGCCCGAGGCGGACGCAAGCCGACCGCTGGCCGATCGGTTGCGCCCCAGGCAGCTCGGCGATGTGCTGGGTCAGGAACACCTGATCGGTCCCGAAGGACCGCTGACGCGTATGCTGGCGGCGCGGCACCTGCCGTCGCTGATCCTGTGGGGACCGCCAGGCACCGGCAAGACCACCATCGCGCGCCTGCTGGCCGAGCGTGTGGGCCTGCATTTCGAGCAACTCTCGGCCGTGTTCTCCGGCGTGGCGGACTTGCGCAAGGCCTTCGAGGCGGCACGCAAGCGGCGCCGGGACGGCGTCGGCATGCTGCTGTTCGTCGACGAGATCCACCGCTTCAACCGCGCGCAACAGGACGGCTTTCTGCCCTATGTCGAGGACGGCACGGTGACCCTGGTCGGCGCCACCACGGAGAACCCGTCGTTCGAATTGAATGGCGCGTTGCTCTCGCGCTGTCATGTGCTGGTGCTGAAGCGGTTGGAGGACCCGGCTCTGGAAGCGCTGTTGCGGCGGGCGGAGCAGGCCATCGGGCGGAAGCTGGCGCTGAGCGACGAGGCCCGCGCGGCGTTGCGCGCGATGGCCGACGGCGATGGTCGGTTTGTCATCAACCTGGCCGAGGACCTGCTGGGCGATCCCGACCAGGACGTGCTGGATACCGCGCGGCTGTCGGCGCGGGTGCAGCGTCGCGCACCGCTCTACGACAAGGCGCAGGAAGGCCACTACAACCTGATCAGCGCGCTGCACAAGTCGCTGCGCGGCTCCGACGCGGACGCGGCACTCTATTGGCTGGCGCGCATGCTGGCGGGCGGCGAGCAGCCGCTCTACATCGCCCGGCGGCTGGTGCGGTTCGCGGTCGAGGATGTCGGTCTCGCCGATCCCGAAGCGGTGCACCAGGCGCTGGCGGCCAAGGAGGTCTACGATTTCCTCGGCTCGCCGGAAGGCGAACTGGCCTTGGCGCAGGCGGTCGTCTATCTCGCCACGGCGCCCAAGTCGAACGCGCTCTACGTCGCCTTCGGCGAGGCTGGACGATCGGCGCGGGAGACCGGTTCGCTGATGCCGCCGCTGCACATCCTGAACGCGACGACCCGGCTCATGCGCGATCTGGGCTATGCCAAGGGCTATCGCTACGATCACGATACCGAGGAAGGTTTCTCGGGGCAGAACTATTTCCCCGAAGACCTGCCTCGCCAGGCGTTCTACCGCCCTGGCGAGCGGGGCTTCGAGCGCGAGGTGGCCAAGCGGCTGGCCTACTGGAGCAGGCTGCGGCAGCGGGCGGGCAGCGAGGATCCGGCGTGAAGCTGTTGCTGGCCGTGGCGGCGGGTGGGGCGCTCGGCTCGCTCGGCCGCTATCTGTTGAGCGGCCAGATGGGTCGTCTGCTGGGCCTTGGCTTTCCCTGGGGTACGCTCGCGGTCAACATCCTGGGCTCGTTGGCGATGGGTCTGCTGGTGGCGGCGATGGCGCTGCGCTGGAACGCGTCGGCGGAACTGCGCGCCTTTCTCACCATCGGGATCCTTGGCGGCTTCACCACGTTCTCGGCCTTCTCGTTGGAAGTGGTCCTGCTGCTGGAGCGCGGCCAGTGGGTTCCGGCGGCGGCCTATGTCGTGGCCTCGGTCGCGCTGTCTGTAGGTGGCTTGTTCCTGGGCCTCTTGCTGATGCGCCAGGCCCTGGCATGAGCCAGATCGCGCAGCTTCAGGTGGGCCCGGAGGAAGCGGGCCTGCGCCTCGACCGCTGGTTCAAGCAGCGCTTTCCCGACCTGCCGCACGGCCGGCTCGAGCGGCTGCTGCGCACCGGCCAGGTTCGGGTCAACGGCGCGCGCGCCAAGTCCGGGCTGCGGCTGGCGGCTGGCCAGTTGGTGCGGGTGCCGCCGCTGCGGGCCGCGGCGCCCGAACGGCTGCCGCCGCCGGTCGACCAGGCCGAGGCGGAGGCACTGCGCGCGCGCGTGCTCTATCGCGACGACGAGGTGCTGGCCCTCGACAAGCCGGCCGGACTCGCGGTGCAAGGCGGCAGCGGCCAGACAAGGCACCTGGACGGCCTGCTCGATGCCTTGCGTTTCGATGCCGCCGAGCGGCCGCGCCTGGTGCATCGGTTGGACCAGGATACCAGCGGAGTGCTGCTGCTGGCGCGTGGCGCCGCGGCTGCCCGCCGGTTGACCGAGGCGTTTCGCCGAGGCGAGGTCGCCAAGCTCTATTGGGCCATCGTTGCCGGCGTGCCGCAGCCGCCGCGTGGCCGGATCGACGCGGCGCTGGTCAAGCGCGGCCGGCCTGGCGGCGAGCGGGTGCGGGTGGACGACGACGAGGGCCGCCCGGCGGAGACGGACTACGCCACGCTCGACCGGGCGGGGCGCCGCGCCGCCTTGCTGGCGCTGCAGCCGCTCACCGGACGCACCCATCAACTGCGCGCGCATCTGGCGGCGATCGGCACGCCCATCCTGGGCGACGGCAAGTATGGCGGGCAGGCCGCCTTCCTGCCGGGCATGACGCTGGTGCGGCGGCTGCACTTGCATGCCCGTCGGTTGTTGTTCCGGCGGGCGAACGGCAGGCGCGTGACCGTCGTGGCGCCGCCGCCCCCGCACCTAGCGGAGACGGCGGCGGCGCTCGGCTTCGTGCTGGCGGAGGCGGAGGATCCTTTCGCCGCCGACGGAATTCAGTAATCTGACGAGCCAAGCGAGAGGGGAACGAGGACGATGCCATTCGCGCAGAGCAAGGGGGCGAAGCTCTACTACGAGGAGACCGGTTCCGGGCATCCGGTGATTTTCGTGCACGAGTTCGCGGGCGACTGCCGAAGCTGGGAGCAGCAGGTCCGTTTCTTCTCCCGCCGGTACCGCTGCATCGTCTACAACGCTCGTGGCTATCCGCCCTCCGAGGTGCCGACGGACGGCAAACTGTACAGCCAGGACATCGCCACCGACGATATCCTGGCGGTGCTCGACCATCTGCAGGTGCCGAAGGCGCATGTCGTGGGCCTGTCGATGGGCGGCTTCGCCACGCTGCACTTCGGACTGCGTCATGGCGCGCGGGCGAGTTGCCTGGTGGTGGCCGGCTGCGGCTATGGCGCGCCCAAGGGCGACCGCGAACGCTTCCAGGCGGAGGTCGCGGCGACCGCCGATCGTTTCGAGAAGGAGGGCACGCGCGCCGTCACGCTCGGCTATGGCGTCGGCCCCACGCGCGTGCAGCACCAGAACAAGGACCCGCGCGGCTGGGCCGAGTTCAACGCGCAGCTGGGCGAGCATTCGCATATCGGCTCGGCACTCACCATGCGCGGCGTGCAGGCCAAGCGGCCTTCAGTCTATGATCTGGAGGCGAAGTTGCGCAAGCTGACGGTGCCAACCCTGATCGTCACGGGCGACGAGGACGAGCCGTGCCTGGATGCCAGCCTGTGGATGAAACGCACCATTCCCAGCGCCGGCCTGTGGATGGCGCCGCGCACCGGGCACAACATCAACCTGGAGGAGGCGCAAGCCTTCAACGACCAGCTGGCGGATTTCTTCGCGCAAGTGGAGAACGGCCGCTGGAGCTTGCGCGATCCCCGGTCGCTTTCCAAGAACATCCTGTCGCTGGAGAAGAAACCGGCCAAGGCCAAGGCGAAGGCAGGATAGGAGCGGCGTGCGGCGCTTCTATCGCCACGTGGGCGTCGCAGGGGAAGCCGGGGGCTTTGCCGTGCTGCTGGACGGCAAGCCGGTGCGCACGCCCAAAGGGCTGCCGCTGCTGTTGCCCACGCTGGCGCTGGCCGAGGCGGTGGCGGGCGAATGGCTGGACCAAGGCGAGACCATCCGCCCGCTCGGCATGCCGTTACTGCGGCTCGCCAATACCGGCATCGATCTGATGGCCGAGCAGGCCGAACGCAGCCGGCGGGCGCTGCTGGCCTATGTCGATACCGACCTGATCTGCTACTTCGCGGATCGGCCGGCGGAGCTGCTGGCCCGCCAGCGCGCTGCCTGGCAGCCGGTGCTGGACTGGGCGAACCGCCGCTACGACATCGCCCTGGCGACGACGCATGGCGTGAACCCGTTGCGCCAGCCGGCCGCGGTCGGCGCCGCGCTGGAACGCAGCCTGGCGGCGCAGTCCGGCATGCCGCTGCTGGCGTTGCAAGAAGCAACGGTGCTGGCGGGCTCGCTGCTGCTGGCGCTCGCCGCTTGCCAGGGCGCGCTCTCCGCCGGCGATGCCTGGGCCGCCGCCACGGTGGACGAGCGGTTCCAGGCCGAGACCTGGGGCGAGGATCCGGAGCAGGCGAGCCGCCTGCGGGATCGGCAGCGGGAGTTCGCCGACGCCTTGCGTTTGCTTGTCCTGCTGCGCGGCTGAGCGGCCGGCCGCAAACTGGCCAAGGCGTTGGATTTGGTGCTATGTCGGCTGCCGCGCGGACAGGGCGGAACGCCTGCCAGCGATCAAGGAGGGAGCGCGATGCGGCATATCCTCCGCCAGCTTGACGAGAAGCGGCGGCTGGCCCGGTTGGGCGGCGGCGAACGACGGGTCGCGGCACAGCACGCCAAGGGCAAGCTGACGGCCCGTGAGCGGCTGGAATTGCTGTTCGACGAAGGCTCGTTCGAGGAATACGACATGTTCGTCGAACATCGCTGCCAGGACTTCGGCATGCAGGAACAGACGGTGCCGGGCGATGGCGTGGTGACCGGTTGGGGGACCGTCAACGGCCGCATGGCCTTCGCCTTCAGCCAGGACTTCACCGTGTTTGGCGGCGCGCTGTCGGAGGCGCATGCCGAGAAGATCTGCAAGATCATGGACCAGGCGATGAAAGTCGGCGCGCCGGTGATCGGGCTGAACGACAGCGGCGGAGCGCGCATCCAGGAGGGGGTCGCCTCGCTGGCGGGCTACGCCGAAGTGTTCCAGCGCAACGTGCTGGCCTCGGGCGTGGTGCCGCAGATCTCGGTGATCATGGGGCCGTGCGCCGGGGGCGCGGTCTATTCGCCGGCGATGACCGACTTCATCTTCATGGTGAAGGACAGCTCGTACATGTTCGTCACCGGTCCCGACGTGGTGAAGACGGTGACGCAGGAGAGTGTGACGCACGAGCAGCTCGGCGGCGCGCTTACCCACACGCAGAAATCCAGCGTGGCCGACGGCGCCTACGAGAACGACGTCGAGGCGCTCGCCGAACTGCGCCGGCTGTTCGATTACCTGCCGCTGTCGAACCGCGAGAAGCCGCCTCATCGGCCGAGCGACGACGATGTCGCGCGCATCGAGGCCTCGCTCGACACGCTGGTCCCCGTCAATCCCAATCGGCCCTACGACATCAAGGAATTGATTGAGAAGGTGGCGGACGACGGCGACTTCTTCGAACTGCAGGCGGCGTTTGCCAGGAACATCGTCATCGGCTTCGCCCGCATCGGCGGCCATCCGGTCGGCGTGGTCGCCAACCAGCCGATGGTGCTGGCCGGATGCCTCGACATCGATTCCAGCCGCAAGGCGGCCCGTTTCGTGCGCTTCTGCGACTGCTTCAACATCCCCATCGTCACCTTCGTCGACGTGCCGGGCTTCCTGCCGGGAACCGCTCAGGAATATGGCGGCATCATCAAGCATGGCGCCAAGCTGCTGTTCGCCTATGCGGAGGCGACCGTGCCCAAGGTCACGGTGATCACCCGCAAGGCCTATGGCGGGGCCTATGACGTGATGAGCTCGAAGCACCTGCGGGGCGATGTGAACTATGCCTGGCCCACCGCCGAGATCGCGGTGATGGGGCCGAAGGGCGCCGTCGAGATCATATTCCGCGGCGAACTGGGCGATGCTAAACGGATCGAGCAGCGCACCCAGGAATATCGCGAGAAGTTCGCCAATCCCTTCGTCGCCGGGCATCGCGGCTTCGTCGACGACGTGATCCTGCCGCGCGACACCCGCCGGCGCATTGCCCGGGCACTCACCATGCTGCGCGACAAGCGGCTGGAGAATCCCTGGAAGAAGCACGACAACATCCCGTTGTGACAGCCGCCATGTTCAAGAAACTTCTGATCGCCAATCGCGGCGAGATCGCCTGTCGCATCATCCGCACGGCGCGTCGGCTGGGCATCGCCACGGTGGCGATCTATTCGGAAGCGGATGAGGGCGCGCTGCACGCGGAGATGGCGGACGAGTCGTTGCCGATCGGGCCGGCGCCGGCGGCGCAGAGCTATCTGGCGGTTGAGCGCATCGTCGAGGCGGCGTTGCGCAGCGGCGCGCAAGCGGTGCATCCGGGCTTCGGTTTCCTGTCCGAGAGGGCGGCTTTCGCCGAGGCATTGGAGAAGGCGGGCATCGTCTTCGTCGGCCCGCCGGTGGCCGCCATCGCGGCGATGGGCGACAAGATCGAATCGAAGAAGCTGGCGACTCAGGCCGGCGTCAGCATCGTGCCGGGGCATCTGGAAGCGGTCGGCGACGTCGCCATCGCCGGCGCTGTAGCGCGCGAGATCGGCTATCCCGTCATGATCAAGGCCGCCGCCGGCGGTGGCGGCAAGGGCATGCGGGTGGCCTATGGCGAGACCGAACTGGAGGAGGGTTTCATCCGCGCCACTAGCGAGGCGACCGCCAGCTTCGGTGACGGCCGGGTGTTCATCGAGAAGTTCATCGAAGAGCCGCGGCATATCGAGATCCAGGTGCTGGCCGACGGGCACGGCAACTGTCTTTATCTGGGCGAGCGCGAGTGTTCGATCCAGCGCCGCCACCAGAAGGTGATCGAGGAGGCGCCCAGTCCGTTCCTGGATGCGGCGACCCGCCAGGCGATGGGCGAGCAGGCGGTGGCGCTGGCCCGCGCCGTCGGCTACCGCTCGGCCGGCACGGTCGAGTTCATCGTCGACCGAAACCGCAACTTCTACTTCCTGGAGATGAACACCCGCCTGCAGGTTGAGCATCCGGTGACCGAGATGATCACCGGCATCGACCTGGTGGAGGAGATGCTGCGGGTGGCGGCGGGCGAGCGGTTGCGCCTTGCCCAGCACCAGGTTCGGCTGGACGGCTGGGCGATGGAGGCGCGCATCTACGCGGAGGACCCGGAGCGCGGCTTCCTGCCCTCCAGCGGCCGGCTGGTGCGGCTGGTGCCGCCCGCGGAGGGCAACGGCGTCAGGGTCGATACGGGTGTGGTCGAAGGCTCGGAAATCAGCGTCTACTATGATCCCATGATCGCCAAGCTGGTGACGCATGGCGGGGACCGGGCGCAGGCGATCGAGCGGATGCAGGCCGCGCTCGACGCCTACTGCATTCGCGGCATCGCGCACAACGTCGGCTTCCTGGCCAGCATCTTTGCGCATCCGCGGTTTGCCGCCGGCCGGCTGTCCACCGCCTTCATCGCCGAGGAATACCCCGACGGCTTCAAGGGCGCGCCGCTGAACGAGCCGGTCCGGCACGCCTTGCTGGGCTGCGCGGTGTTCGCGCAGCGCGCGCTTGATCGGCGCGACGCCGGCATTGCCGGCCAGTTGAATGGCTGGGCTCCGCCAAGCCAGCAGGCGCTGGTCGTTCGCCTGGGCGAAGGCGAGCACCATGTGCAAGTGGCACAAGTGGAGGGCGGCCTTGATCTGACCTTGGCAGCCGGCCAGGTAATCCCGGTGCGCAGTCATTGGCGTCCCGGCAAGTTGCTGTGGCGTGGCAGCATCGAGGACAGACAGGTGGCGGTGCAGATCGACCGGCTGCCGGGCGGTTTGCGGCTGACCCATGCCGGGGTCAGCCTGAAGGTCACCGTCGCCAACCCGCAGGCGGCCGCCCTGGCGGCGCTCATGCCGGTCAAGGCGCTGCCGGATACCTCGCGCTACTTGCTGTCGCCCATGCCAGGCTTGGTGCTGCAGGTCCATGCCGCGGCAGGCGAGGAAGTCAAGGGCGGCCAGCCGCTCGTCGTCGTCGAGGCGATGAAGATGGAGAATGTGCTGCGCGCCGAACGCGATGGCCGCATTAAGACCATCGCCGTCAAGGTGGGCGACAGCCTGGCGACCGATCAGGTGATCCTGGAGTTCGAATAGTCGGGCGGCCGGCCACGCCCGCCGGTTTACCGGAATTTTACCTATCTCGCCGAAGCATTGACGTCGCCTGGACAATCGGGGACGCAGGTGCAGCTTGGTTCGACCGCCGGGGCGTGGGAGCCGCTCGAGGAACGCTCCGTCGTGGAGACGCTGGCCCTGGCGCAGACCCGCATCCTGCGTTCCGTCGCGCTCGACGCGCCGATCGACCGCACGCTCGGCCAGATCGCCGACATGGTCGATGCATTGTCGCCCGACTACATCACCGCCATCCGCGTGCTGCACGGCGACGGACGGCATTTCTACCGGGTGCCGACCAGGCGACTGCCGCCGGGTCAGCTGCTCCCCGACAACCTGCTGACCAGCGACTGTCTGGACGACGAGCGCCGCCCGCTGGTGCGCGGCGCGATCCGGCTGGTCGCGGACTTGCGCCAGGATCCGCGGCTGGCGCCCCTGGCCGGCATCGCCGGGACGGCCGGCATCCGCAGCATCTGGTACCAACCGGTCGTCGGGCGCGACGGCGAGCCGGTCGGCCTGTTCGCGCTTTACTGCCGCGCCCGCGGCGAGCCGAACGAGGCCGACCTCGACATCATTGACCTTGGTACCGAACTGACCGCCGTGGCGCTGGAAAGCAAGCGTGCGCGCGAGGCCCTGGTGCGCAGCGAAGCGCGCTTCCGCGCGGTTGCCGAATCGGTCAGTGACCTGGTCTGGGAGACCGACGCCGAGCTGCGACTGTCCTATGTCTCCGGCCGGGTGCAGGACATCTTCGCTCTGCCGCGCAAGGCAATTGTCGGTCTGCGCGTGCAGGACCTGCTGGTCTCGGCGACGGTCGGCGACGGCGTGCACCCCATTCTGCGGGCCTTGGAGCGTCGGCAGGCCTTTCGCGACGCGGTTGCCCAGGTGCCCGACGCCGCCGGCCACGGCCGCTGGCTGCGCGTCAGCGGCGAGCCCAGTTTCGCGCTGGACGACCAGTTCGAGGGCTACCGCGGGGCGGCCCGCGACATCACCTCCGCACACAAGGCCGAAGAGCGGGCGCTGCTGGCGCAGTTCCGCATCGAGGCGGCGATCGAGAGCATCGACGCCGGCTTCGCCCTGTTCGACGATGCCGACCGGGTGGTGCTGTAGAACAACCGCGCCCTGCAGATGTTTCCCGAGGCGGCCGACCTGTTCCGCAAGAAAGCGACCTTCGCCGACATCTACCTCTGCCAGGTCGAGTGCGGTTCGATCCCGGTCGATGCCTCCGGCGCACCGGCGATGTTGCAGCGTCGGCTGGCCCGCAGGCAGGCACCCAGCGGGCCGTTCGACGAGCGGCTGGGTGACGGTCGCTGGGTCCACGCGGCGGAACAGCGCACCCCCAATGGCGGCTGCACCTGCCTGTGGAGCGACATCACCGAGATGAAGGCACGCGAGGCGGTGCTGGAGCAGGCGCGCGAGGCAGCCGAACTAGCCAACCGCTCGAAAAGCCAGTTCCTGGCCAACATGAGCCACGAACTGCGCACGCCGCTCAATGCCATCATCGGCTTCTCCGACATCCTGCGGCACGAGCTGTTCGGCCCGATGGGCGAGAACCGCTATCGCGAATACGCCGCCGACATCCACGACAGCGGGCGCCATTTGTTGCAGCTCATCAACGATCTGCTGGATCTGGCCAAGCTGGAAGCGGGTCGGCTGGAACTGTCGGAAAGCATGGTGGAAATCCCCCTTGTGGCCGAGGCCAGCCTGAAGATGCTGCGCGGCCGGGCAAGCCAGGCGGGGTTGCAACTCGACGCCGAGATCGATTCCAATCTGCCACTGATCGTGGCCCACGAACGCAAGCTGAAGCAGATCCTGATCAACCTGCTGTCGAACGCCGTCAAGTTCACGCCCCGCGGCGGGCGCGTGCTGCTCCGCGCCAACGTCGCGCCGACCAGCGGCGAACTGGTTCTGGCCGTGCGCGACACCGGCACCGGCATGGCCAAGGAGGACATTCCCAAGGCGCTCAAGGTGTTCGGGCAACTCGACGACAGCCTGACCCGCAAACACGAAGGCGCCGGTATGGGCTTGCCGCTGACCAAGAGCCTGATAGAACTGCACGGCGGGCGCATGGAGATCGAGTCGGCGGTGGGTCACGGCACGGAAGTCAGGATCTATCTGCCGCGCAGTCGCGTGCGGGCGCCCGCCGCGGCCTGACATGCCGGGGAACGGAGCCAGGGCCGTGCAGGTGCGGATCGAGGGACGCGTGCAGGGCGTCGGGTTTCGCGCCTGGGCGATCCGCGAGGCGCGGGCGCGCGGGCTGTCGGGCTGGGTGCGCAATCGCACGGACGGCAGCGTCGAAGCGCTGATTGCCGGGCCGACGCCCGCGGTCGAGGCCATGGTCGCGGCCTGCCGCAGCGGCCCGCGTGCCGCGGTGGTGACGCAAGTCGGCGTGGCCCCCGCCAGCGATCCGCGCAGCGACAATTTCGTGCAGCGCCCGACCGTCTAACGGCGCCCCGCCGGCTCGCCGAACACGGCCGCGAAGGCCTGCCGCAACGCCATGTCGACCTCCGGCATGCTGGCCGTCAGGCCCAGCGCTGCCAGCGAGGTGACCGGATACTCGGCAATGCCGCAAGGCACGATGCCGCGATAATGTGCCAGTTCGGGATCGACGTTGAGCGACAGGCCGTGAAAGGCGATGCCGTGACGCACGCGCAAGCCGATGGCGGCGATCTTGGCCTCGCCGGCGCCGTCGTGAACCCACACGCCCACCCGCCCGGCGCGCCGTTCGCCCTTCACGTTGAACCTCAGCAGAGCCTCGATAATCCATTGTTCCAGGCTGGCGACATAACGGCGCACGTCGAGTTGTCTGGCGCGCAGGTCGATCACGGCATAGGCGATCCGCTGGCCGGGTCCGTGATAGGTGTAGCGCCCGCCGCGCCCGGTCTCGAACACCGGCAGGCGGCCGGGTTCGCGCAGCTCCTCCGCTCGCGCGCTGGTGCCGGCGGTATAGAGCGCGGGGTGTTCCAGCAGCCATACCAGTTCGCCTGCCCGGCTCTGGCGCAAAGCCGCCAGCCGCGCCTCCATCGCCGCCACGGCCTCTGGATAGGCCACCGGGCGATCGCTGGTCCGCCATTCGAGGCGGTTTGCCGGCAGCCGGTCGGACAATGTCATTTGCGCAACGTTAACATGGCTGACCTAGGATCAGCGGCAATCGTTCACCCTGGGTAACGCCGTCTATCATGTCAGCGGTCGAAGACGTTTCCATCGAGCTGTCGGTGGTGATCGGCAGTACCGCGATGCCCATCCACCAGCTCTTGAAGATGGGCCGCGGCGCGGTGATCGAGCTGAACGCCACGGCCGACGACCATGCCTGGATCTACTCCAACAACAAGCTGTTCGCGCGGGGCGAGATCGTGGTCACGGGCGAGACGGTGAGCGTGCAGATCAGCGAGACGTTGCAGAAATAGCAGTCCGCGCCGCGCCGGCGCCGGCTTGAAGGCCCGGGGCCCATCTGCTATTTCCGCCGAACCTGTTCTATCGCGGTCGTGGCGGAACTGGTAGACGCGCAGCGTTGAGGTCGCTGTGGGGGTAACTCCGTGGAAGTTCGAGTCTTCTCGACCGCACCAACTTGACCGACCGGGCCGGCCCGGCGCAGCGGAAACCCAGTAGCGGATGGGATGGGGGCGCGATGAGCGAGCGCGAGGCCGCGGCGGCCGTGGTCGCGCCTGAGGACGTGCACGCGATCACGCCGGAACTGGTCGCGGCGGTGTCGCAGGCCTTGGCCGAGGCGCGCCATGCCGAGGCCCGCAGCACGGCCAGCGGACTGCATGTCGCCGATCTGGCCGACCTGCTGGAGCAGTTGCCGCCGCCGCAACGCGGCCAGCTGGTGACCGTTCTGGGGCGCGGGCTCGACCCCGAGGCGCTGCCCGAACTGGACGGCACGGTGCTGGAGGACGTGCTCGCCGCCCTGGCGCCGCACGACCTGGCGGCCGCCATCGCGGCGCTGGACACCGACGATGCGGTCTACCTGCTGGAGCGCCTGGACGAGACGCGGCGCGAGGAGGTGCTGCGCCGGGTGCCCGCGCCCGACCGGGTGGCGGTGGCGGAAGCCCTGGCGCTGCCGGAGGAGAGCGCCGGCCGGCTGATGCAGCGCGAGCTGATCGCCGTGCCGCTGTTCTGGACCGTCGGACAGGTGATCGACTATTGCCGCGAGACCGCGGACTTGCCGGACGATTTCTACGAGATCTACCTGGTGGATCCGCGGCACAAGCCGGTTGGGCAGGTGGCGCTGAACCGCCTGCTGCGGGCCAGGCGCCCGGTACTGATGCGTGACATCGTCTCCGTGGAAGTGCACCCCATCGCGCTCGACATGGACCGCGAGGAGGTGGCGTTCCTGTTCCGGCAATACCGCCTGACCTCCGGCCCGGTGGTGGATGGGGACGGTCGGCTGGTGGGCGTCATCACCTTCGACGACGTGGCGGAGGTGATCCAGGAGGAGGCGCAGGAGGACATGCTGCGGCTGTCCGGCGTGTCGCAGGAAAGCGACATCAATGAGCCGGTGCTGCGCACGGTGCGCTCGCGCGCGCTGTGGCTGGGCGTCAACCTGGGCACCGCCTTCGTCGCCTCCTTCGTCATCGGCCTCTTCGATGCCACCATCGAGAAGGTCGTCGCGCTTGCCGTGCTCATGCCGATCGTCGCCTCGATGGGCGGCAATGCCGGCATGCAGGCGGTGACGGTGACGGTGCGCGCGATCGCCACCAAGGAGGTCACCGCCGCCAACGCCCTGCGCATGGTGTGGAAGGAATGCGGCGTCGGCCTGCTGAACGGCGTGCTGTTCGCCGGCCTGGTGGGCGTGGTGGCCGGGCTGGTGTTTCAGCAGCGCGACCTGGGCCTGGTGATCGCCGCCGCCATGGCCACCAACCTAGTGGTGGCCGGGCTTTGCGGCACGCTGATCCCGTTGGCCCTCGACCGCAGGGGCGTCGATCCGGCGGTGGCGGCCAGCGTGTTCCTGACTTGCGTGACCGATGTGATCGGCTTCCTGGCCTTCCTGGGCCTGGCGACGCTCGTTCTGCTCTAGTTGGCGGCGGCCGCGGCGGCCGGCACCAGGCCGAACGCCTCGGCCAGCAATTCGTAGGAGCGCCGGCGCTTGGCGTAGTCGTGCAGCACACTGACGACAACGAATTCCGCAACGCCGTATTCGGCGCCCAGTTGCAGCAGGCGCATCTTCACCTGCTCGGCCGTTCCGGCGATGGTGCGGCGGCGGTTGTAGTTGACCAGGTGGCGCTCGGGATCGCTGTAGGGGTAGGCCAGCGCCTCGGCCGGTGTCGGCACCGGGCCGGTGCGGCCGGTGCGCAGGCGCAACAGCCAGAGGTCGCGGCTCAAGGCCAGGTGCTCGGCCTCTTCCGCCGTCGGCGCGGCGATGCAGAACACGCCGATCGAGCCTTTCGGCTCCGGGCAGCCGGCGCTGGGGCGGAATTGCTGGCGATAGGCCGCCATCACCTCCGCCCCGCCCTCGTCGTTGATGAAATGGGCGAACGAGAAGGGCAGGCCGAAATAGGCAGCATAGGCGGCGCTCTGGTCCGAGGAGCCCAGCAGCCACAATTCCGGCTGGCCGGGCCCGCGCGGCTCGGCATGGATGCCGTGGAACGGGTGATCGGGCCCGATGCGGTCCGTCAGGAAGTCGGACAGGTCTTTGATCTGACGCGGGAAATACTCAATGCCGAGCTTCCCGGGGCCGTGCGCCAGGGCCTGCGCCGTGCGCCCGTCGGAGCCGGGCGCGCGGCCGATGCCGAGGTCGATGCGGCCGGGATAGAGCGCTTCCAGCATGCGGAAGTTCTCCGCCACCTTGAGCGCGCTGTAATGGCTCAGCATGACGCCGCCCGAGCCGACCCTGAGATGCCGGGTCTCCGCCGCCAGCCGGGCGATCAGGATTTCCGGCGTGGAACCCGCCAGGCCGGAGGTCGAGTGATGCTCCGCCACCCAGTAGCGGTGGTAGCCCAGCCGATCGGCCAGCCGCGCCAGCGCGATGCTCTCGCTCACGGCCTGCTGCGGCGTCGCCCCCTCGGCGATCGGCGACTGGTCGAGGATGCTGAGCTTCATGGCGGCCTATGCGAGAAAGCGCTTCGGCACCCGGAACACGCCCTTGATGCGCGCAAGATCGCGGATGCAGACCTGGACATGCGTCTTGGCGTGGAAGCCGGAGGTCGGATAAAGCGGCCTGCCCTCCACGAACACGCCACGCACCGAATCGAAGGGAGGATCACTATGCTCCTCACGAATTTGATGCAGTGTTTCGATTACCGCACAGTCGAGATTCCGACGGAGCAAGTCTGAGCCATTAGCGGGTAACGGACGATCTGTTTCCTTGGCAATGGTCAGCACGGATTCGTAGGCTAGCCGTACCTGATCGATGCCGGCCGTTGTCGCCATGTCCAAGCAACGGCCTAGTTCCAGGACTGCGCCCACAACCGCTGCACTCTTTATCTTGGCCGGGCCGGCGCGGCGTCGCTTTCGTTCATTCGCCCAACGAAGCGCGCGTTTGGGGTTCGCCTCCTAGAAGTAGATGCCGTGTCCCAACCAATCGTAGTCATTCCGGCTGTGCTTGAAGTCCTCTCCAGCCAGCAAAGCTCCCGCGGTTTCATCATCGCAACCATGATAACCAAGCACGAAGCTCGATATCAGCGAGTCGGAAGACACGTCATTTGCTGTAGTTCTTGGTCAGACGGCCCGATCTCGTGTAAATGCCCATCCTGACAAGTGTGTCCAAGGCCGTTTTCGGAGACTTGGTTGCCTTCTTGACGAAGGCCTCCGCCGCCGCGTGGAACCGCTCCACCTCGTCCTTCGGCGCGGTCATGCCGGCCAGGCTGGGCCCGGTCTTCGCCGTTGGCTTCGTCGCTTTCTTCGCCAAGAGCTGCGTGCCTCTTGCCGTTCGCCCAATTCGCCCGCTGACTGTAGCATGCGGGTGCCCGCGAGTGGCAAAGCCCGAGATTGCGAGCCCGCCATGCTGCCCAACCGCTATCCGACGCTGGATTTCCACCTGGGCGAGACCGCCGACCTGTTGCGCGAGATGGTGGCCGCCTTCGTCGCCGATCGTGTGGCGCCGCGCGCCGAGGCGATCGACCGCTCGAACGAGTTCCCGCGCGATCTGTGGCCTGAGCTCGGCAAGCTCGGCCTCTTGGGCATCACCGTCGAGGCCGAGCACGGCGGCGCCGGCATGGGCTATCTCGAACATGTGGTGGCGATGGAGGAGATGAGCCGCGGCTCGGCCGCGGTCGGCCTCAGCTACGGCGCGCATTCCAACCTGTGCGTCAACCAGATCCGCCGCAACGGCTCGGCCGCGCAGAAGCGCAAGTACCTGCCCAGGCTGATCTCGGGCGAACATGTGGGGGCGCTGGCGATGTCGGAACCGGGCGCGGGCTCGGACGTGGTCGGCATGAAACTGCGCGCCGACAAGCGCGGCGATCGCTACGTGCTCAACGGCAACAAGATGTGGATCACCAACGGCCCCGACGCCGACGTGCTGGTGGTCTATGCCAAGACGGCACCTGAAGCGGGCCCGCGCGGCATCACCGCTTTCCTGATCGAGAAGGGGTTCCGCGGTTTCTCGACGGCGCAGAAGCTCGACAAGCTGGGCATGCGCGGCTCCTCCACCTGCGAACTGGTCTTCCAGGACTGCGAGGTGCCGGAGGACAACGTCATGGGGCCGCTCAATCAGGGCGTCAACGTGCTGATGAGCGGGCTCGACTACGAGCGGGCGGTGCTTGCGGCCGGCCCTCTCGGCATCATGCAGGCCTGCCTCGACGCGGTGCTGCCCTACCTGCACGAGCGCAAGCAGTTCGGCCAGCCGATCGGCAGCTTCCAGTTGATGCAGGGCAAGCTGGCCGACATGTACACCACGTTCTCGGTCTGCCGCGCCTATGTTTACGCCGTGGCGCGGGCCTGCGACCGCGGCCAGACGACGCGGAAGGACGCCGCCGGCGCCATCCTCTACGCGTCCGAGAAGGCCACCTGGATGGCACTCGAAGCCATCCAGTGCCTGGGCGGCAACGGCTATATCAGCGACTATCCGACGGGCCGCCTGCTGCGCGACGCCAAGCTCTACGAGATCGGCGCCGGCACGCAGGAAATCCGCCGCTGGCTGATCGGCCGCGAACTGTTCGAGGAGACCGCGTAGGCATGCTGCTCTCTGCCACCCAGGAAGCCATCCGCGAGGCCGCCAGGCGCTTCGCGGTGGCCGAACTGGCGCCGGGCGCGGCCGAGCGCGACCGCAGCGGCGAGGTGCCGCACGAGGCGCTGGCGAAGCTGGGGGCGCTCGGCTTCATGGGCCTCTGCGTCGCGCCCGAATGGGGCGGGGCGGGGGCCGATTTCGTCTCCTACGTGGTGGCACTGGAGGAGGTCGCGGCCGGCTGCGGCGCTACCTCGACCATCATGAGCGTCAACAACTCGCCCGTTTGCGCCGCCATCGCCGGCTATGGCACGGAAGCGCAGAAGCGCCGCTTCCTGGTGCCGCTGGCCAAGGGCGAGGCGATCGGCGCCTTTCTGCTGACCGAACCGCAAGCCGGCTCGGATGCCGCCAACCTGAAAACCCGCGCCCGCCTGGTCGGCAACCGTTACGTGCTGGACGGGGTCAAGCAATTCATCACCAGTGGCAAGACGGCGAAGGTGGCGATGATCTTCGCGGTGACCGAGCCCGAGGCCGGCAAGCGCGGCATTTCCTGTTTCCTCAGCAGCACGGACGCGCCCGGCTACCGGGTCGCCAGCATCGAGAAGAAGCTCGGCCAGCGCGCCTCCGATACCTGCCAGATCGTGCTGGACGGCCTGGAAGTGCCGCCGGAGAACCTGTTGGGCCGGCCAGGCGAGGGCTACCGCATCGCGCTCGCCAATCTCGAATCGGGCCGCATCGGCATCGCCGCGCAGGCGATCGGCATGGCGCGCGCCGCCTTCCATGCCGCGCGCGACTATGCCAAGGAACGCGAGGCGTTCGGCAAGCCGATCGTCGAGCACCAGGCGATCACCTTCCGCCTGGCCGAGATGGCGACCGAGATCGCCGTGGCGCGGCAGCTCGCGCTGCAGGCGGCGGCGTTGAAGGATGCCGGCCTGCCCTGCCTGATGGAAGCCAGCCAGGCCAAGCTGATCGCCACCGAGATGGCCGAGCGGGTGTGCTCGGCCGCCATCCAGATCCACGGCGGCTATGGCTATTTGCGCGACTTCCCCGTCGAGCGCCTGTGGCGCGACGTGCGGGTCTGCCAGATCTACGAGGGCACCAGCGACATCCAGAAGCTGGTGATCGCGCGGGAACTGGCGGGCGGCTGAAGCAAGCGGGGTTCCGCGCCGGCCGCGCCCGTTCTAAGGTCGTCCCATCCATGAGCGAGCTTGTCAGCAAAGTCGATCCACGCGACGCCCAGTTCCGCGCCAATTTCGCCGCCAACCAGGCACGGATGGCGGAATTGCGCGAGCTGCTGGCGAAGATCAAGCTGGGCGGCGGCGCGCGCGCCCACGAACGCCATCTGGCACGCGGCAAGCTGCTGCCGCGCGAGCGCATTCAGGCGCTGGTCGACCCCGGTTCGCCGTTCCTGGAATTGTCCCAGTTCGCGGCGCACGAGGTGTACGAGGACGAGGTGCCCGCGGCCGGCGTGATCACGGGCATCGGCCGCATCGCCGGCATCGAGTGCGTGCTGGTGGCGAACGACGCCACGGTCAAGGGCGGCACCTACTATCCCTTGACGGTGAAGAAGCACGTGCGGGCGCAGGAGATCGCCTGGCAGAACAACCTGCCATGCATCTACCTGGTCGACTCGGGCGGCGCCAACCTGCCGCAATGGCCCGAGGTGTTCCCCGACCGCGAGCATTTCGGCCGCATCTTCTATAACCAGGCGAACATGTCGGCGGCCGGCATCCCGCAGATCGCGGTGGTGATGGGCTCGTCCACCGCCGGCGGCGCCTATGTGCCGGCGATGTCGGACGAAACCATCATCGTGCGCCGGCAGGGCACGATCTTCCTGGGCGGCCCGCCCTTGGTGAAGGCGGCGACCGGCGAGGAGGTCAGTGCCGAGGAACTGGGCGGCGCCGACCTGCACAGCCGGGTCTCGGGCGTCACCGACCACTACGCGCTCGACGACCGGCATGCCATCGCGCTCTGCCGACGCATCGTCGGCAACCTGAACCGCGTCAAGCGGCAGTCGCTCGATGTACGGCCGCCGCGGCCGCCCGCGCTCGACCCGCGCGAGCTCTACGGCGTGCTGCCGACCGACGTGCGCCAGCCCTATGACGTGCGCGAACTGATCGGCCGCCTGACGGATGCCAGCGAGTTCGACGAGTTCAAGCCGCTCTATGGCGCCACGCTGGTCTGCGGCTTTGCCCGGCTGTGGGGCTATCCCATCGGCATCCTGGCGAATAACGGCATCCTGTTCTCGGAATCGGCGCTCAAGGGCGCGCATTTCATCGAGCTGTGCTGCCAGCGCCGGATCCCACTGCTGTTCCTGCAGAACATCAGCGGCTTCATGGTGGGCCGCAAATACGAAGCGGGCGGCATCGCCAAGAACGGCGCCAAGCTGGTGACGGCGGTGGCCACGGCTGCCGTGCCGAAGTTTACCGTGATCGTCGGCGGCAGCTACGGCGCCGGCAATTACGGCATGTGCGGCCGCGCCTTCGGCCCGCGCTTCCTCTACATGTGGCCCTCGGCGCGCATCGCGGTGATGGGGCCGCACCAGGCGGCGGGCGTGCTGGCGCAGGTGCGCCGGGCCAACATCGAGGGCGCGGGCAAGGGCTGGTCGGCCGAGGAGGAAGCCGCCTTCAGGCAGCCGGTGATCGAACAATACGAGCGCCAGTCGCTGCCGCTCTATGCCTCGGCCCGGCTCTGGGACGATGGCATCATCGATCCCCTGGATACGCGCGACGTGCTGGGCCTGTCGATCTCGGCCGCGCTCAACGCATCCATCCCCGAGACGCGCTTCGGCGTGTTCCGCATGTAGGCTTGGCGAGGTCAGAGGATGACGGACGCAATCGTCCTGGTGAACAAGCGCGCCGACGGCCTGGCCGAGGTGACGCTCAACCGGCCGGAAATCCACAACGCGCTCAACGAGCACGTCAACCGCCGGCTGGTGGAGATCTTTCTGGATCTGAAACACGATCCCGGGGTGCGCTTCGTCAGCCTAACCGGCGCTGGCGTCAGTTTCTGCGCCGGCGCTGACCTGGATTGGATGCGCCGCACCTCGTCCTACAGCCAGGACGAGAACATGGCCGACGCGATCGTGCTGGCCAACATGCTGCGCGGCATCTACGAATTGCCCAAGCCGACGATCGCGCTGGTCAACGGCCCGGCCTATGGCGGCGGCCTGGGCATGACGGCGGTATGCGACGTGGCGATCGGCGTCAAGACCGCCAGTTTCACCCTGTCCGAGGTCAAGCTGGGCCTGGTGCCGGCCACCATCTCGCCCTACGTGGTGCAGGCCATCGGTCCGCGCCAGGCGCGCCGCTATTTCCTCACGGCGGAACGCTTCGACGCGCGGAAGGCCATGGAACTGGGCCTGCTGCACGAGGTGGTGGAGGACCAGGCGGCCTTGCTGGCGGCACGCGACAAGGTGCTGTCGGCGCTGCGGCTGGGCGGCCCCGGCGCGCAGGCTGCCTCCAAGGACCTCATCTTCGCGGTGCAGGAACGGTCGATCGACGAGGCGGTGCGGCGCGACACCGCCCGGCGCATCGCCGAGGCGCGCGCGACCAGCGAGGGCAAGGAGGGGATCGCCGCCTTCCTCGGCAAACGCAAGGCGGCGTGGGTTCCGTGAGAGGAAAGCGGCGTTGTTCCGTAAGCTCCTGATCGCCAATCGCGGCGAGATCGCCTGCCGGGTGATGCGCACTGCCCGGCGTCTGGGCGTGCGCGCGGTCGCGGTCTACTCCGAGGCCGACCGGCGCGCGATGCACGTGGCGCTGGCGGACGAGGCGGTGCTGATCGGCCCGCCGGCCGCGCGCGAAAGCTATCTCAATGGACCGCGCATCGTCGAGGCCGCCCGGCAGACCGGCGCCGAGGCGATCCACCCCGGCTATGGCTTCCTTTCGGAGAACGCCGAGTTTGCCGAACTCTGCGCCCAGGCGGGATTGGTGTTCATCGGCCCGCCGGCGGCGGCGATCCTGGCCATGGGCGACAAGGCGGCGGCCAAGGCGCTGATGCAGCAGGCAGGCGTGCCGGTGGTGCCGGGCTATCACGGCGACGCGCAGGACGAAGATCTCCTGGCCGAACGGGCGGCGGAAATCGGTTATCCGGTTCTGATCAAGGCGGTTGCCGGCGGCGGTGGCCGCGGCATGCGGCGGGTGGACGGGCCGGAACAGTTCGCCGCGGCGTTAAAGGGGGCTCGGCGCGAGGCGGCCTCGGCCTTCGGCGATGACCGGGTGCTGGTTGAACGTTATCTCGGCAAGCCGCGGCATATCGAGTTGCAGGTGTTCGCCGACATGCATGGCGGCGCGGTGCATTTGTTCGAGCGCGATTGCTCGGTGCAGCGCCGGCATCAGAAAGTGCTGGAGGAAGCGCCGGCACCCGGCATGACGGCCGAGATGCGCGACACGATGGGTGCCGCGGCGGTGCAGGCGGCCCGCGCCATCGGCTATGTCGGCGCCGGCACCATCGAGTTCATCGCCGACGTGACGCACGGCCTCAGGCCCGACGCCTTCTTCTTCATGGAGATGAATACCCGGCTGCAAGTCGAGCACCCGGTTACCGAAATGATCACCGGACAAGACCTGGTGGAATGGCAGTTGCGGATTGCCTGCGGCGAGCGCCTGCCGCTCACGCAAGAGCAACTGACGATCAATGGCCACGCCGTCGAGGCGCGCGTCTATGCCGAGGACCCGGCCCGCAATTTCCTGCCGTCGACCGGACTGCTGCAACGGCTGAAGCTGCCGGCCGAGGGGCCGCATCTGCGCATCGACACCGGCGTGCGGCAAGGCGACGAGGTGTCGGTGCATTACGACCCGATGATCGCCAAGGTGATCGCCTGGGACCATGACCGCGGTGCGGCCCTGCGCCGGCTGGCGGGCGCGCTGGAGAGCTTGGAGATTGCCGGACCCACCGCCAACGTGCGGTTCCTGGCCGCGGTGGCGCAGCACCCCGCCTTCGTCGGCGGCGATCTGGATACCGGCTTCATCGAACGCCACCGCAAGGATCTCATTCCGCCGCGCGGGCCGGTGCCGGTCCGCGTGCTGGCATTGGCAGTGCTCGACCGGCTGCTGATGCGCCGACGCGAAGCGAAGGCCGCCGCCGCCTCCTCGAGCGATCCATTTTCGCCTTGGGCCGGGGTCAATGGCTGGCGCCTGAACGATGCCGGCGAGGACAGGCTGACTTTCCGCGACGGCGAGCGCGACGTCGTGGCGTGCGTCGGCTACCTGGCGGACGGCGGCTTTCGCCTGACGATCGAGGGATACGTCATCCTGGCGCGTGGCGAACTCGAGGCCGATGGCGACCTGTCGGCCGATCTCGACGGTCTGCGCCTGACGGCGGCGGTGGTGCCGCATGGGCCGGACCTGGTGGTGTTCGACGCGGGCCGCGGCTATCGCCTGGGGCGGGTTGATCCGCTGGCGCTGCCAGGGCTCGACGAGGTTGGCGAAGGCAGCGTGCGGGCGCCGCTGCCGGGCAAGGTGGCGCAGCTTCTGGTCTCGGCTCCGATGAAGGTGAAGAAGGGCCAGCCGCTGCTGGTGGTCGAGGCGATGAAGATGGAGCACACCATCGCGGCGCCGGCGGATGGGACGGTGACAGCCTTGCGCTACGCCGCCGGCGACGCCGTCGAGGAAGGCGCGGAACTGGTCGGCTTCGAGCCGGCCGAACCATGAGCCGGCGGTTCGGTCCGGCGCACAGCATCGCCACGGCAGTCCTGCTGCTGGCGCTGCTGCTCGCCCTGTTCCCGCCGGCGGGCCTGAGTCCGGCTGGCGCGCGCATGGCGGCGCTCAGCCTGGCCACCATCGGCCTGTTCGCCACCGGCGCCCTGCCGGAACACGTCACGGCGCTGCTGTTCTTCGCCATCGCCATGCTGTTGCAGGTGGCGCCGGCCCAGGCGGTGTTCTCGGGCTTCGAATCGACGGCCTTCTGGTTGGTTTTCGGCGGCCTCGTCATCGGCGTCGGCATCCGCACGACGGGCTTGGCCGAGCGGCTGGCCGACGCCATCGCCAAGCGGCTGGGCAACAGCTATGCGGCGATCATCGGCGGCACTGTCGCGCTTGGCGTGGCGTTGGCTTTCCTCATGCCGTCCACCATGGGCCGCACGCTGGTGCTAATGCCGATCGTGCTGGCGATGGCGGAGGGGCTCGGCTTCCCGCAAGGCTCGATCGGCCGCGTCGCCATGGTCCTGGCCGCCGGCTTCAGCACCATGATCCCGGCCTTCTCGATCCTGCCGGCAACCGTGCCGGCCTTGGTGCTGAGCGGCGCCAGCGAGACGCTTTACGGCTTGAAGCCGATTTATGGCAGTTACCTGGCGCTGCATTTCCCGGTGCTCGGTTTCTTGAAGGCGGTTGCCCTGTGGCTGCTCATCCTGTGGCTGTATCCCGACAAGCCGGCGGCCGAGCGCGACCTCAAGCCGCGCGGCGCGATGCGCGGCGGCGAACGCACGATGGCGGTTTTGCTGGCGCTGGCGCTGGTGCTGTGGGCGAGCGACTTCCTGCACGGCATTTCACCGGCCTGGATTGGGCTGGCGGTCGCCGCCGTCTGCTTGCTGCCCTTTCTCGCGGTCTTTCCGGCGCAAGCCTTCAACGACAAGATCAATTATGGCTCCCTGTTCTATGTCGCTGGCGTACTGGGTTTGGGTGCCCTGGTATCGCAGAGCGGCGCGGGCAATCTCATCGCCGGTTGGGCACTGGCGGCGATCGATCTGCACCCGGGCGAGCCGCTCAAGGCCTTCGCCAGCGTCGTCGGTCTGTCGGCCGTATCGGCGATGTTCGTGACGCAACCGGGCGTGCCGGTGATCATGACGCCACTGGCGCGCGAACTGGCGGAAGCCGCGGGGCTGTCGCTGCCGGCCATGCTGATGTTGCAGGTCGTGGGCTTTTCCACCGTCATTCTGCCCTATCAAACGCCGCCCTTGGTGGTGGCCATGCAGCTCGGCCAGGTGCGCATGGCCGATGGCAACCGGCTATGCCTGTGGCTCTTGGCGGTGACGTTGCTGGTGCTGCTGCCGCTCGACTATTTCTGGTGGCATGCGCTCGGTTGGCTCGGCTGAAATGCCATTGCACTTGCTAAAAATCTGCGTCGGGGTGGACGAAGTGGCGGAGCTGGTCGCCTGGCAGAAACAGCGGCTGGTCGATCTGAAGCGCCAGGGTCTGCCGGCGGAATTGCGCCATTTGACGCATCAGCTGCCCAAACGGGCGGCCGAGATCGTCGCCGGCGGTTCGCTCTACTGGATCATCAAGGGCTTCGTGCGGGTGCGCCAGCGTATCCGGCGGATCGACCTGTTGGAGCCCCCGGAGCGCGGCAAGCATTGCGCCCTGGTGTTGGATCGCCGTCTGGTGCCGACCGAGTTGCAGCCGCGCCGGCCGCACCAGGGCTGGCGTTATCTCGACGCCAAGGATGCGCCGGCCGATCTCGATCAGGGACGGAGGCGGACCGGTCTGCCGCCGGCGCTGCTGGCGGAACTGCGCCAGCTTGGCTTGCTGTAGGCTCGAGAGGCTGGGTGGGGCGCAGCCTGGGAGACGCATCGATGCCCGAGCGACGCCGGGTGCTTCGGCTGCTGGACACCTCGAAGAACCCCATCATTGACGACGAAGCATCGCCGATGAGGGCATGGCCTGCGGCCCAGCCTGCGGATTGGGTGCTGTGGCGGGGTCTATTTGGTCTGCGGTGGCGTGTCGATGCAG
>VGEV01000017.1 GCA_016869175.1 Alphaproteobacteria bacterium
GGCGATCTTCGCCTTGAATGCCGCATCAAACTTCCGTCTTGTCTTCGCCATCGCTCCCTCCGTCACAATGACGGATCAGAACGCGGCTCCACTCAAGCCCCTGGTCCCAAAACCGGGGTCCACTTCTAAAAAGACTAACTCTGAACTAACATTCCACCCGGACCACTCGGTGGAGGCCGATCAATGGGGCTCTATCCGCGCAAGGGCGCGATCGCCGCCGGCAGCGACGCCGACATCACGCTGCTGGATCCCACCCGGCGCGGCAAGATCCGCAAGGAGGATCTGCACGAGACCGATTACAGTCCCTGGGAAGGCCACGACATCTTCGCTTGGCCGGTCATGGACATCCTGCGCGGCAAGGTGGAGGTCGAAAACGGCAAACTGATGGCCAGCAACCGGGATGGCCGCTTCCACAAACGCAAGAGCCCGGCGGAGATCATCGCCGGTCCGGCATTGTAGCGGGGAGGAGCATGCTCGATCTGCTGATCAAGGGCGGCCTGGTGGTGACGCCCACCGGCGAGGCGCCACTGGACGTGGCAATCAAGGGCGAGCGCATTGTCGCGGTCGCGGCGCCGGGCGCCTTCGCTGCCGGCGAGGCCGGCAGCGTCATCGACGCCAGCGGCAAGATCGTCATGCCGGGCGGCATCGACCCGCACGTGCATTGCCTGTGGCATCTGCCGCTGCCCGACGGCACGGCGATGCTGACCGACGGGCCGGAGAAGGTCAGCCGCGCGGCGCTGTTCGGCGGCACCACGACGATGATCGATTTCGCCGCCTGGTCGGTCGGTGAAAGCCTGCGGCAAACTATCGAGAAGCGCGACCGCGAATGGCAGGGCCATTGCCACTGCGACTATTCCTATCACCTGATGCTGCGCGGCGCGCTGCCGCACCCCTTGATAGGTGAGTTGGGCGAGGCGATCGATGCCGGCTACCCGACGGTGAAGATTTTCACCACCGACATCACGCCCAGCCGCAAGGGCCGCATGGTGGACTTCGGCGACCTGTGGGAGGTGTTCCAGGTGCTGGCCCAGCGCCAGGGCCTTGGCGTGATCCACGCCGAGGACAACGACCTCGTCATGCATATGTACGAAAAGCTGATCCGCGAGGGCCGGGTCGGTTTCGAAAACATGGCGGAGGTGCACAGTGCCTTGTCGGAGGACCTGTCGTTCCGCCGCGTGCTGCGGCTGGCCGAAAGCGTGCCGGGCACCGCGCTCTACATGATGCATGTCAGCGCCGCGACCGGCGTTGCGGCCATCGCGGAGGCGCGCGCCAAGGGTCTGCCCGTCTATGGCGAGACGCTGCACCAGTACATGCTGTTCAGCAAGGACGACTACAAACGGCCGAACGGCCAGATCTATCACACCTATCCCTCGCTGAAGTCGGTGGCCGACCAGCGGGCGCTGTGGGCCGGCACGCTCTCTGGCGCGATCAACGCGGTGGCCACAGACGAAATCTGCTGCACGCTGAAGGTGAAGACGCTGGGCAACCGCATCGACGACACAACCGGCGGCAACGCCGGCGTCGAGCCCCGGCTTGGCGTCATGTACACCGAGATGGTGGTACGCCGGGGCTATTCGCTGTCGCGCTATGTCGATCTCGTCTCCAGCAACGCCGCGAAGATCATGGGGCTTTATCCGCGCAAGGGCGCGATCGCCGCCGGCAGCGATGCCGACATCACGCTGCTCGACCCCCGCCTGCGGCGCCAGGTGCGCAAGCAGGACCTGCACGAGACCGACTACAGTCCCTGGGAAGGTCACGACATCTACGCTTGGCCCAGCCACACCATCCTGCGCGGCAAGCTGGTGGTGGAGAATGACAAGTTCCTTGGTAGCCCGGCGGATGGCCAATATCTGAAGCGCAAGATCCCGGCCGAGATCCGCCGCGGCCCCGCGCTCTAGGCCGGGTGGTGGCGGAGGCGGGCGAGCGCCTGGTCGAACTGCTGGGCGAGAGCCTGGCGGTCTGGAGGCTGGCCGGCCGTGTCGAGCGGCAAGGCGAGGCGGTTGTCGTGTGCGTCGCCGGTGCGGCGTCCTTGCGCATCGAGCCGCCGCCGCCCGGCCTGCCCTTTCGCTGGCTGCTGCGGGTCGGCGCACGGCAGCGCGGCATTTCCGGCCTGCCGGGCCTGCTGCGGCATCTGCGCGCGGAACTGGCACCCGAACGTGCCGCCAGCCGCCTGCGCCTGACGCCGCGCCCGTTGCTGCTGCCGTGATCCCCGTCGCCGTCCTGACCGGCTTTCTCGGCAGCGGCAAGACGACGCTGCTCGGCCACTTGCTGCGGCATCCCGACTTCGCGCGCACCGCCGTCATCATCAACGAGTTCGGCGAGATCGGTCTCGACCACGAACTGATTGAGGCGAGCGACGAGAGTTTCATCGAGCTGAAAACCGGCTGTGTCTGCTGCACGCTTCGCGGCGACCTGGTGCTGACGCTGGCCGATCTGCTGCGCCGGCGCGACCAGGGCGCGATCATACCGTTCGAGCGGGTGGTGGTGGAGACGACGGGCTTGGCCGATCCGGCGCCCATCCTGCATGCGCTGGCCAGCGACCCGCTCATGGCCGAGCGCACGCTGCTGCAGGGCGTCATCGTTACGGTCGACGCGCAGGCAGGTCTCGGCACGCTGGCGCGTCATGGCGAGGCGGTGAAGCAAGTGGCAGTGGCCGACCGGCTGGTGCTGACCAAGAGCGATCTCGGCGGGGCCGATCTGCCGGCATTGCGCGAGCGGCTGCGGCAGCTCAACCCGGCGGCGCCGCTGCAGGTCGCGCTTTTCGGCGCTCTCGATCCGGCAAGCTTGCTCGACATCGGCCCGGTCGATGCCGCGGGCAGGGCCGCCGACCTGACTGGCTGGTTGGCGGCAGAGGCTGTCGAGCGGCTCAACCACCATCGCAAGGGCGAGATCACGGCCTTCTGCATCACCCTCGACCGACCGGTCCGCGCTGTGACGCTGGCGCTGTTCCTGGAACTGCTGGCCGAGCATGCCGGCGAGGATCTGCTGCGCGTGAAGGGCATCCTCGACATCGTCGAAAGCCCGGATCGGCCGGCCGTTATTCACGGCGTGCAGCACGTCTTCCATCCGCCGGCCTTCCTGCCGCGCTGGCCTTCGGCCGACCATCGCGGCCGCATCGTCTGCATCGTGCGCTCGATCCCCCGGCGCTGGATCGAGCTGCTGCTGGCGATGCTGGAGGACGAGGTCGCCGTGGCGGAGGCGGCGCGCGGCTGATGCCGGCGTGCGTGGGAACCGCTTGCGCGCGGCGGTCGATTGCGCTTCGGTGTGTCGGCCGCGGCGGCAAGGCCGTTTGCGGCGATCCGCCAAGGAGCAACCTGGAATTGACCATGACGGTTTTGCGGTGATGTCGGCCCTGCGGCCCGACGCGCGCTGCGCGCTGGACGGCGTGCGCATCCTCGATCTGTCGCGCGTGGTGGCGGGCAACGCGCTGACCGCATGGCTGGCCGACCAGGGCGCCGAGGTGATCAAGATCGAGCCGCCGGGCCGCGGCGACGACTTGCGGGGCTGGCGGGTCAAGGGCGTTTCCACCTATTGGAAGGTCTATGCCCGCAACAAGAAGAGCGTGACGCTCAACTTGCGCGATGCCCGCGGGCGCGACCTGCTGCTGCGGTTGGTGGCCGGCGCACAGGTGCTGGTGGAGAACTTCCGTCCCGGCGTGCTGGAGGAAATGGGCCTGGCCCCGGACCGTCTGTGGCAGGAGAACTCCAGGCTTGTGGTCGTGCGCGTCTCCGGCTGGGGCCAGGACGGCCTCTTTCGCCACAAACCTGGCTTCGGCAGCCTGGTCGAAGGCATGTCGGGTTTCGCCGCGATGAACGGCTTCGCCGACCGGCCGCCGGTGCTGCCGCCGCTCGCCATGGCCGACATGATCGCCGGCCTGTCGGGGGCGGCCGCCGTCCTGGTCGCGTTGCGCGAAGTGGAAGTGAAGGCCGGCGGGGGGCAGGTGATCGACCTGCCGCTGTTCGATCCCATCTTCTCGATCCTGGGGCCGAACGCCGCCAACTTCCGCCTGAACGGCAAGGTCGAGCCGCGCGTCGGCAACCGCTCGCACACCACCGCACCGCGCAATGTCTATGCCACCAAGGATGCCGGCTGGGTTGCGCTCTCGGCCTCGACGCAGGGCATGTTCGAGCGCCTCATGCGTTCGATCGGTCGCGCGGAGCTGATCGCCGATCCGCGTTGCCTGGCGAATGCCGATCGGGTGAAGAACGTGGAGATGCTGGACGAGGCGATCGGCGGCTTCATCGGCCAGCGCAGCCTGGCGGACAACCTGGAGCATTTCGAGCGCGAAGGCGTGACGGTGGGGCCCATCTGCGACATCGCCGACCTGATGGAACACCCCTATATCAAGAGTCGCGGCGTCATCGTCGAAATTCCTGACGACGAGATGGGTTCGCTGCCGATGCACGCGGTGCAGCCGCGGCTCTCGGGCACGCCCGGCGCCATCCGGCTGGCGGCACCCAGGCTCGGCCAGCACAATGCCGAGATCCTGGGCGCGCTCGGCCTCGACGCGGGCGAGTTGCGGCAATTGGCCGGGGACGGCGTTCTGTAGCCAAGGAGAGCGGCCATGGCCGGTACGGTGCTCATCGCCGGTGCAACGGGATTGGTTGGCGCCGCCGCGGTCAAGCATTTCGATGCCCTTCCCGGCTGGCAGGTGGTCGCCCTGTCGCGCCGTCGCCCGGACTATCCGTTTCAGGCCCGCTACCTGGCACTCGACCTGACCGACCGCGCCGCTTGTCAACGGCAGCTGAGCGAGCTGCATGAGGTGACGCACGTCGTCTACGCCGCGCTGTTCGAGAAGGGTGACGTGGTCGCCGGCTGGCGCGATCCCGAACAGATGCGCACCAACGACGCGATGCTGCGAAACTTGATGGACCCGTTGCTGGCGGCGGCCGCCGATTTCCGGCACATCAGCCTGATGCAGGGCGCCAAGGCCTATGGTGTGCATGTGCATCATTTCGCGGCGCCGGCCAAGGAGCGCTGGCCGCGCGACCCGCACGACAACTTCTACTGGCTGCAGGAAGACTATGTCCGCCAGACTCAGGCCCGGGCCGGCGGCTGGTGCTACACCATCTTCCGCCCGCATGTGGTGGTGGGCTTCGCGCCAAGGAGCCCGATCAACATTGTTGCCGCGATGGGCGCCTACGCCGCGATCCAGCGCGAATTGGGCCAGCCGTTGACTTTCCCGGGCGGGCCGCCCTTCGTACAGCAGATGTCGGACAGCCGATTGATCGCGCGCGCCTTCGCCTGGGCGGCCGAGGCGCCCAGCGCGGCCAACCAGACCTTCAATATCGCCAACGGCGACATTGTGATCTGGCAACATCTGTGGCCCGCCATCGTCCGGCATTTCGGCATGGCGATGGGGCCGGCCGAGCCGCGTTCGCTGGCGCAGGCCATGCCGGCCCTATCGGCGGTCTGGGAGCGCATCATCGCCCGGCACGGCCTCAGGTCAACGCCGCTCGACGCGCTCATCGGCTCGTCCTGGATCTTCGCCGACTTCGTGTTGGGCCATGGCAAGCGGCCGAGCGCCACGGTGCTGTCGACTGTCAAGCTGCAACAGGCGGGCTTCGGCGACTGCCTGGACAGCGAGGATGCGCTGATCGACTGGTTCCGCATCCTGCAGGAGCAGCGCATCCTGCCGCGCTGAAGGCGCGTCAGACCGGGCGGTTATGCCGGCGTTCCGGCGGGCTGTCGCTCAACAGGAAATCCGGCCCCAGGCCGTCGATGCTCGTGCAGCCCATCTGTGCCATGGTGAGCGAGATTTCGCTGGTCATGATGTCGATGGCGCGTTTGGCGCCGCCCACTCCGCCGGCGGCGGCACCATAGAGCGTCGGCCGGCCGGCGAAGACGAACTTGGCCCCCAGGCACAAAGCGACGATGGCATCGGCCCCGCGTCGGATCCCGCCGTCCAGCATCAGCGTGACGCGATCGCCGACCGCCTCGCGGATCACCGGCAGCACTTCGAGCGGCGAAGGCGCGCGATCGAGCTGCCGTGCGCCGTGGTTTGAGACCATGATGCCATCGACGCCCAGCTCGGCCGCGCGCACCGCGTCGTCGGGATGCATGATGCCCTTGATGACGAACTTGCGCGGCCACAGCCGCCGAAAATCCTCCACGTCCTTCCAGGTTGGCGGCACCGGCATCTGCTGCTGGCTGAAATCGGCGACTTCGTCGGCACTGGCGCCGGCCGGGGCATAGGTTGCCCAATTGGGGAACATCGGGGTCCCGGTGCGCATGTATTCCGCCAGCCAGCCCGGATGCAGCAGTGCTTCCAGCCGCGTGCGCAGCGTCATCTTGAGCGGTCGGGTGAAGCCGTTGCGCAGGTTGCGTTCGCGTTTGGAATGCGCCGGCACATCGCAGGTCAGCACGAAGGTTGACAGGCCGGCATCGGCGGCGCGGCGGATCATGTCCTCGGAAATCTTGCGATCCCGGGCCGGATAAAGCTGATACCAGCCGTGTTCGGGTGCCACCTTGCCCAGATCCTCGATCGAGGCGGTGGCGCTGCCCGACATGATGAAAGGAATATTGGCATCGCGCGCTGCGGCCGCCAGCATCAGATCGGCGCCGGGGCGGAACAGCGCGGCGATCCCCGTCGGCGCGATGCCGAACGGTGCGGCATAGCGCCGGCCAAACACTTCCTGGGTGGTGTCGCGCGTGCTGATGTCCACCATGTAGCGCGGCACGATGCGGTGGCGGCGAAACATCGCTTCGTTGCGGGAGAGCCCGTCCTCGTCCTCAACGCCGCCTTCGATGAAGTCGAAGGCGATTTTCGGCAGCCGGCGCTTGGCCAGCTTGCGCAAGTCGTCGATGTTGATGGCGCTGTCGAGGTTCATGGCCTTCCGCCGTTCGTCTTGGTCCGAGGCTACTATACCGTCAGGCGAGCAACGCGAGCATCCCCTTATAGAGCATCTGTAGCGCGAGCAGCGTCAAGATCGCTTGCAGGATGCGCCCGAAGCGGCGGTCACCCAGGCGGTCGAGCAGCCGGCGGCCGACGAGCGTGCCCAGAAAACCGCTGCCGATCATGGCCGCCAGCAGCGGCAGGTAGGGCCGATAGTCGAAGCCAAGCGTGCCGAAGGCCACGATCTTCAGCCCGTGCTGGGCGGTCATGCAGGCGGAAAAGGTGGCGACATAGGCGATGCTGCCGAGCCCGATCGTCTTGACCAGCGCGGCAACGAACGGGCCCGTGGCGCCGAACAGCATGGTCAGGAAACTGGAGAGCGCGCCGCCCAGGCCCAGCGCGTGGCGACCGCGCATGACCGGCGGCCGGCCCCAGGCGGCCGAGATCAGGAAGCCGCCCAGCGCCAGGTTGAACAGCCAGTCGGGAAAGCGCACGGCCAGCAGGCCGCCCGCCGTCACACCGACCAGGCTGCCTGCGACGAACGGCCCCAGCAGGTCCAGGCGCACGTGGCGCAGCATCAGGGCGGTGCGGCCGGAATTCGAGCCGATCTGCACCACCGCATGCACCGGTATCAGCGCCGGACCTGGCATCAGCACCGCCATGATGCCCAGCAGCACCATGCCGCCACCGATGCCAAGAGCGGCTGTGATGAACGAGGTGAGGCCACTGGCGGCGATTAGGCTGAAGGCCACCCAGGCCGGAAGGTCCGCCGGCAGCAGCGCGTAGGACGGCATGTTGGTCAGGGGATGATGCGGTCGCGGCGCAATTCGCCCAAGAGGCGCAGGTACATTTCCTCGCTGTCGACGACGCCGGTCCAGCCGGCCTGCCTGAGCTTGGTCATGCTCGACATGATGTCGTAATCGGTACTGTAGAGCCAATCGCCGAAGGCGCCGTTGGCCAGTTCCGAGAGCCGATAGGGCTTCAGGCCGTGCTGCGCCACCATCCGATCCCAGAGCGCGGCCCGTTCGCGCATGAAGGCGGTCAAGTTGACCGGCTGCGGCGGCCCGTCGGGCACGCCGAAAAAGCGGGCGAAGCCCGGCCAAAGGTTGCGCCAGCGGACGAAATCGCCGTTGGTGAAGTTGAACGCCTGGTTGGCGCAAGCCGGGGCCTCGGCCGTCCACAGCATGCCCGCCGCCAGATGCCGGGCCTCGGTCAGCTGATAGATGGCGTGGAAGGCCCCGGGCTTGCCGGGAAAGCGCAATGGCACCCCCAGTTCCGCCGAGATCGCGCCATAAGCCGCCAAGATGGTGAGCTGACTGATCGGGCTGCCGACCGCGAAGCCGCAGATGCCGTGCGGCCTGAGCGCCGACCAGGTCCAGCGCTTGCCGCGCTGGAAGGCTTCCAGCCAGTCCTGCTGGTCGTAGTACCAGATGGGCGAGACGATGCGTGGGTCGTCCTCGACCGCGGGCGTCTTGTAGGGGCCGAGATGGCAGCCATACCACTTGCTGCCATGCACGAGTTGCACATGTCTCAGGTTGGGCGCCACCGGCTCCAGCACCTCCATCAGGTTGACCAGTAGCGGCAGGTTGGCGGCCACATCCTCGGCTTGGCTGAGCGTGGCCTGATAGGCGGTGTGGAACACATGCGTGACGGCGGCGAGTTCGCCTGCCTGGGCCGTGAGCGTCTCGCGCTTGCCCAGGTCGATCCGCAGGAATCGAGCGCGGGTCGGAAAGTCGGGCGTCCGGCGCGACAGGCCGATCACCTGCCAGTCGGTGCGACCTTCGAGATGAGTGAGCAGCGCCCGGCCAACCACCCCCAGCGCGCCGGCGACCAGGGCAACTTTCTGGGCCATGACGGGGCGTCCTTGGTTCAGGTGGCGAGCAGCGGGGTGCGGCGGCAATGCCAGTCGGTCGCCGCTTGGTAGGCGGCGCCGATGCGCAGCAGCAGGCCCTCCCGCCAGCGGGCGGCATGCAGTTGCAGGCCGATGGGCAAGCCGTCGGCCGTGAAGCCGCAGGGTATCGCCAGCCCCGGCACCGCCGCCCAGGAAAAGGGAAACGTGAAGCGCGTCAACTGGTGCGTCGTCGCCAGCATGTTGGTGGCATCGGCGATGGGCGGCGCGGGCACCGGCGTGGTCGGCGTCAGGATCGCATCGACCTCGCTGAACGCACGGTCCATCGTGCGCAACCAGCGCTCGCGCCAGCGCATAGCGGCGGCGTAGTCCGCGCCGCTCACGTTCTTGCCCAGCAGCAAGCGGCTCAGCACGTCCTCGCCGAACATTGCCGGCTGGCGCTCGGCCCGCTCGCGGTGGAAGGCATAGAGGTCGGCCCAGACGATGGGCATCATGCGGCCGTGCGCCTCCTCGGCGCCGTCGATGTGGATGTCGCGGATCTCGGCGCCCAGGCCGGCCAGCACGTCGGCCGCCGCCCTGACCGCCTGGCCGAAGCCGGGCGCCAGGTCCTGGAGGAAGAAATTGCGTGGCAGGCCGATCCGCAAGCCGGCGATGCCGTCGTCCAGGCGCGCCAGGAACTCCTCCCAGGGGTGGGGCACCGAACTGGTATCCTCGTCGTCATAGAACGCCATCACCGCGAACATGCGGGCAAGGTCGGCCACTGTGCGGGCCATCGGCCCGACGGTGTCGATCAGCGGGCAGAGTTGCAGCTTGCTGCCGCTCATCGGAATGGCGCCAACCGTCGGCCGCAATGCCGAGACGCCATTCACCGCCGCGGGCGTGCGCACCGAGCCGCCGGTGTCGGAGCCGACCGCGCCAACGCACATCTCGGCCGCCAGGGCCACCGCCGCGCCGCCGCTCGAGCCGCTGGGGATGCGCTCCGGGTCCCAGGCGTTGCGCACGCGGCCGAAATGCGGGTTCTGCGAGGTCGAGCCGTAGCAGAATTCGTGCAGGTTGGTCTTGCCGACGATCACTGCTCCCGCCTGGCGCAGCCGTTCAACGACCGGCGCATCCGCGTTGGGCACGTAGTCGCGAAAAAACAACGAGCCGTTGGTGCAGCGCACGCCGGCAACGTCGATGCAGTCCTTGACCGATATCGGCAGGCCGGCCAGCAGCCCGGAGCAGGCGCCGCGGTCCTGCTGGGCGTCGATCCGCTCGGCTTCCGCCAGGGCCTGCTCGGCCATGACGGTGATGAAGGCGTTCAGTCTCGGATTCAGCCGGGCGATGTTGTCGAGGCAGCGGCGCGTCGCCGCCACAGCGGATGGGGTTGTCGGCATGGCTTCCTGCGGATCTGCTGGGACCAGCGTTTCATGCTCGCGCCGGGCATGCAACCAGTGCCAAGCTGATGGTCTGCCGGCGGTCCGGCAGCAAGGCGATTTGGGCGACGGGGAATGCGATGCGGCGGGTGGGCGAGTTCGAAGTGCGGCGGGTCGTGGAATCCGAGGGGCCGTTGCTGAAGCCGGAAGTATTCTTCCCGCAATCGACGCCGGATATCTTCGCCCAACATGCGCACTGGCTCAAGCCCCGGCATCTCGAGCCGGCCAGCGGCCTCTTGGTCTTGTGCATCCAGAGCTACCTCGTGCGCACCGGCCGCCATACCATCCTGGTCGATGCCTGCGTCGGCAACGACAAGGACCGAGCCGTGCACCGGCCAGCCTGGCACAGGCAGAACTGGCCCTATCTGGAAGACATGTGCAAGGCGGGTGTCAGGCCGGAAGAGATCGACTTCGTGCTCTGTACGCATCTGCATATCGACCATGTCGGCTGGAACACCCGCCTGCGGAACGGCCGCTGGGTGCCGACCTTTCCCAACGCGAAGTACATCTTCGCCCGCCAGGAATACGCCTTCTGGGAGGAGCGCCATCGCCAGGACGGCGGTGCGGGCCAAGGAATGGCTTTCGCCGACAGCGTGCTGCCGGTCATGGAAGCCAGGCAGGCGGTGCTGGTGGACACCGATCACGAGATCGCCGCCGGCGTCTGGTTCGAGCCGGCGCCCGGCCACACCGCCGGCAACGTGGTGGTCAACCTGCGGTCCGGGAGCGATCACGCGGTGCTGACCGGGGACGTGATCCATCATCCGATCCAACTCGTGCGGCCCGACTGGTCGAGCAGGGCCTGCGAGGATCCGGTGCAGTCGCATCGCACCCGGCGCGCCTTGTTGGAACGCTATGCCGACAGCGCAACGCTGTTCGCGCCGGCGCACTTCGCCTCGCCCAGCATCGGCCACGTGGTGCGCGCGGGCGAGCATTTCGCCTATCGCGACTAGGGCAATTTCCGTTCAAATCGAACCGGCATGTTCGGTTTGGACGAACGCCATCGCCCTAGAGAGCGCCCGCGCCGCCGCTCGGGGCGTCAGGCCGCCAATCCGCGCGATGCGTTCGACGGTCCGCAGCCAGCCGTCGAGCTCGCGCTCCCACGGCTCCAGCATGACGTGATCGAGGCCCCGGCGGCGTAGTCGGCAAGGCGCGTCGCCAGGCTGGCGTCGTCGCGGCCGTCCCAGCCGACGCGCATCGAGGTGACGAGATCCGGCCGGGCAGCCTTCAGGCGACGCACGATGGGGGCGCGGCCGCGGGCTCGAGCTGCGTGCCGTGCCAGCCGTCGCCCAGCGCGATGGCGCGCGCCAGCGCCGCTTCGGAGGTGCCGCCGATCCACACCGGGATCGCCGGCTGGGGCTTCGGCTGCATGCGCATGTTGGTAATTTCCGCCTCGATCCACGTCGTCTCGAAGCTGACCGGGTCGTCGTGCCACAGCGCGCGGATCAGGCGCAGACCCTCGTCCATGCGCCGGTCGCGTTCGGCGAAGGGCACACCCAGGGCGGCATATTCCTCCTTCAGCCAGCCGACCCCGGCACCGAGGATCAGCCGGCCGCCGGACAGCACCTGCAGCGTCGCCAGTTCCTTGGCCAGGGGTACCGGGTGGCGCATCGGCAAGACCAGCACGCTGGTGCCCAGCCGCACCCGCGCGGTGCAGGCCGCCGCCCAGGCAAGCGTCAGCAACGGATCGAGGAACAATGGCGAAGGCGGATAGGGCGCACCCACGGGGACGATGATGTGCTCGCTGGCCCAAACGTCGGCGAAGCCCAGCGCCTCCGCCTGCTCGGCCGCGCGGCGGATCGCCAACGGCCCCGCCTTGCGCCCGACATGCGGCAGGTGAATCCCCAGTTGCATGACTTCCCCCTTGGCCCTTGTCGCCTAGGTATCACAGGCCTAGTAGCCGACGGCCTTGGGCAGCCAAGTGGCGATGTCGGGAAAGGCCATGACGGTGGCGAGGCCCAGCAGCAGGACCAAGACGAACGGCAGAGAGCCGGCGGCGATGTCCCTGCTGGAAATGTGCTTTGGCACCACCCCTTTCAGCACGAACAGGTTGAGGCCGACCGGCGGGGTGATCATGCCGACTTCGACCGCGATGGTCACCAGCGCGCCCAGCCAGACCGCGTCGAAACCTAGCCGTTTCAGGCCCGGAAAGGCGATCGGCAGGGTGATGACCAGCATCGAGGCCGGGTCCATGACGCAGCCCAGGATCAGCAGCACGACGACATAGCCGATCAGCACCCAGATGGGCGCGACCTGGGCCGCCGTCAGCGCCTCGACAATGCCATACGCCACGCCGCAGGCCGCCACGACGAAGCCGAAGAACGAGCCGCAGATGATCAGCAGCAGGATCATCGCGGTCGTCTGCGCGGTGCGGATCAGCACGGTGTCGAGGCCGGCGAAGCCCATGCCCTTGCGGGCGAAGGTCAGCACCAGCGCCACCCCGGCGCCGATCGCCGCCGCCTCGGTCGGCGCGGCGATGCCGGTATAGATGGCGCCCATCACCGCGGCGAACAGCACCATGATCGGCCAGATGCCGCGCAACGAGGCCAGCCGTGCGGGCCAGGTGACGGCCATGGACCGGCCCGTGCGATCGCCCCGCGAACGCCAGATGACATAGGCCGACAGCAGGCCGGAAAACATCAGGCCCGGCACGACGCCAGCGGTGAACAGGGCGCCGATCGCGGTCTCGGTGATGATGCCGTAGATGATCATGACGACGCTGGGCGGGATCAGGATGCCGAGCGTGCCGCCGGCGGCGACGATGCCCACGGCCAGGCGTTTGTCGTAACCGTGGCGCAGCATCTCCGGCACCGCGGTATAGCCGATGGCGGCGGCCGTGGCGGGGCTGGAACCGGAGATGGAGGCGAACAGCGTGGCCGAGGCGACAGTGCTGACACCGAGCGAGCCCGGCAGCCAGTTCAGCCATTTCTTGGCGCCGTCGAAGGACCGCGTGGCCACATCGGACCGCGACACCGTCCCCGCCATCAGCACGAACAGCGGGGCCACGATGAAAAGATGCGTGCTGGCCACATCGAAGCTGATGCGCGCAAGCTGCATCAGCATCGCCGGGCTGAGAAACAAGTAGACCCCCGCCATGCCCGCCAGGCCGAGACTGAACGCCACCGGCACGCCGGCGAACAACAGCAGCAACAGGATGGCGAACAGCGCCAATCCCATCTGATCCCATTCCATGCGACCTCGCCCGCCTGGCGGCTACCGGCGGTTGGCGATCAGCGCCCGGTTCAGCCCGGGCAGGCCGCAATCGGCCCGATCGCCGGCTTGGCCTTAACGTTTGGACGGTAGCGGTCTACGATGGCGAGGATCTTCGCGCCGTCGGGCGTGACGGATCCTCGGACCGAATCCAGCACCTTGTCGGCACCGGCGACCAGGCGAGCGAACTCCCGGTCCGAGGGCGTGCAGAACTGCACGCCGGCGGTTGCCAGGCGCTTGATCACATCGTCGAGGCGATTGTTGGTTTCCTGCGAGGCCCAGGCGACGATTTCGTCGCCGGCGTCGTTCATCGCCTTCTTCTCCGCGTCCGACAGCTTCGCCCAGGTCTGGCTGGCAACGTTGATGGTGCCGAACGCAATCGAATGATCGACCCGCGTCACGCGCGGAGCCACCTGGAACAGCTTTAGCGATTCCAAGCCGTTATAGACCATCAGCGTGCAGTTGGCGGTGCCGCGTTCGAGCGCGCTGTAGAGCTCGCCGGGAGGAATCACCACCGGGCTGCCGCCCCAGTTCTTGATGGTCTCAGCCTGCCAGCGCCCAGCGGTGCGCACGATGACGCCGCGCCAGGCATTGGGGCCGCTGAGGAACCGGTCGCGGCACGTCACAGGGTCCGGCAGGATGATCGGCGCGGCCGCCACCACCTGGCTGCCGAAGCGGGCGTAGATCGCCTGCACCGGCGCCTTCACCTCCTGGTGGAAACTGGCCAGATCCTTGGCATCCAACGGGAAGCTGAAGGGAATGTCGAAGGCCGCGAGATCGACGATATCGCCCGAGACATAGGGGGTGAACTGCAGCGCCACGTCGACCGCACCGTCGCGCAGCGCGTCCAACGTCTTGTTGCCCACCAGACTGCCGGCCCAGTGATAACGGAAGGTCAGCTTGCCGCCGGCGCGCTCGGTGACCAGGCCGGCCCAGCGCTTGATCACCTCGGAGGAGAAGTCGGTCTCGGGAAATACCGTCGTCACCTGCAAGGTACGCGCCGTTTGCGCGGCCGCACCGCCGACGAACAGCGTCAAGCCCGCTCCCAGCAAGACGCCAGCGATCCATCCAGCGCCGCCAAGGCGCGCCTTCGATTCCGTGGTCATGGCGGGTCCCCCGTTCGGCCGGCATGCGACGTGCCATCGGTTGGCGGCGCGCGGGCGCGGCTCGTGGCCATCATCTTGCGAGCCAACCTGTTCATCAATTTCATGACACCTGTGCGAGCCGCAACAGGAGCGCATACCACCTCGGCCCGACTTTGCTCTGCCCACCGTTGCACGGCATCGTGCAGCAGGGGCGAGTGGGGGCGGCATGCCGGACCAGCACAATCGCGCGGTGGCGGGGCTCTACGGCCTCAATCTCTGGCTCATCCGGCTGGCCGGTTGGTTGATCTTGGGCATCACCGTGGTCACCGTTTTCGGTGTGTTCATGCGCTACGCGCTGCGGGCGCCGGAGGTCTGGTCCTATCCTCTCTCCGCGTATCTCTTGTGTCTGGTGGTCTTTCTGTCCGTCGCGCATACCCATCAGGAGGGCGTGCATGTGCGGGTCGACTATTTCCTGGAACTGCTGCCACGCCGCATGGCCTTGGCGTTGCGGCTGGTCGGCGATGTGCTATCGGCCTGCTTTCTGGTGGTAATGACCTGGCTGCTCTGGAAACTATTCGCCGAGACGGTGCAGCGCGGCCGCATCGACGAGACGACGCTCGGCTGGCCGCTGGCGGCGATCCAGTGGTGCCTGCCGGCAGGCATCGCTCTGCTGCTGCTGACGCATGTCGTGGTGTCGTGGTCCGAGTTCGCCCGCGCGCGAAGGCCGCCGGCGCAAGGGCACGGCGAGCAGACATTCTGACAAGTCAGCGCAACGCGCCGCCTTCATGGTTGCCGGGCAATGGCTTCCGGGGAAACCGAACCTGCCGGTTCGATTGGAACGGCAGTTGGCCTAGCCTAATCGAAAGTCGATCCGCGGCACAGGGCGCGGGCGCGTCGGAACGGCGCCGGGCGCGAGGCCGGTACGGCGATAGAGTGGCAGCCTGTCGCCGGCGGGCTGCATGCGCATGACGGTGTCGCCTCGCCACTCCATGCGATAGTCATCGCCCAGCACGCGTTCTTGGCTCGTGCGCGTGGCGACGGGGAAGGTCAGCTCAATGGGCTGCCCCGCTGGCAGGCGATCGAATTCGATGAAATGCCTGCTGGGCGCAAGCCAGGTTAACTCTTGCCCGGCCAGCGTTGCATTCAGCGTTCGGCGATCAACCCAACTTGGTATCCGCACGGCCAGATTGCCCGCCTGCCGCAGCGTCACCTGCAATCGGCCTTCGTGCGGCAGCCAGCTTCTGACAACCGCCCGTTCGTCGGCATGGTTCAGCAGCAGGTTGACCTGCACGCGGCCGGGCACGGCGGTGACCGCGTTGGTCCAGGCGTTGAACAAGCCGCGCACACCTTGCGCGCAGCAGCACATGTAGAGGTCCCAGGAGTGCATGACCTTGGAGACGAGGTCGTTGGGTTGCGACCAGCCCGCGAAGCCGCCCAGCGCGCGTGCGGCGACATCAACCGTGGTCTGCCATTCATCCGCCGCACGCTCGTCCGCGCAGGCTTCCGCCCAATCGACCGAAGTGAGTTGGCTTTCCACCACATGGTTGCGCAGGAAGCGCTCGGCATCCTCCCAGCACTCATCGTGGCCCGAGCGTGCCAGCCAAATCGCGGCTTCCATCATGTCGACGATGGCGCAGGTCTCGGCGCCATGCGCGCGCTCGCGCACCAGCCGTTCGGGGAACCAGCCGAAAGTCGTGCCATAGCTCTTGGCCCGCTCGAAAACCTGGCGGCCCCAGGCCAGCGCCCGTGCGTCGCCAAACCCGTGGCCATAGCGGATCACGCCCAGCATGGTCAGCGCGCGGCTATGGAAATGGCCTTCGCGAAACTCCATGCCGGTGGCGAACCCGCCGTCCGGCAGGTAGGCGCTGGAATGATGCATCACGTGGTTGGCGTAAGCCGCCGCCAGCCGGCCCGCATTCTCGTCGCCCAGCAGTTCGTGAAGTCGGGTCAGGCCGAACAGCAGGCGGCCGTTGGTGTTGGCGGGATCGACGCCGAAACTGAGGATGCCCCAGTCGCCGCGCGGCCAGCCATCCGGCAGGCGCTCGACGCTCGGGAAGTACCAGAAGCCATCGCGTTTGATCGAAATGTCGACCAGCGCCTTCGTCAGCGCGCGCGCCTGCGCCGCCGCGCGTTCGGAGCCGCGCGCCAGAATGAGGCTCAGCAGGGCGCTGATGACCGAGCGCTGGTAATGCATGTTGGCGTGCCGGAAGCTCCACGGATTGTCCGGCGTGTAGTGCAGGCCGTCCGTGCCGAAGCCCGGCCAGAACAACGCTTCCAGCCGTTCCAGCTCGGTCTCGCCGCGACGTTCGCCGGACAGCGCCTGCGCCAGCAGCAAGGCGTCGATCAGCCGCGCGGTGTGGTCGCTGTAGTCGAACTGCGTGTGCTGCATGCGCGGTGGCGAGCCGGTCAGGTCGATCAGGCAGTAGGGCAGGTGGTGTTTCGTCGGGTTCAGGCAACGGGTCAGGCAGTTGAGCGCCAGAGCCGCGTGTTCCGGCAGGTAGAGCGTGTCGGGGAAAGACTCTGTCGGCATGGCGTCGTTCAGGCGGCCAGCACCGGGCCGTCACCGCGCAACGTCGTGCGGTGCATGATGCGCCTGAGGCGAGCGTTGTCGTAAGGCGTCACCATGTGCATGGTGGCGCGATTGTCCCACATGATCACGTCGTCCTTGGTCCATTTGTGAGGGTAGACGAAGCGGTCCTGAGCGGCGAAGGCGTTGAGTTCGTCGAGCAGTACCCGGCTCGCTTCCGCCGACAGCCCCTCCACCAGGTCCGTGGAATGCGGGCTCAGGAACAGCGAGGCCCGACCCGTCACCGGATGGCGGCGTACCAGCGGATGCCAGACCGGCTTCAGTTCGTCGTACTTGCCGCTGTGCTCCAGCGCCTGGCCGCGGCTCAGCACGGTGTCGTGGCTGTGCCGCGCGCGGGCCCCGGCGATGCGGCGTTTGGTCGCCTCCGGCAGGGCATCGTAGGCCGCCTGCAGGTTGCAGAACAGTGTCTCGCCGCCCTCGTCGGTGATCTCGATGCCATGCAGGATAGAGCCGTTGCTCGGCACGTCTCGGAACGAGCTGTCGGAATGCCAGAGCCACGTGATGTTCAGATAGCGCCAGGCCTCGCCGGATGGCGGCAGGATGCTGCCGGCCTCGTCAACGTTGGCGACCCGGTAGATTTCCGGGTGCCGGCTGGAGCGATGAGCCTTGGAGGGATGGATCTCCAGTTGGCCGAACTGCCGGGCGAAGGCGACCTGCTGGGCGTCGCTGATCGGCTGGTCGGGAAAGATCAGCAGCAGGTGCTCGCACCAAGCCTGCGCGATCGCCGCGCGGTCGGCGGCGCTGAGCGGCCGCCCAAGGTCGATGCCGCGCACTTCGGCGCCGATCGCCTTGTGGCGCCGGAGGATGCGAAGCTCGCTGGGGCTGGGTCGCGGCATGGCGGGGTTCCTGTTGCGCCCGTCGAGTTAGGGCATGCCGCAGCCTTGCGTCAATGTGGCAGGGGCGCCCCTGCCATGCGCGCGGTTTCGCCACTTGCCGTCGGCGACGCGAACGGGCATCGCTGGCGCGCATGAGCGAGCCCGGATTGGAAAGTCCCTATGCGTGGCGGCTTGCCGTCGTCTCCATGTTGGCGATCGCGGTCGGCGTGGGCGGCCTGTACTTGCCGGTCGTGGCGATGGCGCCGATGGCGGCCGAGTTCGGCAACCAGCGGCAGATTCCATCACTCGCCTATACGCTGGCCTATATCGGCACCGGCTTCGGCGGCATCGCCATGGGCTGGCTGGCCGACCGGCTGGGGCCGCGCTGGCCGGTCATGCTGGCCGGCCTGATGATCGCGCTGGGGTGTGCGCTGGCGAGCCGCTCGGGCGCGCTGGGCCTGCTTGCCAGCTACACCCTGCTGGTCGGCCTGTTGGGCCATTCCGGCACCTTTGCGCCGCTCGCCAACAACATCACCGGCTGGTTCGAGCGCCGCCGCGGCACGGCGCTCGCGATCGTCGCGGTCGGCAACGCCCTGGGTGGGTTCGCCTGGCCGCAGGTCTACCGCTTCCTGCTGCCGGCCTGGGGCTGGCGGCAGACGCTGCTGGCTTATGGCCTGTTCGCCGGCGCCCTGCTGCTGGCGGCCGGCCTCTATGTGCGGCCGCCGCCGGGCGGGCGGCTCGGCCGGCACGCCCCGCGCGAGGATTTCCACCGCCTGCCCTTCCGCTCGCCGTTCGTCATGGGCCTCTTGGGCGCGGCCGGGCTCGGCTGCTGCACACCGATGGCGATGCCGCTGGTGCACATGGTGGCGTTCTGCGGCGATCTCGGCCTGCCGGCGGCGCGCGGCAGCGAGGCGGTGTCGCTCATCCTGCTGGTGGCGGTGGCCAGCGCCTTCCTGGGCGGCCGGGTGATCGACCGCATCGGCCCGCTGCCGACCGTGCTCATCGGCTCCTCGATCCAGGCCTTCGCGGTGATCGGCTTTATGACCTGGGTCGACGACCTGGCCAGCCTGTGGCTGTTCTCGGCCATCATGGGCGTGCCGTTCATCGTCACCGTGCAGGGCTATGCCCTCATCCTGCGCGATTTCTATGGCCCGCATCTGGCCGGCTGGCGGCTTGGCTACATCATGCTGTTCACGCTCTGCGGCATGGCGCTCGGCAGCTGGCTCGCGGGCGTGATCTTCGATCTCACCTTGCGCTACCAGGGGGCGTTCCTGGCAGGGCTTGCCTTCAACGTCCTCAATCTGGCCGCCGTCGGCCTGCTCTACTGGCGCTGGCAGCGGGTGAAATGACAAGGCGTCGGGCGGTGGTCCGCCCGGCGCCCGTCGTTCAAGGCCGCTTCAGGCCGCCGGCTGCGGCTCCGGCGCTTGCGGCGGACCGGCCGGCCGGTGGCGCCGGTCGGCCATGAACTGGTCGAACTCGGCCTTGTCCTTGGCATGGCGCAGCCGCTCCAGGAAGCCCTGGAATTCCTGCTGCTCCTCCTCCAGCCGCTTCAGCGTCTCATGGCGATACTCGTCGAAGGCGCGATTGCCGCTCGACGCCGGCTCGCGCTCGCGCCGGTGCCACCAGCGGCCGACCTGCTCGCGCGCCTCCTCCGCGCCCTCGAAAACCCAGCGGCCCGCGCCACGATGCTTCCTGCAACCCATGCGTCCACTCCAGATGAGAAAGGCGAGAAGGGCCAGGCCCAACGGCCAGAACAAGATGAAACTCAACACCAACAACCCGATCCAGGCCGGCTTGCCGATGTCGTCCACCTTCGCAACGAGTTCCACGGGCGTTCCTCCTCGTCCCCCATGTGAATGTTACTGACATTCACATGGATGCGCGCGAGCCAGGCCCTTGTCAACCGGGCAGGCGAAAAAATCCTAGCCCTGGGCACCGAAGCCAAGGCCGCGCAGATAGCCCAGCACGGCCGCTTCCAGCAGTTCCTCCGGCGGCATGGGCAGCGCACGGCGGGCGCCGTCGCCGCGCCCGAACAACGAGGCGATGCCGTGCGCCAGCGCCCAGACATGCAAGGCCAGCATCAGGGCGGGCGGCCGTTGTGGCCTGGGCAACAGGCCGCACAGCGTCTCCGCCGCGCCGCGCAGCACCTGGAAGGCGCGTTCGCTTGCCTGGCGCAACTCGCCGTCGAGAACGAGCGGCAGGCCCGATTCGAACATCGCCGTATAGTAGGCCGGCTCCTCGCGCGCAAAACGCAAATAGGCCTTGCCCAGGTCCTCGAAGGCCCTGAGCGGTTCCGGCCGGCCCTCGTTCCAGGCCGCCGCCAAGGCGGCCTCGAAGCGCTGGAAGCCCTGCCGCGCCACATCGGCCATCAGCGCCTCGCGATCGCGGAAATGGCGATAGGGCGCGGCGGCACTGACCCCGGCGGCCCGCGCCGCCTCGGCGAAGGTGAAGCCGCCCGGACCTTTCTCGACGATCAGGTCCAGCGCGGCGCGGATCAGCGCCTCGCGCAGGTTGCCGTGATGATAGCCCCGCTCGCCGGGGCCACGACCATGCCGGGACCAGCTCATGTGAACGGCTTTTACATCAAGCCGCCGCCCCCGGCCAGTTCCGCCAGGGTCTCTACAGCGCCCGGGCAAAGGCTTAAGCTCAGGCCGACGAGCCGATCGGCGATCCTTCGGAGGCAGGCATGGACAGGCAATTCGACCGGGGCGTGGAGGATCTGGGCAATGTCGTGGGGTTGGAGCACGTCAACATCCGTGTGCCCGACCAGCGGCTGGCGACGCTGTTCTATGTGGTCGGGCTGGGCCTCACGCGCGACCCCTTTCTCATGACCGGCGTCACCAACATGTGGGTCAATGTCGGGCGCAGCCAGTTCCACTTGCCGACCGGCGAACCACAAGTGTTGCGCGGCGTGACGGGGCTGGTGTTGCCGGACCGGGAGGCCTTGCTGCGGCGGCTGGAACGGGTGCGCGAGGCGTTGGCTGGCACGCGCTTCAGCTATGAGGCCCGCAACGATTGCGTCGAAACCGTCAGCCCCTGGGGCAACCGCGTGCGCTGCCATGCGCCGCAGGCCCGGTTCGGCCGCATCGTGCTGGGCATGCCGTATGTCGAATTCGACGTGCCGACCGGCACCGCCGATGGCATCGCCCGCTTCTACCGCGAGATACTGGAGACCAGTTCCGGCGTGAACGCGGAAGATGGCGCCACGGTCGCCCGCGCCGTGGTGGGTCAGAACCAGGAACTGGTGTTCCGCGAGACCGACCAGCCGCCGGCGGAATATGACGGCCACCACTTGCAGATCTACATCACCAATTTCTCGCGCCCGCACGCGCGGCTGCAGGAGCACGGGCTGGTGAGCGAGGAAAGCGACCAGTACCAGTATCGCTTCAAGGACATCGTCGATCTCAAGAGCAACCGGCACCTGTTCACCATCGAGCACGAGGTGCGCTCGATGACGCATCCGCTCTATGCCCGACCGTTGGTCAACCGCAATCCGGCGCAAAGCAACATGATGTTCGCCGGCGGTTACGAGGAGCAGGCCTACAACATGCCCTACGGCACCTGAACGGGGTCTGGCGGACCGCCATGCCGACCGTCGCCGCCGACCGCCTGCGCGCCATCGCGCGCGAACTGCTGGTGGCGGCCGGCGCGCCGGTCGAGGAGGCGGCGATCGTCGCCAAGCACTGCGTCGCCGCCAATCTCGCCGGGCACGACAGCCACGGCGTCATCATGATCCCGACCTATATCGAGCGGGTGGGGGCCGGCCATATCGTGCCGGGCGCGCCCTGGACCATCACGCAAGAATCGCCCGCGACCACGGTGATCGACGGCCATTGGGGCTTCGGCTACGTGGTGACCGAAAAGGCAATGCGGCTCACCATCGACAAGGCCAGGCACCATAACGTGGCGGCCGCCACGGTGTTCCGGCAGGGCCATATCGGCCGCCTGGCCAGCTATCCCCTGATGGCGGTCAAGGCCGGCATGATCGGCCTCATCACCGCCGATTCCGGCCGTTCGCCCAAGGCCGTGGCTCCGTTCGGCGGGCGCGAAGCCCGGCTCGGCACCAACCCGCTCTCGATCGCCGTGCCCTCCGATCTCGACGGTCCGCTCTATCTCGACATGGCGACTTCGGCGGTGGCCGCCGGCAAGGTGGCGCTGGCGGCGGCGCGCGGCGAAACCGTGCCGGACGGCTGGATCGTTGACGCCGAAGGCCGCCCCACGACCGATCCGCGCAAGCACCGGCAGGGCGGCGCGCTGCTGCCGCTCGGCGCCAGCGAGGGCTATAAGGGCTATGGCCTGGCGGTGATGGTGGAGATCCTGTGCGGCCTCTTGACCGGGCTCGGCTTCGGCGTGGAACCCAGCGGCCGGCACAACGACGGCTGCTTTCTCGCGGTATTCAACGTCGAAGCCTTTCGCCCGCTGGCGGCGTTCAAGCGCGAGGTGGCGGAGTTCGCGCGCTATCTCAAGGCGACCCCGCCGTCGGACGGCAGCCCGGGCGTGTTCTATCCAGGTGAACTGGAATACCGCCGCGAGGCTGAGCGCCAGCGCACCGGCATCGCGGTGGAAGAAGCAACCTGGGAGAAGCTGCGCGTGCTGGCCGCCAAGCACGGCCTCGCGGCCAGGCTGGAGTTGGACTAGGCGACGATCGCCGGCCGCGCCTTCCAGTCGCCGATGGTGGCCTTGGGCAGACCGAGATTTTCGCGCAAGGTGGCGCCAGCGTAGTCCCGGTGATAGAGCCCCCGGCGCTGTAATTCCGGAACGACGTGTTGCACCAGGTCGGTGTAGCCGCCCGGCACATGCGTGGCGGCCATGACGAAGCCGTCGCAGCCATGCTCGACGAACTGCCGCTCCAGCGCGTCCGCTACGTCCCCGGGGCCACCGACGATGGCGTTGTGCGGCCGGGCACGGCCGCTGAACAGCATGAAGTCGCGCACCGTCGGGTTGCGCTTGCCGCTGGACTGCAGCACGCGGTCGCGCATGGTCCGCAGGCCGGAAATGCCGGCCAGTTCCGCGTCACTGAACGGCTCGTCCAGGGCCTTGCTAGCGAAGTCGAAGTTGAGCGCTTCCGAAAGCAGCGACAGGGCGTCGATGTCGGTCGGCAAGCGCTCGATCAGGGCGTACTTGTCCTCGGCTTCAGCCTTTGTCGCGGCCGTCACCGTGTAGGTCAGCGAGCAGATGCGCAAGCGGTCGGGATCGCGGCCCGCGCTTTCGGCGTCGCCGCGCAATTGCGCATATTCCCGCTTCTGCTGTTCGAGTGTGTTGGGTGCGTTGAAGATCACCTCGGCCCAGCGGCCGGCGAAGCGCCGGCCGCGGCCGCTCTGGCCGGCCTGGATGATCACCGGATGGCCCTGCGCCGAGCGCGGCACGGTGAAGGGTCCGCGCGACTTGAAGAAGCGCCCGTGATGGTCGAGGCGACGCACCTTGGCGGGATCGGCGAACCGGCCGCTTGCCTTGTCCTGCACGATGGCGTCGTCGTCCCAGCTATCCCAATGGCCCAGCACCACTTCCATGAACTCGTCGGCGCGGTCATAGCGCAGGTCGTGCTCCATGACCGCGTCGTGGCCCATGTTGTGGGCCTCGCCCTCGTTCAACGAAGTGACGACGTTCCAGGCGGCCCGGCCGGCGGTCATCAGGTCGACCGTTGCGAACAGGCGAGCGACATGGAAGGGCTCGAAATAGGTCGTGGAACAAGTGGCACCGAGACCGAGGCGCCTGGTCGCCATGCCCATCGCCATCAGCACGGTGACCGGGTCCATCTTCACGCAGCGGATGCCGTATTCAACGGTATGCGCGTGGTCGTTGCCGTAACGGTCCGGCATCGCCAGTCGATCGTCGAAGAAGGCGAGGTGGAACTTTCCGGCTTCCAGGATGCGGCCGATCTCCTGGTAGTAATCGGCGCTGGTCGAGTCCGGGCGCGACAGCGGATGTCGCCAGGAACTCACCAGGTTGGTGCAGTTCTGCGCCTGCAAGAAGCCAACCATGGTCATCTGTCGCGTCATGCGCGCACCCCCAGCCCGGGCAAGGATCGCCTATTTTCGCGCTTCGAACACATCCTTGGCCAGCAGCGCGGCGCTGACGCCGGTGGGCCAGCCGGAATAGAAGGCCAGATGTGTGAACAGCTCGATCAGCTCGTCCTGGGTGACGCCGTTGTCCAGCGCGCGGACCAGGTGGCTGCGCAATTGCTGCTCGCGATTGAGCGCGACGAGGGCCGCCACGGTAATCAGGCTGCGGTCGCGTTTCGACAGGCCCGGGCGTTCCCAGACGTCGCCGAACAGCACGGTCTCGGTCAGTTCGATCAGCTTCGGCGCGAAGCTCCGCAGCTTGTCGCGCGGGTTCTGCGGTGGCGGCTGGGTGCTCATGACGCGCTCTCCGGTGGATGGGTTCAATCGACGTGCAGCACGGCCTTGCCGACGATCTGCCGGCTGTACAGCCGTTCGGCCAGCTTGCCCAGGTTGCCCAGCTTGTCATCCGCATCGATATGCGGCTGCAAGCGGCCCTGGCTCATGAGGCCGGCCAGCACCGCCAAGCCGTCGCTGGCCGGCCGGCGGCCCAGTTCGCTGAACAGCATCAGGCCGTAATAGCGCACGCGGCCGGTACGGAAGAACTGACCGACATCGATCGTGGCCGGCGCCTCGGAGGAAATGCCGTAGCTGACCAGAACGCCTCCTTGTGCGACCTGCCCCAGGCAGTCCGCCAGCACCGGGCCGCCGACCGATTCCAGCACGCAATGGAAGGGGCCATGCGCGGCCGTGCCGCCCGCGCGTTCGCCGACCACCACCTGGACGGCACCCGCGCCGCGCACCAGCGTTTCCTGTTTCGGCTGCCGGATCAGCGCCGTCGCCAAGGCCCCCGACTGGGCCGCGAGCTGGATGCCGTACAGCCCGACGCCGCCCGAGGCGCCGGTCACCAGCACGCGGCGGCCCAGCAACTGTCCGGCCTGTTCCAGGGCGTAGAGCGCGGTCAGGCCGGCAACCGGCAGGGTCGCAGCGTGCGCGAAGGACACATTGTCCGGCAGCGCCGCCAGGGCGGCCGAGTCGACCGCTGCGCGCTCGGCCCAGGCGCCCGACGGCACCAAGCCGACGACGCGGGCTCCGGCCTTCGGACCGGAGCCGTCGGCGGCCGGCTTCTCGACGATGCCGGCCAGATCCCAGCCGAGCAGCTGCCCCGGGCTGCCGCGGCGCGCGCGCTTGACTTCGCCCAGGTTGAGCGAGATCGCCTTGATCGCGACGAGCGCCTGGCCCGGCTTCGGGTCCGGCTCCTGCGCCTCGCCGAGCTTCAGATGTCCGGCCGCGTTCGCATCCACCAACACCGCGCGCATGCCTGTCCCCCCGTGGCCTGTCTTCAGGTCCGTTCGAAATCGATGCGCTCGACCACCGGCAAGCCTTGCAGATAGCGACGCAGGCAGTCGAGGCCCAACTCGGCGGCGCCCAGCCGCACCCAGTCGCGACCGCCCAGCATGCGTGCGCGGCGCGACACCACCTCATCCGGGCTGGCAACGGCAAGGCAGATGGTGCCGCCCAGGTCGATGCGGTCGGCACCTTCGTCGAGCTCCACCAGCACCGCCAACGCGTGGCTGGCGGCGGTGGCCTTGCGCGCCGCCTCGGCCACCGTTTCCGCCGCTTCGCAACTGACTTCGCCGTTGAGATTGCGGCCATCGAGGCCGACCGCCGAGCGTATTTGCGCCAGGTCGCGCGAAACGATCCCCCGCTTGAACACCGCCTCGGCTCCCGGCAAATGCACAAGACGGCTGGCGATGTGGCCGGCGGTGAAGGTCTCCACCACCGCCAAGGTGCTCCGCTCTACGGCAAGCGCCTTCAACACCACGCCCTCCAACGTGTTGTCGTCTTCCGCCAGGATGAAGTTGCCGAGCCGCTTGCGCACCTCCTCCTGCACCGGGGCCAGCTTCTGCTGCACCTCGTGCAGGTCACAGCCGCGCACGGTGATCTTGGTCTCCAGCTGCGGATAGTGCGCGCGAAAGCCCAGCTTCACGCCACCGCCCGGCACCAGATCCTCGAGGCCGGCGAGCAGCGCATCGACATGCGACTCGCCAAGCCCATAGGAATGGAAGCGCTTGAGGTGGATGGCGGCCTGGGTGCCGCTCAGCGACAGCAGCCGCGGCACGATCTCTTCTTCCAGCATGCGGCGCAGTTCGCGGGGCACGCCGGGCGTGAAGAAGAAGCGCGCGCGACCGATATCGAGCGCGAAGCCGCAAGCGGTGCCGACCGGGTTGTCCAGCACCTCGGCGCCTTCCGGCAGCATGGCCTGCTTGCGGTTGTTGGGCGGCATCACCCGCGCGCGCCGGCGGAAGAATTCCTCCATCCGGGCGAGCCAGTCCTCGTTGAGCCGCAATTCCAGGCCGGCCGCCTTGGCGGCGATCTCCTGCGACAGGTCGTCGATGGTCGGTCCCAGCCCGCCGTTGACGATCACCGCATCGGCGCGTTCGCCGGCCTCACGAAACGCGTTTAGCAGCGTCTCGCGGTCGTCGCCGACGGTCGTTCCCCAGCGCACCGTCAGCCCGAAGTCCTCCAGCTTCTGGCTGATGCAGCTGAAATTGCTGTTGACGATCTTGCCGGTCAGCACCTCGTCGCCGGTGCAGATGATCTCGATGAGCATGGTTTCGACCCGGGCGGAAAGCGCAATGCTAGTGGATGCGGCAGGCGACCGCCAGCGAGGGCCGCTCAGGCCGCCCGGACGGCGTAGCCCAGGCGGGGGAAGTGCACCACGACCTCGCCCGTTGCCGGGTGTTCGCGCCGCAGAGAGATGCGCCGGTCGTCAAGGCCCGCAAGTATGCCGATAACCGCGTCGCGGCCGTAATCGTCGGGCGTCACGGCGATGGAGGCGCCGGCTCGCAGGCCTAGTCCATTCTCGCCATCGACGCCCTGGCCGCCCGCCGGGCTGGCGGCGGCGGCGATGGCCAAGGCATCGCCAGACGCCAGTGGCCGGGCGTCGCCATGGCCGATGGCGGCGATGCGGTCCATCCAGGCCAACACCGCCGGTTGCGGGTCCAGCAGGGCCGCCGTCCTGGCATGCGCCTGCCGCAGGAACCAGCAATGGCCGTAGATCGCCGCGTCAGCCAGCGTCGGCCCAGCCCCCAGCAGGAAGGGGCGCTCGCGCAGCATGTCGGCCAGCCAGCGCAATTGCTCGCGCAGGCGGTCGCGATAGCGCGGCGCCGAGCGCCTGAGACGGTTGAGATCGAGCGGCACGGCCCACATCGCCGCGCGGTCGGCGTGGAACTCCATGGGAAAGGCCTCCGGCGCCGTGCCGACGATGAAGCGGCCGACATTCCAGGCCAGACCCAGACCCGCCCAGTGCTGCAACGCCAGGGCAAGGCCGCGCAGCCCCTGCGGCAGCAGCGCCGGCTCGCGATGGCGCGCTTCCAGCTCTTCGAGGATGCAGGCGGTATCGCAGTAGACGTCGGCACCGACCTGCAGCACCGGAATGCGCCGGTAGCCGCCCGTCAAGGCCAGCAGGTCGGGCTTGGGCATGATCATCGGCGCCTCGACCGAGCGCCAAGCAAGCCGCTTGATGCCGAGCGCGACCCGCACGATCTCGGCAAAAGGCGAGAGTGCGTAGTGATACAGCAGCAGTTCCGCCATGGCGCTCAGCCCCGCTGCTCTTGATCGGCCTCTCGCGACAGCTGACGGCGCAGCTCGGTCTTCAGGATCTTGTTGTAGGCGCTCTTCGGCAGGCTGTCGACGAAGCGATAGGCGCGCGGGCGCTTGTAGCGGGCAATGCGGTTCAGGCAATGCTCGTCGAGCGCGGCCTCGGTCAGGTTGCAGCCCGGGCGCGGAACCACGAAGGCCACGACTTCCTCACCCCATTCGCGGTGTGGCCGGCCAACCACCGATACTTCCAGCACGTCGGCATGGCCCAACAACGCTTCCTCCACCTCGCGCGGATAGATGTTGGAGCCGCCGGAGATCAGCATGTCCTTGGCGCGGTCTTTGAGGGTCAGCAAGCCATCGGCCTCCAGCGTGCCCAGGTCGCCGGTGTGCAGCCAGCCGCCTTTCAGTGTCTCGAGCGTGGCCTCGGGATTATTCCAATAGCCGCGCATCACGATGTCGCCGCGCACCAGCACCTGGCCAAGCTCGCCCGGCGGTAGCGGGCGATCCGCCTCGTCGGCTACTTGGATTTCGACGCCCGTGCGGGTGTAGCCGGCGGAATTGAGCCTGGCATCGTGCCGGGGGTGCCGGGTCTCCAGGTGCTGTGCCTTGGACAGCAGGGAGATGGTGTTCGGGCTCTCGCCCTGCCCGTAGATCTGCACCAGGCGCGGCCCCAGCAGCGCCAGCGCCCGTTCCAGATCGGCCCGATACATGTGGCTGCCGCCATAGATCAGCGTGCGCAGGTTGCGGTAGTCGGCACCTTGCGCGCCGGCATCGTTGACCAGGCGGGTCAGCATGGTGGGCGCGTGATACATGGTCACGTTGCGATAGTGGCCGAGCAGCGACACCGCCTCCGCCGGCTGGTAGCTGGCGCCTTCCGGCACGACGTTGGTCGTGCCGGCCGCCAGCGCGGGGATCGACCACAGGCCGCAGCCATGCGACAGGGGGGCCGCGTGCACCATGCTGTCGCCGACCCGAAGCTGGTCGATGTCCGCCAGGAACGTCAATGTCAGCACCATCAGATTGCGATGCGTCAGCGTGGCGCCCTTGGGTCTTCCCGTCGTGCCGCTGGTGTAGAACAGCCAGGCCGGATCCTCCGGGCCGGCCTCGCTGAGCGCGAGCTCATCGCCGCGCAGCAGGCGTTGGTATTCCGCCGTCTCGACGCTGACCACCGGCAGCCGGCCTTGGCGGACCTGTGGCAGGTTGGCCAGCCGCTCCGCCAGCGCGTCGTCGGCCAGGCACGCCTTGGCGCCGGAACTTTCGACGACATAGGCGATCTCGTTCTCGTGCAGGCGGAAGTTGACGGGCACCGCCACCAGGCCGGCATGCCAAAGTCCGAACAACACCTCGAAATAGTCCGGACGATTGGCCATCGCCACCACGACGCGCTCGGTCGGCGCCAGGTTCAGCCGCGTGCGCAAGCCCCCCGCCAATCGTGCCACGCGCGCCGCGAGCCCGGCATAGTCGTAGACGGGCCGGGGGCCATGCGCCACGGCGAGCGCCCGGGGATAGGTCAAGGCGGTGTTGCGCAACAGCCGCGCCGTGTTCATGGCGAAGTCCCTTCGGTTGTCACCAGCCGAGTTGCCGACGCAACTCGGCCACGAGTTCGAGATGTCGTTCGTGCTCGCCGGCGAAGCGCAGCACGAGATGCGTGGCGCCGGCCTCGGCATAGCCGTTCACCCACTCGGCCGCCTGCCCGGGCGCTCCGCCGAAGCAGGCCTGGCGCTGGCGCAGCAGGTCGGGACGTTGGCCATAATAGGCCTTGAGGAAGGCGTCGATGCGGGCTTCCGCGCGGGCGCTGTCGTCGTCGATGGCAAGTGTCAGGTATATGGCGCCGGCAATGCCGGCCGGGTCGCGGCCCGCTTCGCGCGCCATCGCCTGCACCTCGGCCCACTGCGTTCCCCATGTGCCGGCGTCGGGGCCGGTCGGGAACCAGCCGTCGAAATGCCGGGCCGCGCGTGTACGCGCCGCCTGCACCGAACCGCCGATCCAGATGGGCGGGCCGCCCGGGCGGTGCGGCGTCGGACCCAGGATGCCGCCACGCACCAGCCAGCGGCCGTCCCAGTCGACCGGCTTGCCCTGCCAGAGGAGGCGCGTCAGCCGCAGGCCTTCCAGCAAGCGGCCCACCCGCTTCTCGAAGGGCACGCCGGCGGCGGCGAATTCGGCGCGGATGTTCGGCACGTCGGTGGCGATGCCGACGCCCAGGATCAGGCGGCCTTCCGCGATCTGGTCGAGCGTCGCCAACTGGTGCGCCAGCACCACCGGATTGCGCAAGGCGGGCAGCAACACGGCGGTGCCCAGCGTCACGCGCCGCGTGCGCGCGGCGGCCGCCGCCAGCAGCGTGACCGGATCGTGCCGCGGCCGGGCCAGCAGCGAGTCGCCCGCCCAGACGGAATCGTAGCCGAGCGCCTCCGCCCGCTCCGCCAGGCGCAGCAGCGGAGCCGCCGCGGGCCGGCCTTCCATGATCTGCTCGCGCGTTGGCAGCAGGTAACCAAGCTTGGGTGTCATCGGCCGCTTCCTTGCTGCTGGTCAGGCCCCCGGCATTCAGGCGCCCAGCACAACGAAACCCGGCAGTGCCGCCGCCGCGCGATCGAAGGTCGCGGTCTCGGCGCAGCCGGCAGCCCGATTCGTGGCGCCGATCAGGCAGTCCGCAAAGTCCGCCCGAACATCGCGATAGCGCCGAAACGCCGCCCAGGCTTCCTCGGCCCCTTCGATCATGAAACTCTTGGTCCGCAGCAGGTTAGCCAGAATGCCGGCGACCTCCTGCCGACGATAGCGATACCCGCTCTCCAATACCCAGACCAATTCCACCAGCACAACGCGGTTGATCCACAACGGAGCTTCCGCCGCGGCCCGTTCGACAAAACGCTGCGCCCGGGCCGCCTCATCGGCGTCGTCGCGCAGCAAGAGGCGCAGAAGCACGTTGGTATCGAGGCCCTTCATGCGCGCCGCGCCCGCTTGGCGGAACGTCGGCGGATCGTCGCTTCGATCTCTGCCAGGTCGAGCTTGGCGCGCGGCCGCGGCACCGAAGCCTGCAGCTCGGCCAGCGTGATCGTCGTCGGCACCATCAGGGCCGTGCCATCCTCCTGCAGCAGGAACTCGACCCGGTCGCCCGCCTTGAGACGCAGACGGTCGCGCACGTCCTTGGGAATGGTGGTCTGTCCCTTGCTGGTGATCGTCGCGATGGCCATCGCCTTGCCCTTTCGTTCGAACCTGCTCCTTGCTTTATGGTAAGGGGAACAAGTTGCGAAGGCGTGGTTGGTCCATTTCAGATCACGCCCTCGCCGCGCAGGCGCTGCAACTCCGCCGGCGACAGGCCGCAGAGCTCGTCCAGCAGGGCCTCGCTATGCTCGCCCAGAAGCGGCGGCCGGCTGAGGGTGGCGGGCGAGTCCGACAGCTTGATCGGGCAGCCGACGGTCTGGAAGGCCCCGCGCGGCGGATAGTCGAGTTCCACGATCATCTCGCGCGCCTTCAAGTGCGGGTCAGCCAGCACCTCGGCGGTGTCCTGGCAGGCGCCGCACGGCACGCCCGCCTCGCCCATCAGGCGCATCACCTCGTGCTTGCCGCGCGCGCTCGTCCAGGCGGTGAGCAGGGGGTCGAACGCCGCGCGGTTCTGCCAGCGGGCTTCGGGCGTGCTGAACCGCGGATCGTGGGTCAACTCCGGCTGGCCGAGCACGCGCGCCAGCGCCGGCCACATCTGCTGCTGGGCGTAGATGTAGACGTAGTCGTTGGGGCCGCCCGGCGCGCAAGGGTAGGTGCTGCCCGGCACGGTCTGGCCCAGTTGGTTGCCGGTGCGCGGACCGACCCCGCCCCGGCGCTGGTGGTCGCGCAGGCTGATGCGGATGAGGTTGACCACGGCATCCTGCATGGAGACTTCCACATGCTGGCCACGGCCTGTCGCGTGGCGCTGTTGCAGGGCCGCCAGGATGCCGATCGTCATGTGCATGCCGGTGCCGCTGTCGCCGATCGCCGGCCAAACATAGGTCGGCGGGTTGTCGGGGAAGCCGGTGATGCACATGGCCCCGCCCATGGCCTGCGCAATGGGCTCGAAGCTCTTGAACTCGGCATAAGGGCCATGGGTGCCGAAGCCTTTGATCGTGGCGTAGATCAGCCTGGGGTTGAGCGCCTTCAGCGCGGCATAGCCCAGGCCCAGCCGGTCGAGCGCGCCGGGCCCGAAATTCTCCACCAGCACGTCGGACTTGGCGATCACCTGGCGGAACAGCGCCTTGCCCTCCGGCTTCTTCAGGTCGAGCGTCAGGCTCCGCTTGTTGGCGTTCAGCACCAGGAAGAACAGGCTGTCGCCGGCTTGCGCGCGGGCGATGTCGCCGCCCTTCGGCTCCTCCAGCTTGATCACTTCGGCACCCAGGAAGCCCAGGATCTGCGTGCAGGCGGGCCCCGCCTGGTTGTGCGTCATGTCGATCACCCGGATACCGCTCAGCGCCTTGTCCATGTCGCGTCCCCCTGCTGCCGCGCCTAGCTTAGCAGCCCTGCTCCGCTATGCTGCCATGCGGAGCGAGGATGACGATGGCCGAGATCGAAGCCTTGCGGGGCGATGTGCTGCCGGCGGGCATTCGCGCCCGCTTCGTCGACGGCATCAACGGCTTGCGCATGCATGTCCTGGAGGCGGGCTACGAGACACCCGGCCGGCCTTGCCTCTTGCTGCTGCACGGCTTCCCGGAACTGGCCTATAGCTGGCGCAAGGTGATGCTGCCCTTGGCGGCGGCCGGCTTCCACGTGGTCGCGCCCGACCAGCGCGGCTATGGCCGCACGACCGGCTGGAATGCCGACTACGACGGCGATCTGGCGCCGTTCCGCTACCTCAACATCGTGCGCGACAGTCTGGGGCTGGTCGCGGCGCTCGGCCATCGCCAAGTGGCGGCGGTGATCGGCCACGATTTCGGCTCGCCCATCGCCGCCTATTGCGGGCTGATCCGGCCGGACGTGTTTCGCAAGGTGGCATTGTTGAGCGCGCCGTTCGCCGGGCCGCCGGACCTGCCCTTCGCCACCGATGGCCAGCCCTCGCCAGCGCCGGCCGCCGACATCCATGCCGCGCTGGCCGCCCTGCCGCGCCCGCGCAAGCACTATCATTGGTATTACTCGACGCGGGCCGCGGACGCGGACATGCGCCATTGCCGGCAAGGCATTCACGCCTTCCTGCGCGCCTACTACCATCACAAGAGCGCCGACTGGCGGGCCATCCGGCCGTTCCGGCTGCAAGCCTGGCGGGCGGACGAACTGGCCCGCATGCCGACCTACTACATCATGGACTTGGGCGAGAACATGGCCGAGACGGTGGCCAAGGAAATGCCGGGCCCGGCCGAGGCGGCGGCCTGCCGCTGGCTCGGCGAGGCCGAGCTTGCGGTCTATTCGGCCGAGTTCGCCCGCACCGGTTTCCAGGGCGGCCTCAACTGGTATCGCTGCCGCACCAACGGCCGGTTCGCAGCGGAACTGCAGATTTTCTCGGGCCGGCGGATCGAGGTGCCGACCCTGTTCATGGCCGGCGAGGCCGACTGGGGTGTTTACCAGACGCCGGGCGATTTCGAGAAGATGCAGACCGCGGCCTGCGCCCGCATGCTGGGCTGTCACCTGCTGCCGGGCGCCGGCCACTGGGTGCAGCAGGAGCAGCCCGAACCGGTTGCCCGGCTGCTGCGCGACTTCCTCGCAGCCGGCTGAGCCTCAGAGCCCGGCTTCGGCCCGCATGCGGAAGATCGGGTCGTCCTTGTCGCGGCGCTGCTGGGCCCATTCCGGCTTCAAGGGCGGCGCGTTGCCGGTGAAGGTGCGGGTCGCCTCGAACACCACGATCCGCCGGGCAATGCCCCACTTGCCGCCCCGCCGCTCCATGCGATCGACATAGCGGCCGTAAGAGGAAAGCTGGACGGGGCTGTTGCCGTCGCCGGCGCCGTATTCCTTCTGCGCCTTGGGCCCCAGCGTGTGCGCGGTCATGAAATAGGTCTCGACGATGGCGAGATCGTTGCCGGCGAACTCGATAAGGCAGTTGCCGATGAAGTGCATGCATTGCGGCGCGCCGCCGGTGCGCGTCTTGGCGAAGGCGATGAAGCCATCCACCCCGCCTTTGTAATCGCCATGGTCGTCATAGGCGTCGGCGAAATATACCTCGCGGATGGCTTCCCAGTCCGCGCGGTCGACGGCGCGGCAATAGCGCGCCATCACGTCGCGAATCTCTTCCCGGTCGAGGATGCGGCGGGTCGCGTCGGTCATGGCGGGCGGGCTCCTTGGCTTGGCGCCGGCAAGACTAGCAGAGGGCATGGGGCGGCGCGGGCGGCGCATACCAGGAATGCCCTAGCCGGCGTTGGCCGGCCGGCTATTTCCCGTCCGGCTCCAGTGCCGCCAGCACTTTCGGCGGCGACATCGGCAGGCTGCTGAAGCGGATGCCAAGCGCACCGTAGAGGGCGTTCCTGACCGCCGCCAGCGGTGGCACGATCGGCACTTCGCCCACCCCGCGCACGCCCTGCGGGTGCTTGGGATTGGGTATCTCGATCATCACCGCCTCGAGCTTCGGCAGGTCCGAGGCGACCGGCATGCGGTAGTCGAGGAAGCTCGGATTATCGACATGGCCGTTCTTGTCGTAAACCACTTCCTCGGTGAGCGCCCAGCCGATGCCCTGCGCCACGCCGCCCTGCATCTGGCCCTCGACATAGGCGGGGTGGATCGCACGGCCGACATCCTGAAAGGCGGTGTAGCGGGTCACCCAGACCCGGCCGGTGGCGCGGTCGACCTCGACATCGCAGATATGCGTGGCGAAGCCGCCCTCGGCGCCGGTGGTATTGAGCTGGACTCCGGCGCCGATCGGCCCGCCGGTCTCGCTCGCCTTGGCGGCGAGCTGGGCCAGCGTCAGCGGCGGGAACCTGCCGGCATTGTCGCCGGCCGGCCGTGCCTCGCCATCTTCCCAGGTGACCGCTTCGGGGTCGATCTTCCATAGCTTGGCCGCCCGCTCGCGCAAGCTCTTGATCACCTGCTCGATCGAACGGGTCACCACCATTGCGGAAGCATAGGTCACGCGGCTGCCGCCGGTCAGATTGCTGAAGCCGATCGAGCTCGTGTCGCCGATCAGCACCTGCACCTTGCGGTAGTCGATGCCCAACAATTCGGCCGTGATGTTGGCGATGGAGGCCCGGCTGCCGCCGATGTCCGGATGCCCGGTGACGACGACAACACTGCCATCCTCGTTGATGCTGACATGCGCGCTCGACTCGCCGCCGGCGTTGAACCAGAAGCCGCTGGCCACGCCACGGCCCTGGTTGGGTCTCAGCGGGGCCTGGTAATGCGGGTGCACCAGCGCCGCCTTCAGCGTCTCCTCGTAGCCGATGATCGGAAGGACCGGGCCATAGGCCGCCTTGGTGCCCTGCTTGGCGGCGTTCTTCAGGCGCAGTTCCAAGGGGTCCATGCCCAGCGCCGCGGCCAGCTCGTCCATCACGCATTCCACGGCATAGGCGCCGATCGGCGCACCGGGCGCCCGGTAGGCGGCGACCTTGGAGCGGTTGCTGACGACATCGAAGCCCAGCGAATGCACGTTGGGGATGTCATAGGGGGTGAACGAGCAGCCGGCAGCGCCGCGGATGGGCGACCCGGGCATCGCGCCGGCCTGCAGGCAGAAGGTGCCTTGCGCGGCGACGATGCGGCCGTCCTTGGTGGCGCCCAGTCTGACGGTGCTGGATGAGCCCGAGGTCGGGCCGGTGGCGCGGAACACTTCGCCGCGCGTCATCACCATTTTCACCGGGCGGCCGGACATGCGCGCCAGCACCAGGGCCAGCGGCTCCAGGTAGACGATGGTCTTGCCACCGAAGCCGCCGCCGATCTCGGCCGGGATGGCGCGGATGTCGCTCTGCGGCAGCCCGGTCAGATAGGCGCACATCGCGCGCACCATGAACTGCCCCTGGCTCGAGCTCCAGATCGTCGCCTTGCCGTCGCCGCTGACGCTGACCAGGCAGGCATGCGGCTCGATATAGCCCTGGTGCACGGGCTCGGTCTTGAAGCTGCGTTCCACGATGACGTCCGCTTCGGCGAAGCCGGCTTCGACATCGCCCAGCTTGTGCTCCAGCCGGCCGGCGATATTGGAAGGCTTGCCGTCGAAACGAATGTGCTCGTGCAGGATCGGCGCATCGGGCCGCATGGCCGCATCGACGTCAATCACCCAGGGCAGCACCTCGTAATCGACCGCGATCAGTTTCAGGGCCTGCTCGGCGATGGCCGCCGTGGTGGCCGCCACAGCGGCGACCGCATGGCCCGCATACAGCGCCTTGTCGCGCGCCATGACGTTGCGCGAGATCCAACGCATGTCCTGAATGCCCAGGATGACCGGCTTGTCGAGCGGGAACTCCACCAGATCCCTGCCGGTCATCACGGCCCTCACGCCCGGTAGCGCCGCCGCCTTGCTGGTGTCGATGGAGCGGATCCGGGCGTGCGGGTGCGCGCTGCGCAGCACCCGGCCCCAGAGCATGCCGGGCATGGTGGCGTCGGCGCCATAGGCGGCGCGTCCCGTCACCTTGTCGGCACCATCGGGCCTGAGGGTGCTCTGGCCGATCCACTTGTTGTTCGACTTGGCGATGTTCATGGCTGTCTACTCCGAAACCAATGGCCGGCGTTCCGCTGGGCCCAGTCTAGCAAACCTCGGCGATGTCTCGAGGAAGGAAGCTCGGCGCCTGCTGGGGCGGCCTGCCGTGCCGGCGTCGCGCCGGCTAATCCAGTTCGAGGTCCAACAACACCCAGATCGCCGCCTTCTGCCAGTGCAGGCCGGCATGCAAGGTGGCATACACCCCGCCCGGCAGCGCACCGCTCACCACGAATTTCAGCGCGCGCAGCCCGGGCACCGCGTAGCGCTTGGCCTGGCCCGGCATCACCCGCGCGAGCGCGGCCTGCGCCACCGCCTCGGTCAGGCGCGATTCCAGCCAGCGGTAGCCGGCATCGTCGAGCGCCACCAGCGTCAAGTCCAGCGTGCCGCCCTTGTCGCCGGAACGGCCGATGGCGAGCGAACCGACCCTCACGGCGCCTGCTCCCAAACGGTCTCGGTCCTGACCAGCTCGCGGGGAATGAGGCCGTCCACCACCGCCAGGCTCGGCCGCCGTTCGCTGCGCACGCTGCCGCCGCCGGCCGGCCCCGACAGCGTCAGGGAATAGACCTCGTCCTCGACGATCTGCGCCATTTCCGCGTCGGCACAGCGGGCCGAGACATGCACGCGAACTTCCGGCGCGCGGTTGGGCGCCGGCAGCGAGGCGGGTCCCAATGTCGAGTCGACACCGACCAGGTCGATGCGCAAGTCCTCCGGCTGCCAGTCGTCCAGCCGCAGGCGCAGCGCGTCCGCCGCGATCCGGCCGCGCTGCAGCGCATGCGTGCCGGCATAGCCGATTTCGACATCGGCAACGAAGCCCGGCTGCTCGACGAAGCCCGATACCTTGAGTTTCCTGGGCCGGCCGCGTGCACGCGCCCCGCTCATGCGCACAAGGTTTCGGCCGATCTGCTCGAACTTGACGCCGGTGAAATCCAGGATCACGTCCGGAGTGATGTAGCTGCCGGGGTCGTGCACCTCGTAGAGCAGTTGCAGCGTGCAGGTGAGGGCGTCCACCCGGCCCGATGCGCCATCGAGCAGGCCGATCTCGGCGCTGCCGTCGGCGAACACGCGGGCCAGCGGGAAGCCGAGTTCCGCGAACTCCCGCGCCGACAGGCTGTCGCCGTCCGGCATTTCGAAATTGCCGCCGGTGACCTGGCCCGAGCATTCCAGCAGATGGCCAACCGTCGTGGCGCCGGCCAGCGCGTCGGCCTCGTCCAACAGGATCGGAAGCAGTTCGGCCGAGAACAGGGCCGAATCCGCGACCCGCCCTGTGACGATGACGTCCGCGCCCTCGACCACCGCCTCGCGCAACGCGTCGGCGCCAAGATAGGCATGCGCGCCCAGCAGCTCGCCGCTGAACGGTTCCTGCCATTCGACCTGCGCCGCCAGCGCCATCACGTCGTCGCCCAGGACGGCGGCCACGCGCAGGCCCGAGCAGCCGCAGGCGCCGGCGAGCCGGGCGATCTGGAGGCCCGCGGCGCGCGGATTGGCGGCGCCCAGATTGGAAATCACCCGGCAACCGTTGGCCCGGGCAACCGGCAGCAGCGGGCGCAGCCGGCGTCGCAGTCGCGGATCGGCGCCCGCCTGCGGATCGCTGCGACGCGCCCTGAGCCCTGGCACCAGCGTGCGTTCGGCCAGACATTCCAGGGCAACGGCATGCACCCGACCGGAGGCCGCCAGCGCAACCGCCGGTTCGGTCCGGTCGCCTGCGAAACCGGCGCCACAGGCCACCACGCGCTCATTCATCCGTTGACCTCCAGACAGCCGATCCGGTGGCTGGGCGTTCCCACTCGGTCCACACGGGGGCAAGACGCTGGGAGCCAAGCCGGAAGGCGCGCCCGACTGTTGCGCCACCCTTCCAGCCGGCCGCCAAGCGGCGGGCAACACGGCCAATTCGGCGAAAAGTGAGATTTGGCTGCCGTTCCTGAAGACCTATCGCACCATGTGCCTTGCGCCCAAGCCCGAATTTCGGCGAGTCCTTGAGGAAATCCGCGAGTTGCGGCTGGCGGCCTGAACGTCCGGGCGACAAGTGTTTAGCGGATAGTTGACAGCCGGCGCGAATCGACTGTAGAGTGACACCTAAACAGCAGACGGGAGTGAGGAACGATGACCGGTGCGAGGGAGAAGTTCGGGGCGTTCATCCGCCGCGAACGCGAAGGCAAGGAGATCGGATTGCGCGAAATGGCGAAGATGATCGGGGTGAGCCCCACCTACCTGTCGAAGGTCGAGCGGGACGAGTTCCCGCCGCCGGCCGAGGACAAGGTCCGGGCGATCGCCGGGATCATCGGGTGCGACACAGACGATCTGCTGGCGCGGGCCGGGCGCGTCTCGACCGACATCACCGACATCATCAAGCGCCATCCGGTCGAGTTGGCGGCGCTCCTGCGCACCACCAAGGGCCTGACGGCTGATGATATCGCCCGGCTGGCGCGGCAGGCGCAAAAGGCGAAGGACGACTGACGGCCCGCCGACCCGGGCTTCAACGATGCAGATGAAAGGCTGACGATCCGATGGCAAAGCGAGTTCCCTACCTTCACGAGGAGCAGATCGAACGCGACGCTGCGGCGCTGCTGGCCGAGTACGAGCAAGCGCTCGGCGTGACGATCCTCCGAGTTGTCCCGATCGAGGACATCGTCGAGAAGCATCTGAAGCTCGGCATCGAGTTCGACGACATGCACCAACTGCTCCGCGTGCCGCGTTCCGGCCTTGGCCTCGATCCCGACATTCTTGGAACAATGTTCTTCGACGAGGCCATGACCCGCCGCGCGCTCGACCTGCTCGGCTCGCGCCGCAACGATCGCTACGAGGCCGCGCTGGCGGCGCTGCGGGAGGATGCGCGGGACCGGTGGACGGACAGGCTGGCCCGCGATCCCGACGAGTTGGACGAGGGCGAGGAGGCGGCCACGCCCGACGAAGACGGCTTGCGCCGCTTCCTCGAAGGGACGGTGATGCCGTGGTTCGATGGGCGCAAGAAAGAACTCGCCAACCGCCCGCTGATCCGCGAACAGGCGTTCGGCGAGGCGCTCGACCCCGACAAGCTGGAGCGGCTCGGCCGCTACGAGGTGCACCTCGACCGCAAGCTCGAACGCATGCTGGCCATGCTGCTGCGCCTCAAGGACCTGCGGGCGGGCGCCGTTCCCGGGTGATCCGTTTGGCAAAACAGCGCCCAAGAGCCCGGGTCCTTCC
>VGEV01000018.1 GCA_016869175.1 Alphaproteobacteria bacterium
GGCGGGCGTGGCGCCTCCCTGCTCTCGTGAAGGACCGGCTTAGACAACCAAATCCTGAACGAAATCAGTGAGCTATGCTACACCCGCCGCACCGATACGGCCCGCGTCACGAATAATCCAGGATAGGACCGATGCAGAAGTGGGTCTACGGTTTCGGCGGCGGCAGCGCGGACGGCGCGGCCAGCTTGCGCAACCTCTTGGGCGGCAAGGGCGCCAACTTGGCGGAAATGAGCCGTCTGGGTCTGCCGGTGCCGCCGGGCTTCACCATCACCACCGAAGTCTGCACGTATTACTACGACAACAATCGGGGGTATCCGCCCGAGCTCGAGGCGGAAGTGAACGGCGCGCTCTGCGGCATCGAGGGGCGCGCCGGCGCACGTTTCGGCGATGCCGCCAATCCGCTGCTGGTCTCGGTGCGCTCGGGCGCGCGTGCCTCGATGCCCGGCATGATGGACACGGTGCTCAATCTGGGCCTCAACGACGAGACCGTCGAAGGGCTCGCCCGGCAGAGCGGCGATGACCGTTTCGCCTATGACAGCTACCGCCGCTTCATCCAGATGTATGCCGACGTGGTGCTGGGCCTCGACCACCACAGTTTCGAGGAGCTGCTGGAGGATCGGAAGTCGGAACGCGGCATCTTGCTGGACACCGAACTGAGCGCGACGGACTTGCGCGAACTGGTCGCGGCCTACAAGGAGCGGGTGGCCGATGGCCTGGGCCGGCCATTCCCGCAGGCTGTCAAGGAGCAGCTCTGGGGCGCCATCGGCGCGGTGTTCGGCAGTTGGATGAACGACCGTGCCGTGACGTACCGCCGGCTGCACGACATTCCCGCCGACTGGGGCACCGCCGTCACGGTGCAGGCCATGGTGTTCGGCAACATGGGCGAGGATTCGGCCACCGGTGTTGCCTTCACCCGCGATCCGTCGACCGGCGAGAAGCTGTTCTATGGCGAATACCTGATCAACGCGCAAGGCGAGGACGTGGTGGCGGGCACCCGCACGCCGCAGCATCTGACCAAAACGGCGCGCTTGCGCGCCAAGGACGGCAAGCTTGCGATGGAAGAGGCCATGCCGGCCGCCTTCGGGCAGCTGGTCGAGGTCTATCAGCGCTTGGAAGCGCACTATCGGGACATGCAGGACATCGAGTTCACGGTGCAGAAGGGGCGGCTGTGGCTGTTGCAGACCCGCGCCGGCAAGCGCACGACCAAGGCCGCGTTGAAGATCGCAGCCGACATGGTCCGCGAGGGTCTGATCGACAAGAAGGAGGCGGTCCGGCGCATCGAGCCCGCGCAGCTCGACCAGTTGCTGCATCCCACGCTCGACCCCAGGGCCGAAAAGCGGGTGATCGCGCGCGGGCTGCCGGCCAGCCCCGGCGCTGCCTCGGGCCGTGTCGTATTTTCGGCCGACGAGGCGGAGGAGTTGGGCGCCAAGGGTGTGCCTGTGTTGCTGGTCAGGGTCGAGACCAGCCCGGAGGACATTCACGGCATGCACGCGGCCAAGGGCATCCTGACCAGCCGTGGCGGCATGACCAGTCACGCGGCGGTGGTGGCCCGCGGCATGGGCCGGCCATGCGTGTCCGGCGCCGGGGCGCTGCGCATCGACTACCGGGAGGAGACGATGTGGGCCGGCGGCAAGGCCGTGCGCAAGGGCGAGGTCGTCACCATCGACGGCGCCACGGGCGAAGTCATGCTGGGCGAGGTCGCGACGGTCGAGCCGGAGCTGTCGGGCGACTTCACGCTGCTGATGGGCTGGGCCGACGAGTTCCGCCGGCTCAGCGTGCGCGCGAACGCGGAAACTCCGACCGATGCCGCGACCGCCCGGCGCTTCGGTGCCGAGGGCATCGGCCTCTGCCGCACCGAGCACATGTTCTTCGAGGCTGACCGCGTCCTGGCGGTCAGGCAGATGATCATGGCCGAGGATGCGAACGGACGGCGCGCGGCGCTGGCCAAGATACTGCCGATGCAGCGCGGCGACTTCGTCGCGCTGTTCCGCATCATGGCCGGCCTGCCGGTCACGGTGCGTCTGCTCGATCCGCCGCTGCACGAGTTCCTGCCGCGCACCGAGAAGGAACTGACGGAGCTGGCGGCGGCGAGCGGCATCGACGCCAGGCGGCTGGCCCGGCGCACCGACGAATTGCACGAGAGCAATCCCATGCTCGGCCATCGCGGCTGTCGTCTTGGCATCAGCTACCCGGAAATTTACGAGATGCAGGCGCGCGCCATCTTCGAGGCGGCGGATGAGGCCGGTCGCGACCAGGACCGGCCCGTGGTGCTTGAGATCATGCTGCCGCTGATCGTCACCAGACGCGAACTCGACATTCTGAAGGATCGGATCGCCGCGGTGGCCGCCGAGGTGGGGCGCGAGCGCGGACGCACGCCCCGCTATCTGATCGGGACCATGATCGAGCTGCCGCGCGCCGCGTTGAAGGCGGGCGAACTGGCCGAGACCGCTCAGTTCTTCTCTTTCGGTACCAACGATCTGACGCAGACCACCTTCGGCATCAGCCGTGACGACGCGGCAACCTTTCTCGACGAGTATCGCCGGCAAGGCATCCTCGAAACCGATCCCTTCGCCAGCCTAGATGTGGAAGGCGTGGGCGAACTGATCCGCATCGCCGCCGCGCGCGGCCGCCGCGCGCGGGCCGATCTGAAGCTTGGCATTTGCGGCGAGCATGGCGGCGATCCGGCCTCGGTCGCCTTCTGCCACGCCGTTGGTCTGGACTACGTGTCCTGCTCGCCCTATCGGGTGCCGATCGCACGGCTCGCGGCCGCGCAGGCGGCGCTGAGCGGCACCGGCGAACGCGCCATCGCCAGCACCGCCTGAGCGCGCGTTCAGCTCGCGAAACGCTCGCGCAGACGGAACTTCTGGATCTTGCCGGACGGCGTGCGGGGCATGGCGTCGACCACTTCCAGCCGCTCCGGCATGTAGTTCTTGGTCATGCGATTGGCCTGCAGATACTGAATCATCTCTTCGAAGTTCAAGCGCTGCCCCGGCTTCAACGTGACGAAGGCGCATCCGCGCTCGCCCAGCCGGGCATCGGGCATGCCGACCACGGCGGCGTCCTGCACGGCCGGGTGGCGGTAGAGCACCTCCTCCACTTCCACCACCGGAATGTTCTCGCCGCCGCGGATGATGATGTCCTTGGCCCGCCCGGTGATGCGGATATAGCCCTCGGAATCCATGCGCGCGACATCGCCGGTCTTGAACCAACCCTCGCCATCGCAGTCATAGGCTTGCGGGCGTTTCAGGTAGCCGACGAAGGTTCCGGCCCCGCGCATCTGCAAGTGCCCTTCGCTGCCTGACGGCAGAACGTGGCCGGCATCATCGACGATGCGCACCTCGAAGCCACGCACCGCCGCGCCGTCGGTGCCGAACACCTTTTCCGGCAGGTCGTTCGGCCGCGCGGCGGTGACGCAGCCGTTCTCGGTCATGCCCCAGCCCGACAGGATGGTGGCCTTGAGGCGGTGGGTGGCCTGCTCGACCAGCACACGGGGAATGGGCGCGCCCGCCGAAAGGAAGGTGCGGAAACAGGAGATGTCGTAGCGCTCGACCGAAGGCGTTGCCGCCAGATCGGCCAGGAACGGCGTCGCGCCCATGCTGAAACTGACCCGCTCGTCGTGGATCAGGCGCACGGCCGCCTCGGCGTTCCAGATGTCCATCAGGACCGAGCGCGTGCCCAACATGATCGGCATCATCAGGCCATAGAGGAAGCCGGTCTGGTGCGCCATCGGCGAGCCCATGAGCACGACGTCGCGCTGGCTCAAGCTCACCCGTTCGATATAGGGCAGGACCGTGCCGAGCAACGTGTTCGAGGTGTGCATCACGCCCTTTGGCTGGCCCGTGGTGCCGGAGGTGTAAAGCATCTCGATCACGTCGTTCGGTCCCGGACGACGCTTCGCCAGCAGCGCGTCCGCGTCCGCCTCGTCTTCCCAGCGGCGGTCGACCAGTACGCCCTCGAAACTGTCGGCGCCGGTCCCGCCCACCACGAAGACCTGCGCCAGGGCCGGCAAGCTGGCGCGCAGACCCGCGGCCATGGCCGGATAGTCAAAGCCGCGGAACGACGCCGGCACGATGAAGCAGCGGCTCTCGGCGAACCCCAGCATGAAACCCAGCTCGCGCTCGCGGAAGATCGGCATGACCGGATTGCTGATCGCGCCGATGCTGAGGCAGGCAAGATGCGTGACCACGAACTGCCACCAGTTCGGCAACTGGAACGATACGACGTCGCCCTGGGCGATGCCGTGCTTGAGCAGCCCCACCGCGACCCTGCGGCGCAAGCGATCGAGCTGACGGTAGGACAGCGAGGTGTTGCGGCCGGTCGTGCTGTTATGCTCGGTCAGCGCCAGGTGGTCGGGCCGCGCGTGGAGTGCGTCGGCCAGGTAGTCCAGCAGCAGGCGGTCGGGCCAAAGGCCCGCGTGACGGTTGGCGGCGATGCGCGCGGGCGTCAACTGCACTCCCAGGTCCATGGCCGTTCTCCCCGTCGATCAAGGCAATTTGGCGGGCAGTTCGACCAGGTGTCCGCCATTGACGAAGTCGCCGGGGCCGATCCCGGCGACGGCATCCACCAACCGGCCGTCGGCGCCCAGCAAACGGTCGGCGATGGCGATCATCCGGCGGTTGGGCTGGGCGTGTCGCGCCCGTTCGCGCAGCAGGCGCGCGGCGGAGGCCTCCCGACCGGGATTGTGCAGCGCCATCAGCGTCAGCGCCGCCGCGGTCGAACGGCTGATGCCGGCAAAGCAATGCACGATCACCGGACTGGCGCGATCCCAGGCGCGGCCGAAGTCGATCAGCTCGCGGATATGTTCATCGCCCGGCGCTATGTAGCCCTCCGCCGGCTCGGCGATATCGTGCACCCGCAGCCGCAGATGCTGCGCGACGGCAATGCCCTGCGGGGTCTGCGGAAACGCCTCTTCGCCCAGCAACGAGACCATGTGCGCCGGCCGCAAGGCCTCGGCATGCCGGGCCACTTCGGCCAGCGAGCAGACATAGAGAACCGGCATGATGGCCTCCCGCTCGCGGTCGCCGCCGCTCGCCGCGTTGGGCCTAGTCATAACGGGCGCAGGCCCGGCAGTTCAAGGCAGCCTTGTCATCTCTGGCCGATCTCGGTGTGCCGGAAGCACTCGACCACATGGTCGTTAACCATGCCAACCGCTTGCATGAAGGCATAGCAGATGGTCGGGCCGCAGAAGCGGAATCCGCGCTCGCGCAGGGCCTTGGCCATGGCCTGGCTCTCCGGCGTTGCGGCCGGGATCTGCTCGAGCCGGCGCCAGTGGTTGAGTTTTGGCCGGCCATCGACGAACTGCCACAGGAAACGGTCGAACGAGTTTTTCTGTTCCATGATGGCAAGCCAGGCCTTAGCGCTCTCCACCGCGCCTTCGATCTTCTGCCGGTTGCGCACGATGCCGGGGTCCGCCATCAGCCGCTGCAGCTTGTCCGGCCGGTAGCGGGCGATCTTGCGCGGCTCGAAGCCGTCGAAAGCCCGGCGGAAGTTGTCGCGTTTGCGCAGGATGGTGATCCAGGACAGCCCGGCCTGGAAGCCGTCCAACAGCAGTTTCTCGAACAGCGCGCGGTCGTCGTGCTCGGGCACGCCCCATTCCTCGTCGTGGTAGGTGACGTAGAGCGGATCGTTGCCGGGCCAGGCGCACCGCGGCTTGTCGGACGGCGTGGGCATGCTGTTACGATGGCTGCTCGGCGCGGCGAAGGCAATTCGTTGGGAGCGAGAACGATGGTCGACTGGGCGTTTCGTACGGCGAGCGAACTGACCGCGGCACTCCGCCGCCGCGAGGTCGGCTGCGTGGAGGTGCTGGATTGGCAACTCGCGCGGGTCGCCCAGCACAACCCGCGGCTCAATGCCGTCATCGTGCTCGACCGCGACGGCGCGCGTGCGCGGGCCGAGGCGGCCGATCGGGCGCTCGGCCGCGGCGATCTCTGGGGACCGCTGCATGGCCTGCCGATGACGATCAAGGAATCGATCGACGTGGCCGGCCTGCCCACCACCTCGGGCGCGCCCGCCCTGCGGCACAACCGGCCGGCAGTGGATGCCGTGGCGGTCGCCCGTCTGAAGGCAGCCGGTGCCATTATCTTCGGCAAGAGCAACACGCCCCTCTATACGGGCGACATGCAGACCTACAACCAGCTTTATGGCACGACCAACAATCCCTGGGACGTGACGCGCGGGCCGGGCGGCTCGTCGGGGGGCGCGGCGGCGGCAGTGGCGGCCGGCCTGACGCCGCTTGAACTTGGCAGCGACATTGGCGGCTCGATCCGCAATCCGGCGCATTACTGCGGTATCTATGGCCACAAGCCCAGCTACGGCACGGTGCCGTTCCGCGGCCACGTACCGCCGGCACCGGGGGCCGAGGCGCCGCTTGACATCGCGGTGCTGGGGCCGCTCGCGCGCAGTTCGGAGGATCTGGCCCTGGCGATGGGCGTGCTGGCCGGGCAAGGCGTCTGGCCGGCTGCGCCGGCGCCATCGGCCGGACGCCGCCGGCTGGCCGATTTCCACATCGCGGCTTGGCTGGACGACGGCGATTTTCCGATCGATGCGAGTGTGCTCGCCGTGCTGCGCCGGGCGGTCGAGGGGCTGCGGCAGGCTGGCGCCAGTGTGCACGAGACCGCGCGCCCGGGTTTCACCTTGGCGCAAGCGCATGAGGTGTATTACGCGCTATTGGCGGCGGCGCTCGGTGCCGGTCTGTCGGAACGCAGCATCGCGAACTTTCGCCGACGGCTGCCCACGTTGTCGCCGACCGATCAGGGCTATGAGGCCCGCTTCATGCGCGGTGTCTCGTTGTCGCATCGCGACTGGCTGGCGCTGAACGAACGCAGGCACGGCCTGCAGCGGCACTGGGCGAGGTTCTTCGAGCGCTACGATGCCCTGCTTTGCCCGGTCATGCCGACCGCGGCGTTCCGCCACGACCACAACCCGGATGTTTACGCTCGGCGCGCCGTGGTGAACGGCCGGCCGGTGCCCTATCTCGACCAGGTGGTGTGGGCGGGCCTGGTTGGCATCGCCGAACTGCCTTCGACTGTGGTGCCGGTCGGGCTGACCGCCGAGGGGCTGCCGGTCGGGCTGCAGGTGGTTGGCGCTTTCCGACAGGATGGCACCTGCATAGACTTGGCCGGACGGATCGGCAGGCTGATGGGCGGGTGCCGCCGGCCGCCCGGCTATTGATGGCGCTTCCCGTCGGCAGCCTGGCGGAATAGGCTGCCGCGCCCGGCGGAGGTCCCCCTTGGACGACGCCCAGTTCCGGCAATTGCGTCAGCGGCTGGTGGCGGAGGTGGCCATGGCCGGGCGCAGCTCGCGGCCGAGCTGGGCAAGCCGCAACTCGATGCCCGCGTCCTGCAGGCCCTGGCCGATGTGCCCCGGCACTGGTTCGTGCCAGAGCCGATACAGCTACATGCCTATCTCAACATGCCGCTGCCGATCGGATTCGGAAAGACCACCTCGCAGCCCTTCATCGTGGCGCTGATGACCGACCTGCTGCAGCCGGCGCCGACCGACCGGTTGCTCGAGGTCGGTACCGGCCTGGGCTACCACGCAGCGGTGCTGTCAGGCCTGGTAGGCCAGATCTTCAACGTCGAGGTGATCGAGGACTTGCAGCGCGAGGCCCGCCAGCGGCTCAGGCGCCAGGGCGTCGGCAACGTCAGCTTCAAATGCGGCGATGGTCGCCTGGGCTGGCCGGAGCACGCGCCCTTCCACAAGATCCTGGTGGCGGCGGCTTCCAATCTGGTGCCGGCGACGCTGATGCACTAGGTGGCCGCTCCCGGCCGCATGGTGGTGCCGACCGGCCCGCCGGAGCAGCAAAGCCTGCTGCTCGTCACCAAGGAGCCGAGCGGCCGCATCGCGACGCGCGAGATCCTGCCGGTACGCTTCGCGATGCTGACTGGCGCCGAGGACGAGGACGAACCGGAGGAACTGCCGCGCAGGCCGAGCTGAGCGCTACCAGGGAATGGGCGTGCCGTCGTGGTTGATGAAGCGGCCGTTGTCGGCAGGCGTGAGGTTGGCGATCACGTGGCGCAGCGCTGCGACGCTGGCGCCGGGCGTGAGGTCCGCGGCCTGGCCACCCATGTCGGTCTTAACCCAGCCCGGATGCAGCAACGCGACGATCACGCCCTTGGCCACGAGGTCGAGCGACAGACAACGCATCGCCATGTTTACCGCCGCCTTGGAGGCGCGGTAGATCATCGCATTCGACTGCGCCAGCTGCAGCGAGCCCATGCGGCTGGTGATGGTGATCAGCTTCTTCTGCTGCCCGGCTTCCAGGTTGGCGAGCAGGCCATCGCTCACGCGCACCGGGCCGACCACGTTGGTCGCGAGCGCGCGCGCGAAGGCGGGATAGTCCATCGAGCCCAGCGCCGCGCCCCGGTTGCCGATGACGCCGGCATTGTTGATCAGCACGTCGATCGGCCGGCCGGCAAGCTGGCGCTGCAGCGCGGCGAGGGAGGCATCGTCGTCCACATCGAGCGGGCAGAGCGCCGCTTGACCGCCGGAGCCGGCGACCAATTGCTGCAGCTCCTGCGCCTTGGCGGGAGCGCGGGCGCAGGCCAGTACCTGCCAGCCGTCGGCGGCATACTGGCGCGCGAATTCCAGGCCGATGCCGCGACTGGCGCCGGTGATGAGCACGGTGGGCATGGCGGACCCTGGTTGGCGGGTACTAGGCGGTCGTGGTGCCCAGCAGCCGGCGATAGAGCGGCAGCAGCATGACGGGCAAGGTGTACATGGGCAATTGCGCGAAGGCGAAGAAGGCGCTGACCGCGAAGGGCGCGTCGTCGCCCAGCGCCGCCAGCACCAGCCCCATGTTGCAGTTGCCGAGCATGTGGCCGGCGGTCAAGGCGACGCCGCGCCCGGCGTTGGCGAACAGCAAGACCCCCAGCAGCTGCAGACCCAGATTGCCGAGATAGGCGCCGACGGTCAGCAGCAGCGCGAAGCCCGGCTGGCGCAGCGCCACCTCCTGCATGCCAGCCATGATGCCGATGGCAAAGGTGCCGAGACACAGCACCATCAGGCCATCCAGGCGGCGGCCCAATTGAGCCACGCGAACCGGGTTGAGGACCGTGCGCTGCAAGGCCTGGCTGAGCGCGAACCCGGCCGCCACCAGCAGCGACAAGCGCAACATGAGCTCGACCGCGCCGAGCTTGAGTTCCAAGCCCAGGAGTTCGAGCGCCAGGAACGGCAAGGTGAAGGGCACGATGATCTGCACCGCCAGCACGCCGGCCGTAGCGAAGGCAACGTCCAGCCCCATGATCGCGGCGAAGGCCGGCGCGCCGGTCACGGTCGGTGCCGCCGCCATCAGCACCAGACCCAGGATCAGGGCATCGGGCGCCTGCAACCATTTCAACAGGGCAAAGGTCAACAGGGGGGTGCCGAGCTGTTTGACCACGACGAAGCCGACCAGCAATACCGGCCGTCGGGCGTAGCCGAGGAAGCGGCCGAGGTCGAGCCGCAGCAGGGCCAACGCCAGAAGCAGCACGATCACCGGCAGCAACAGCAGGCGCAACAGGCTGGCCAGCGGCGGCAGCGCCAGCCCCAGGAAGACGCTGACCGCCAGCGCCAACGCGGCATGGCGGGCAAGGAAGAGAAGCGGCGGATCGAGCATGTTGGGCGGGGGTCTGGTGGAACGAAAGGGTTTGAGTCTAGCGTAACTATGCCCTGTCGCGCGCGCCCTGGCGTTGCGGCGCCGGCACGGGCTGCGGATTTCGAGGACGGGTTTGATCGAACGGCCATCGCCCAACCATGGGGCAAGGCGAACCGGCGCGGCCATCGACATGCTGGTGCTGCACTATACCGGCATGGCGAGCGCGGCCCTGGCGCTCGAGCGGCTATGCGACCCGGCGGCCCAGGTCAGCGCGCATTACCTGATCGACGAAGACGGCGCGGCTTATGCCCTGGTGGCGGAAGGTCGTCGTGCCTGGCATGCCGGGCTGAGCTATTGGGCGGGCGAGCGCGACATCAACAGCCGTTCCATCGGCATCGAGCTGCAGAATCCGGGACACGGGCCCGACTACCATGCCTTTCCACCCGAACAGATGCGAGCCCTGATCGAACTCGCCCGAGGCATCCTTGCCCGGCATGCGATCCCGCCCGAGCGCGTGCTGGGGCACAGCGACGTCGCGCCCAGCCGCAAGCAGGATCCGGGCGAGTTGTTCGACTGGCAGGGGCTGGCCGCCGCTGGCATCGGCCGCTGGCCACCGGCCCTGCGCAAGCCGCAGCCGGTCGGCCTGGGCCCCGCGGGCGGCGAGGGCGAAACCCGAGAATTGCAGCACCAGCTGGCGCGGTTCGGCTACGCCATCGGCGCCAACGGCCGCTACGATGCGGCGACCCGGGCGGCGGTTGCGGCTTTTCAGCGGCATTTCCGACCGGTCGCCGTCAACGGCCTGGCCGACGGCGAAACCCGCGGGCTGCTGGCGGCATTGCTTGACCGGTGAGCGAGGAACGCCTAACTAGACAAGGCCAGACGGCCGGATGGCCGCTGCCGCCGGCGTTCGCCACGGGCAGAGGAAAGTCCGGGCTCCACGGAGACAGGGTGCCGGCTAACCGCCGGCGGGGGCGACCCCAGGGAAAGTGCCACAGAAAACAAACCGCCCTGCCGCTGCCAAACGGGCCGGCGGCTGGGGCAAGGGTGAAACGGTGCGGTAAGAGCGCACCGCGCTGCCGGTAACGGCGGCGGCAGGGCAAACCCCACCCGGAGCAAGACCAGATAGGGGCGGCGCGCCGGCCCGGCGACGGCAGTCGCCGGCCGGCAGGCGGGTTTCCGGGCCGAGCCGCGCGGGTAGGTTGCTAGAGGCGTCCGGCAACGGGCGTCCCAGAGGAATGGTCATCCAGCACCCGCGAACGCGGCCGTGGGTGCACGACAGAACCCGGCTTACAGGCCGTCTGGTGCCCGCTTGCCGCAAGCCGGCGGCGCCCGCATACTTCGCCCACGCTCCCCGCCAGCGCGTTGCCGAGGCCAGCATGCAGAAGCGTCCGATCTCCGCCGATTCCCACATCACCGAGCCGCCCAACTGCTATGTCGACTTCATCGACCCGAAGTTTCGCGAGGCGGCGCCCCGACTGATCAGCGACCCGCAATTTGGCGATACGTTCAAGATCGACGGTTTGCCCAAGGCGGTGCCGATGGGCTTGGTGGCGGCGGCGGGGCGTCCGGCGCACGAACTGCGCATGAGCGGGGCCAAATTCCAGGATCTGCACCGCAGCGGCTGGGATCCCAAGGCCCGCATTGCCGACCAAGAGCGCGACGGCATCGCCGCCGAGATCATCTACCCGACCGTCGGCATGATGCTGTGCAACCATCCCGACATCGATTTCAAGCGCGCCTGCATGCAGGCCTACAACCGCTGGCTACAGACCTATTGCGCGCCGATCGCCGGCCGGGTGTTCGGCCTGGGCCAGACGGCCGTGCGCAACGTCGAGGAGGCCATCGCCGATTTCCGTGAGATCAAGGCGATGGGCTTCAAGGGCGTGATGATGCCCGGCAATCCGGGCTGGAAGGATTACGACGACCCCGCCTACGACGCGCTTTGGCAGGCTTCGATCGACCTGGAACTGCCGCTTTCGTTCCATATCCTGACCGCCGGCAGCGACGCGATCTCGCGCCATCGCGGACCGCGCATCAATGCCTTCCTGTCGATCATCCGCGGCTGCCAGGACATCATGGGGATGTTCGTGTTCTCCGGCATTTTCGAGCGCTTCCCGAAGCTGAAGGTGGTCTGCGTCGAGGCGGACGCCGGCTGGGCGCCGCATTTCATGTACCGCATGGACCACGCTTACGATCGGCACCGCTATTGGATGAAGGGCCGCGAGTTGGCCAAGCCGCCCAGCGAGTATTTCCGCGAGAACATCTATCTGACCTTCCAGGACGACTGGGTGGCGTTCAGGATGAAGGACATGTGCAACGTCAAGCGGCTGATGTGGGCGAACGATTTTCCGCACAGCGATTCCACGTGGCCCAACAGCCAGGCACTGTTGGCCGAACATACCGCGCATTTGAGCCAAGCCGAGCGCGACGCCATCCTGCACGACAATGTGGCCGGGCTTTACGGCCTCAAGGTCAACTGAGAACGGGCCGATCCACTAGCTGGCGATCAGGCAGCCGCCGCCCAGGTCGCCGGCGCTGATCCGCGCGACGAAGAATTCGTAGATCGAGACGTATTTGCGGTGCCGTTCCTCGCCGAACTGGCGGACGGTATCCTCGCGCATGGAGCGGAAGAGCTCCAGCCGCTGGCGCAGGATCTCGCGCCACTCGGTTGAGCGGTCCTCGGTATCGATCCGCGTGAACCCGGCACCCTGCAGCAGCGCCCGGTAGTCGGCGAAGCTGCTGATCCGTTTGGCCACCAGGCCCTCGGCCAGCCGCGCGCGGGCGGCCGCGCTCAGGCCGGGAAAGCCGATCCAATCGGTGAAGCCGAGCTTGCCGCCCGCTGTCAGCACCCGCCGGCACTCGGCGAACAACTCCTCCTTGTCGGGAATGTGCAGGAAGGCCTCCTGCGCGTAGATCGCGTCGAACCGGCGGTCGGCGAACGGCAGCTGCATGGCGTTGCCGCGCACGAAGCCGACCTGGCGGGACAAGCCGACCCGCTCGCTGAGGCGCCGGGCACCCAGGCTTCGCCCGGCGTTCAGGTCGATACCGACCACACGCGCACCCGTCTTGGCGGCGACGTAGCGTGCCGGACCGCCCAGTCCGCAACAGACATCGAGGACAAGCGAACCGGCCCCGATCCCGACTGCCGCGATCAGGCGGTCGACCGCCTGCAAGCCGCCATAGTGATCCTGGTCGAAGTCGTAAAGGTCCTCTGGCCGCAACTGCTCAAGATCCTTGCCGGCGCGGGTCAACGCCGCCAGCACTTGCGTTTCGTTGATCGGGTGCTGGTCGTACATCTCCAGAACATCGGCGTGCACGGCGGCTGTTCTCCGGCGGAAAGTGGGCGAGGCGGCGGCCGCTTCGTTGCCCGGCGGTGGACGGGCGGGCAGTTCGCGGGCGTGTTCCGATCTAACCACGCGCGGCCGGCAACGTCATCTTGCGCGATCGCCGAGAACATAGAGCGAACATTTAAGCCGATTGCTACGGCAAGGGCTTTGATGCATGTCGCTGGCACCAGTGTTAGTAGCGCCCAAGCAGAAGGCAACTCGAATACCGGCGGAATGACGATGGATTCTTGAAAAATCTAATCCAATTCGATAGTTGATCGTTGACTCCCATTTTTCCCCATGATATCCCATTTCATCCCAGGATAGGCCGCCGCACGCCGCGCATGGCCGGGCCCTGCGGACCTCCAGGGGCGGAGGGCTGACTTGGCGCTGTTCCTGTCGCGCTACGAGGGGCGGATCGACCGCAAGGGGCGGGTGCTGGTGCCGGCGCCATTCCGAGCGGCGGTGGCCGACCAGCGCTTCGGTGGCGTTGTCTGCTATCCCTCTCCGGTCGAGCTGGCCATCGAGGGCTGCGACCTGGCGCGCATCGAATTGCTGGCCAATTCGATCGACAGTCTCAATCCTTTCAGCGCCGAGAACGGCGCCTTCGCCACCACCATCTTGGGTAAGTCCCATCAGCTGGCGTTCGATCCGGAGGGGCGCGTCAGCCTGCCCGAAGCGCTTGTCGCCTTCGCCGGAATCGCCGGCGCCATGTGGTTCGTCGGCCTGGGCAAGACCTTCCGCATCTGGTCGCCGGAGCGGCTGGCGGCCTACGAACGGGAAGCCGAGAAGCTGGCGCGCAACGAGGCCGGCCGGCTGGCGCTGAGGCCACAAGGGGTGGCAACGTGAGCTTGCGCGAGCACGTGCCGGTCATGGCGGCCGAGGTGGTCGCCGCGCTGGCCCCGGCGGACGGCGAGGTCATGGTCGACGGCACGTTCGGCGCCGGCGGCTATTCCCGGGCGCTGTTGCAGGCGGCCGATTGCCGGGTGTTCGCGATCGATCGCGACTCGCGGGCGATTGCCATGGGCCAGGCCATGGCGGCAAGTCATATGGGACGTCTGGTCCTGCTGCATGGCCGGTTCGGCCAGATGGATCGGCTGTTGGCGGCGCGAGAGGTTGCGGCCGTCGACGGCGTCGCCCTCGACCTTGGCGTGTCTTCGCGGCAACTGGACGATCCGACGCGCGGGTTCTCGTTTCAGGCCGACGGACCGCTCGACATGCGCATGCAGGCCGAGGGCGAGAGCGCGGCAGACGTTGTCAACGGCGCGAGCGAGGTCGAACTGGTCGACCTGCTGCGGCGCTACGGCGAGGAGCCGCAAGCCCGCCGCATCGCTCGCGCCATCGTCGAGGCGCGCGCCGCCCGCCGGATCGAACGCACCGCAGAGCTGGCCGAACTCGTCGAGCGGACGATTGGCCGCGGTCAGCGCCTCCACGCGGCGACCCGCACGTTCCAGGCGCTGCGCATCCAGGTGAATGAAGAATTGGGCGAACTTCAGCGCGGGCTCGCGGCCGCCGGGCGGCTGTTGCGGCCGGGTGGGCGGATCGCCGTCGTTTCGTTTCATTCGCTGGAGGATCGCATCGTGAAGCGCGTCTTGCAGTCGCCGCGCGAACAAGGCTCGCGCCATCTGCCGCCCCAGCCCGGACGCCCGGCGCCTTGCTTCCAGCCTCTGTTCCGGGGCGTGCGCAAGCCCAGTGTGGCCGAGATGGCACGCAATCCCCGAGCCCGTTCGGCCCGTCTCAGAGCGGCGAGCCGCACGACCGCGCCCGCCGCGATGGAGAGCTTCGCATGCGCCCCGTGACGTTCTGGACCGCGTTCCTTGCCGTCCTGTTGGCTTTCGGGCTGTATTCCCTGGCCCACGATGTGCAGCGCCTGCAACGCCAGACGGGCGAGGTGCGCCGGCAGATCGCCCAGGAATCCCAGGCGCTGCAAACGCTGAAGGCCGAATGGAGCTATCTCAACCGGCCCGATCGCCTGCAAGCGCTGGTGGCGGCCAACCAGGCGGCGTTGGGCTTGGTTCAGTCCTTGCCGCACCAGACCGCCAGCTTCGCCGCGCTTTGGCAGCGCTCGGAGATCCTGGCTCGCGCGCTCGAAGGCCAGGCCGCCACCCAACCGCGGGGCAAGACGCCGCTCGTTCAGGTCGCCAACGCCAGGCGGGCGCAATGATCGACGCGCCGCCGGCCGGCCAACCTGCCATCCTGCTGCTGGGCGCCCGCGAGCAGGCGCTCAGGGTCGGGCGGCAGCGGCTGGCGCTGGTGGCGCTGTTCCTGGGCGCGGCCTTTTGCCTGATCGCCGGCCGCCTGGTCGAGCTTACCCTGCTGCGTGACTTGGCGGGCGAACGCCGCGCCAGTCAGGCGGCGGCGCTCAAGCCGGACCGGGCCGAGATCGTCGATCGCAACGGTCTGCTGGTCGCGGGCAACTTGGCCACGGCTTCGCTCTATGCCGATCCCCGGCTGGTGTTCGATGTCGACGGCACGGCGGACAAGTTGATGGCGACCTTGCCCGGCTTGCGGCGCGAGGAACTGGTCGAGCGCTTGCAACTGCCGCGCAGTTTCGTCTGGCTGCGGCGCAATCTGACGCCTCGCCAACAGCAGGAAGTGGCGAAACTCGGGCTTTCCGGGCTGGATTTCCAGGCCGAGTATCGCCGGGTCTATCCGCTGGGCCCGCTGGCCGCCCATGTGGTCGGGCTGACCGACATCGACAAGCGCGGCATCGCCGGGATCGAGAAGTCGTTCGACGCCGAATTGCGCGGCCGGGCCGCCGGCGGCGAGCCGCTGCGCCTGTCGATCGATATCCGGGTGCAACATGCGGTGCGCGACGAGTTGCAGCGGGCGGTTGCTCAATTCCGCGCCGATGGTGGCGGCGCGCTGGTGCAGGATGTTCGCACGGGCGAACTGCTGGCGTTGGTCTCGTTGCCGGACTTCGATGCCAACGATCCCGCGGCGGCCGATCGCGACGCGCTATTCAACCGCATGACGCTCGGCGTCTATGAGTTGGGCTCGGTGTTCAAGATCTTCACCTTGGCCATTGGCCTTGACAGCGGGGCGACGACGCTGGGCCAGGGCTACGATGCGACCAGGCCGATCGCCATTTCCCACTTCACTATTCGTGACGACCATCCCAAGGCACGGTTCCTGACAGTGCCGGAAATACTGATCTATTCCTCCAATATCGGCGCCGCCAAAATGGCGGTCGACTTCGGTACCAAGGTTCAGCAGCACTATCTGCAACGCCTGGGCCTGCTGCAACGCGCGCCTGTCGAACTGCCTGAGGTGGGCATGCCCCTCAGTCCCAGCCCGTGGCGCGAAATCAACACCATGACGATCGCCTTCGGGCACGGCGTCGCGGTCAGCCCGCTGCAATTCGCCAGCGCGGTGACGACGGTGGTGAACGGCGGCATCTACCGCCCGCCCACGGTGCTGCGCCGCGAACCCGGCGAACTGCCGGGCCAGCGGGTGCTGAGTGCGGAGGCCTCGCAGGCGATGCGCGGCCTGCTGCGCCAGGTGGTGTTGCAGGGCACCGGCAAGAAGGCCGATGTGCCGGGCTTCCATGTTGGCGGCAAGACGGGCACCGCCGAGAAAGTGCGCGGCAACGGCTATGCGCGCCGCTCGCTGCTGTCGTCTTTCGTGGGCGTATTTCCGATGCACGAGCCGCGCTATGTCGTCTATGCGCTGCTGGACGAACCGCAGGGCACCAAGGAAACCCACGGCTACGCTACGGCGGGCTGGACCGCGGCGCCGACGGTCGGGCGCATGGTCGAGCGGATCGCGCCCCTGCTGGGGCTGCCGCCGGTCGCGGAAACGGTCGCGGTTGGCGAGCTTGGCGGGCGCGGCGGCGGCAACGAAGGCAGGGGTCACAAGGTTGCGGCTCAGTGAATTGTGCAAGGGCAGCGTGCCGGACGGCGTCCCCGACATGGACGTGACAGGTCTGACCGCCGATAGCCGGGCGGTCGAGCCGGGCTTTCTGTTCGCGGCGCTCGCCGGCGCGCGGGCCGACGGGTTGGACTATGTCGACGAGGCCGTGCGGCGCGGGGCTGTCGCGGTTCTGGCGGCGCCGGATCCGCGCTTGGCGCGCGTTGCCTTGCCGCGCATCGTCGATCCCCAACCGCGTCGGCGCTTTGCCCAGATGGCGGCCCGCATGCATCCCGGGCAGCCGGCCACGGTCGTTGCCGTCACCGGCACCAACGGCAAGAGCTCGGTCGTGGCCTTCGCCCGGCAGCTCTGGCGCCAGCTCGGACGGCGGGCGGCAAGCCTGGGCACACTGGGCCTGGATGCGCCCGGCGGCATCCAGCCGGCGGCCCACACGACACCTGAGCCGGTGGCGCTGCACCGCCTGCTGCGACGGCTGGCGCAGGACGGCGTCGAGTGCCTGGCGATGGAGGCTTCCAGCCACGGGATCGACCAGTGCCGGCTGGACGGGGTCCGGCTCCAGGCCGCGGCTTTCACCAGTTTCAGCCGCGACCACCTCGACTATCACGCGACGGCCAAGGCCTATCTCGCAGCCAAATTGCGGCTGTTCGAAGTGGTCATGGGGGCGGGTGGCACGGCGGTCATCAACGCCGACATGGCCGAAGCGGCCGAGGTCGCCGCCGCCTGCCGACGCCGCGGTCACTTGGTCCTCGGCTATGGCCTGGCCGGCGAGGACTTACGCCTGATCGATGCCCGGCCCGATCGTCAGGGCATGGCGCTGAGCCTTGAACTGCGCGGCACCCGGCACGGGCTGAGGCTGCCGCTGGTCGGCGACTTCCAGGCCATGAACGCGCTGGCCGCCGTGGGCTTGCTGCTGGCCTGCGGCGAAGCCCCGGCGGCACTGGTGGCCGGCCTTGCCCGCCTGCAGCCGGTGCCGGGCCGCCTGCAACGTGCCGCGACCCTGGCCAACGGCGCCGAGATCTTCGTGGACTACGCGCACACGCCGGACGCCCTGAAACATGCCCTCTTGGCCTTGCGGCCGCACGCTGGCGGCCGGCTGCTGGTGGTGTTCGGCTGCGGCGGCGAGCGCGACCGCGGCAAGCGCCCGCTGATGGGCGCGGTCGCCAAGGCATTGGCCGACCGCGTCGTCGTGACCGACGACAACCCGCGCGGCGAGGATCCCGCCGCCATTCGTCGCGCCGTGTTGGCCGGCTGCCCGGGCGCCGAGGAGATCGGCGACCGCCGCGCCGCCATTCGCGCCGCCACAATGACGCTGCAATCGGCTGACATCCTGCTGATCGCGGGCAAGGGGCACGAGACGGGACAGATCGCCGGCGGGCTGACGCGGCCCTTCGACGACGTGGAGGAAGCGCGCATGGCGGCCGCACCGCCCGGGGCAGGCACGGCATGAGTGAGGGGGCGCTCTGGCAAGCCGACGAGGCGGCACAGGCAACCGGCGGGCGCGCCAGTGGCCAGTGGTCCGCAACCGGCGTCAGCATCGACAGCCGCAGCGTCGAGCCGGGCGATCTGTTTGTCGCCCTGCGCGGCCCCAGCCGTGACGGCCATGCCTTTGTCGGCTCGGCGCTGAAACAGGGGGCGGCCGCGGCAATGGTAACGCACCTGCCCGCCGGCTTGCCGTCAACGGTCCCGCATCTGCTGGTCGACGACACGCAAAGCGCGCTGGCCGCGTTGGCGCGCCGCGCCCGCGCCCGCGCCGAGCGGGTTGGCCTGGTCGCCGTCACGGGCAGCGTTGGCAAGACCTCGACCAAGGAGGGCCTGCGCCTGGCCCTCGAGCGGCAAGGCAAGACCTTCGGTTCGCCTGGCAACCTCAACAACCATTGGGGCGCGCCGCTCAGCCTTTCCCGCCTGCCGGCCGATGCGCGCTTCGCTGTGCTGGAGCTCGGCATGAATCACGCGGGCGAGATCGGACCGCTCAGCCGATTGGCCCGGCCCTATGTCGCGGTCGTCACCACCGTTGAGGCGGTGCATCTCGAGTTCTTCGAGTCGGTGCAAGGCATCGCCGATGCCAAGGCCGAGCTCTTCGAGGGTCTCGAGGACGGCGGCATTGCCGTGTTGAACCGGGACAACGCGTTCTTCGACCGGCTCGCGTCCGCCGCCCGGACGCGTGGCGCCGGCCGCGTTCTGGGCTTCGGCGAACATCCGCAGGCCGACGTGCGGCTGCTCTCACTCACGCTGTTTGCGGCGACCAGCCACCTGACCGCCGACGTGGATGGCTGCTGCGTCTCCTACAAGGTGGGCGCGCCGGGCCGCCACATGGCCCTGAACAGCCTGGCGATCCTGGCTGCCGTGAAAGCGCTGGGCGCCGATGTGGGGCTGGCAGCGCTGGCGCTGGCGGATCTCTCGGCGCTGAAAGGCCGCGGCCGGCAATGCGAGGTGCCGGTATCGGGCGGCGGATTCACCCTGCTGGACGAGAGCTACAATGCCAGCCCCGCCTCGCTCCGCGCCTCGCTTGAGGTGCTGGGCCGCGTGCCGATCGGCCCACGCGGCCGGCGCATCGCGGTGCTGGGCGACATGCTGGAACTGGGCGCTGCCGCGCCCGAGCTGCATGCGGAACTGGCCAAGCAGATGCTGGAGAACGGCATTGATCTTGTCTTCTGCTGCGGCGCCAACATGGCGCACCTGGCGGCGGCCCTGCCGGCGGAGCGGCTGGCGCGGCATGCGGCCGATGCGACCGCGCTGCGCCCCGCCGTGCTGGCAAGCATGCGCAACGGCGATGCGGTGATGGTCAAGGGCTCCTTCGGCATGGGCATGGCAAGCCTGGTGGAGGCGCTGCTCGCCCTCCGCCAGCCCGCCGAGCGACTGAAGGCCTAGCGCGATGCTGTTCAACCTGCTGTTTCCGCTGGCGGACGAGATCGGAGTGTTCAATCTGTTCCGTTATCTCACCTTTCGCACCGGCGGGGCGGTGATCACCGCGCTGGTGATTTCCTTCGCTTTCGGGCCGGCTCTCATCCGCACGTTGCGCGCGCGCCAGGGCAAGGGCCAGCCGATCCGCGACGATGGCCCCAAGAGCCACCTGCTGACCAAGCAGGGCACACCCACCATGGGTGGCGCGCTGATCCTGATGGCGTTGTCGATCAGCACGCTGCTCTGGGCCGATCTCACCAACGCCTATGTCTGGGCGGTCCTGCTGGTGACCGCGGGCTTCGGCGCCATCGGCTTTGCCGACGACTATCTCAAGGTGTCGCGGCGCAACGTGCGGGGCGTGCCCGGGCGGATCAAGCTTGGCTGCGAATTGCTGGTGGCGACGGCGGCGGCCCTGCTCATCCTGTGGGCGGCGCCCGAGCGGCTGTCGACCGGTCTGGCCGTGCCGTTCCTGAAGGCCGTGCTGCTCGATCTGGGTTGGTTGTTCGCGCCGTTCGCCGTGCTGGTCATGGTGGGCGCGTCGAACGCCGTCAACCTGACCGACGGGCTGGACGGGCTGGCGATCGGGCCGGTCATCATCACCGCGCTGGCCTTCGCGCTCATCGCCTATCTCGTGGGCAACGCCGTCTTCGCCAACTACTTGCAGATCCACGGCGTTCCGGGGGCGGGCGAGTTGGCAGTGTTCTGCGGCGCGTTGGCTGGCGCGGGCCTGGGCTTCCTCTGGTTCAACGCGCCGCCCGCCATGGTGTTCATGGGCGATACGGGCAGCCTGGCGCTGGGCGGCGGTTTGGGCGGCGTCGCCGTCGTCACCAAGCACGAACTGGTCCTGGTGGTGATCGGCGGCTTGTTCGTGCTGGAGACGGTTTCCGTCATCGTCCAGATCGCCTCCTACAAGCTGACCGGTCGACGGGTGTTTCGCATGGCGCCGTTGCACCATCACTTCGAACAGAAGGGCTGGGCCGAACCGACTGTGGTCATTCGCTTCTGGATCATCGCCGTCATCCTGGCGCTGGTCGGCCTTGCCACCTTGAAGCTGCGCTAGGCGATGGACCCTCGCAATCCATATTCCGGCAGCCGCGTGGCGGTGTTCGGCCTGGCGCGTTCCGGCCTCTCGGCGGCGCGCTGGCTGGCGGCCGCGGGCGCCGAGGTGCTGGCCTGGGACGACGATGCCGGACGCCGTGCCGCCATCGCCAGCCTGCCAGTGCGCGCCGTTGCGCCCGACCCCGGCGGTTGGGCGGGCATCGAAGCCTTGGTGCTCAGCCCGGGCGTGCCGCTCAGTCATCCGCAACCCCATCCGGTGGTCGCGCTGGCGCGCCGGTTGGGTGCCCGCGTGATCGGCGACATCGAAGTGTTCGCCACCGCCTTTCCGGCGGCGCGCGTGGTCGGCATCACCGGCACCAATGGCAAATCGACGACCACGGCCTTGATCGGCCATCTGCTGCGTGCGGCCGGTCGGCCGGTGGCGGTCGGCGGCAATCTGGGGACGCCGGTCCTGGACCTGCCAGGCCTGCCTCGCAACGGCACCCACGTGCTGGAACTGTCCTCGTTCCAGCTCGACCTGACGACGAGCCTGAAGCCGGCGGTCGCGGTCTGGCTCAACCTGACACCCGATCATCTCGACCGGCACGGCGATCTGGCGGGCTATGTGGCGGCCAAGCGCCGCCTGCTGGACATGGCGCCGCCCGAGGCGACTTTGGTGATCGGCATCGACGACCCGGCGAGCCTCGCCCAGGTGACCGCCTTGCAGGCCGCCGGACGTGAAGTGTTGCCGGTTGCCGTTGGCCGCGCCATCGAGCACGGCATCCATGCCATCGACGGCCGCCTCTATCGGCAGGAAACGCTGCTGGCGGATCTGAACGGCATCCGCTCGCTGCGCGGTGCGCACAACTGGCAGAACGCCGCCGCGGCAGTGGCGGCGGGACTGGCGCTCGGCCTGGGCCGCGATGAACTGCGCGCGGGCTTGCCCAGTTTCGCCGGCCTGCCGCACCGCATGGAGCAGGTCGGGCTGATCGACGGCATCGCCTTCGTCAACGACAGCAAGGCCACCAATGCCGAGGCGGCGGCGCGGGCCTTGGCCAGCTTCGGGAGCATCTATTGGATTGCCGGCGGCCTGCCCAAGACCGGCGGCATCGGCGCGCTGACGCACTACTTCCCGCGGGTTCGTCAGGCCTTCTTGATCGGCCAGGCAGCGCCCGAATTCGCCCGGACGCTGGCCGGTCGAGTGCGCTGCCAGCAATCGGGCGACCTGGCAACGGCGCTGCACCAAGCCTACGCCGCCGCACGCGCCGATGGCGCGCCCGAACCCGTGGTCCTGCTTTCGCCCGCCTGCGCGTCGTTCGACCAGTTCGCCAACTACGAGGCCCGAGGCGACCGCTTTCGTGAGCTCGTCGCCGCCATGACAGGCGGGCCGGTGTCCCGGGAGGCAGTACGATGCTGAGCCTGGCGCGCACCGACAATAGCGTGATCGCCCACTGGTGGTGGACGATCGACCGCTGGATGCTGTTCGCCTTGGCGGCGCTGATCGCGCTCGGCAGCGTGCTGACGATGGCAGCAAGCCCGGCGGTGGCCGAGCGGATCGGCCTCGAGCCGTTTCACTTCGCGCGCCGGCAAATTGGCTTTCTGCTGCCGGCGGTCCTATTGATCTTCTTCATTTCGCTGCTGACGCCGCGCAGCATCCGCCGCCTGGCTGCGCTCGGCTTCCTGGCAACGCTGCTGCTGATGGTCCTGACGCTCGTGCTCGGCCACGAAACCAAGGGCGCCACGCGTTGGTTGTCGCTGGCGGGATTGTCGTTGCAGCCCTCGGAATTTGCCAAGCCGTTCTTCGTCGTCGTGACCGCCTGGATGCTGGCCGAGCAGCGCCGGCATGACGGGCTGCCGGGCAACGCGATCGCGGCGGCGCTGCTGATGACGATGCTGGGCGTGTTGGCGGCGCAACCGGATTTCGGCATGGCGGCGCTGGTTGCCAGCACTTTCGCATGTCAGCTGTTCATTGCCGGCTTGCCCTATCTCTTCGTCGCGGGGCTGGCCGGGCTTGGCGTCGTCGGCGCAGGCGCCGCCTACAACCTGAGCGCGCATGTGCGCAGCCGGATCGATCGCTTCCTCAATCCGGAGTCGGGCGACGGCTTCCAGATCGAACAGGCCATGCAGGCGTTCGGCAGCAGCGGATGGTTCGGCCGTGGGCCCGGCGATGGCATCGTCAAGCGCACCATCCCGGACGCCCATACCGACTTCATCTTCGCGGTCGCGGCGGAGGAGTTCGGTCTCGTGCTTTGCCTTGTCATTGTGCTGCTGTTCGCCTTCATTGCCTTGCGCGGATTGCTGCGCATCGTGCACGAGGATCGGCTGTTCACCATGCTGGCGGCGGGCGGTCTGCTGGCCGAGTTCGGCTTGCAAGCGGTCGTCAATATCGGGGTCAATCTGCACCTGCTGCCGACCAAGGGCATGACATTGCCGTTCCTGTCCTATGGCGGCTCCTCGCTGCTGGCGTTGGCCATTGCCATGGGCATGCTGCTGGCCTTGACCCGCCGGCACCAAGACCCGGGAGATCTGCCATGACGCGTTTGCGGCCGGTTGCGTTGGCGGCCGGCGGTACCGGAGGCCATGTGTTTCCGGCCGAGGCTTTGGCGGAGGAGCTGGAGCGGCGCGGTCGTCGCGTCATCTGCTTGACCGATCAGCGCGGCGCCCGGTTCGGCGAGCGGTTCAGTGCCCCCGAGGCCTATCGCCTGCGTGCCGTCAGCGATAGCGGCCGCGGACCGCTCGGCCGGATGGCCGCCTATTTCGAAATCGGAGTGAGCGTGCTGCAGGCGCGCCGCGTGCTGGCGCGCAGCCGGGCCGCGGCGGTGATCGGCTTCGGCGGCTACCCGGCGATTCCGGCCGTGCTGGCAGGCGGCCTGTTGGGGCTGCCGACCGCCCTGCACGAGCAGAACGCGGTGCTGGGGCGCAGCAACCGTTTCCTGGCGGGGCGCGTGCAGGCGATCGGCCTGGGCTTCCCGCACACGGCGCGGCTGCCCGCCAGCCTGCAAGCCAAGGTGGTGGTGACCGGCAATCCGCTCGGCAGCCGGGTGACGGCGCTGACCAACCGCGGCTATGTAGCGCCGGGGCAAGGGGAACCCTTCAACTTCCTGGTAGTGGGCGGCAGCCAAGGGGCGCGCATGCTGTCCGAGGCGGTGCCTGCGGCGTTGGCCTTGCTCTTGCCCGCGCAACGCCGACGGCTTGCGCTGACGCTGCAATGCCGGCCCGAGGATCGCGAGGCGACGGCCGCCAGCCTCGCCCGGCACGAGATTCGCGCCGAACTCGCGAGCTTCTTTTCCGATCTGCCCGAGCGACTCGCCGATTCACATCTGGTGCTGGCACGCTCCGGCGCCGGCACCGTGGCGGAGTTGGCGGCGATCGGCCGACCGGCGCTCCTGGCGCCCTATCCGTTCGCCGCCGACGACCATCAAAGCGCCAATGCCCAGGCGATGGTGGCGGCGGGTGGCGCTTGGCTGGTGCAGGATGCGGATCTGGAACCGCGGGCGCTTGCGACCCGCCTGGCCGAATTGATGGCGGAGCCGCAGCGCCTCGCCGCGAGCGCCGAACGGGCGCGGGCTTTTGGCCGGCCGCGGGCGACGGCCGTGCTGGCCGATCTGCTGGAGGGGCTGTTGGCTCAGGCGGATTGCCCGGTCGTGGAAACCCGGAGGGCGGCATGAGGGCGTTACCGCGCGATATCGGTCCCATCCATTTCATCGGTATCGGCGGCATCGGCATGAGCGGCATCGCCGAAGTCATGCGCAATCTGGGCTACCGGGTGCAGGGCAGCGACCAGGCCGATAGCGCGAATCTCAAGCGGCTGCGGGCGCTCGGCATACCGGTGGCGATCGGGCATCGGCCGGAGAATCTGGGCGAGGCCCAGGTGGTGGTGATCTCCTCGGCGGTGAAGGGCGGCAATCCGGAAGTGCTGGCCGCCCGCTCGGCCCTGGTGCCGGTGGTGCGCCGGGCGGAAATGCTGGCCGAACTGATGCGGCTCAAATGGTCCATCGCGGTGGCGGGCACGCATGGCAAGACCACCACCACCTCGATGATCGCCACCTTGCTGGAGACGGCGGGCTGGGATCCGACGGCGATCATCGGCGGCATCCTGAACGCGCTTGGCAGCAATGCCCGGCTGGGTGCCGGCGATTGGATGGTGGTGGAGGCCGACGAAAGCGACGGCAGCTTCGTCAAGTTGCCGGCCACGGTCGCCATCGTCACCAATATCGATCCCGAACATCTCGACTTCTATGGCAGTTTCGACAAGCTGCGCGGCGCCTTTCAGGCGTTTGTCGAGAACCTGCCGTTCTACGGCTTCGGCGCGCTCTGCATCGATCACCCGGAGGTGCAGGCGCTGATCGGCCGCATCGAGGATCGGCGCATCGTCTCCTACGGCTTCAGCCCGCAGGCCGACGTGCGGGCCGTGGATGTCGGCCTGTCGCCCGAGGGAGCGCGCTTCACCGTGCGGCTGTCCGACCGCATGACCGGCGGCGAGCGCGCCATCGAGGCGCTGCGGTTGCCGATGTTCGGACAGCACAACGTGCAGAACAGCCTGGCGGTGGTCGCGGTCGGTGTTGAGTTGGGCCTGGAGGATGCGATCATCCGGCAGGCGCTGGCCCGCTTCAGCGGCGTCAAGCGCCGCTTCACCAAGACCGGCGAGGTGGGCGGCATCACGGTGATCGACGATTACGGTCATCATCCGGTCGAGATCGCCGCCGTGCTGAAGGCGGCCCGTACCGTGTGTCGGGGGCAGGTGCTGGCGGTCGTGCAGCCGCACCGGTATACCCGGCTCGCCAGCCTGTTTGAGGAGTTCTGCACCTGCTTCAACGATGCCGACGCCGTGCTAGTGGCCGACATCTATGCCGCCGGCGAGGCGCCGATCGAAGGAATCGGCCGCGACGCCCTGGTCGACGGCCTGCGTCAGCATGGCCACCGCCGCGTGCTGTCGTTGCAGGCGCCCGCGGAATTGGCGCCGATGGTCAACGAGATGGCGCGGGCCGGCGACTATGTCGTCTGCCTGGGTGCCGGCAGCATCACCAATTGGGCGAACGCCCTGCCGGAGGAATTGCGCGCTCTGCGCGGCCGCATCCGCCTGGGCGGGCTGGGGCGATGATGGCGCGGCCCAGCACACGAGGCGGCCCGATGGAGCGCCTGCCGGCGGTGCGCGGCCGTCTGGTGGCCGAGGCGGCGTTGGCGCCGTTGACCTGGTTCGGCGTTGGCGGGCCGGCCGAGCTGCTGTTCGAGCCGGCCGACGAGACCGACCTTGCCGCCTTCCTGAGGGCGCGCCCGGACGATCTGCCGATCATGCCGATGGGCGCGGCGTCCAACCTTCTGGTGCGCGATGGCGGCATTGGCGGGGTGGTGCTGCGGCTCGGCGCCGGCTTCACCGGCATCGCCGTGTCGGGCAGCGAACTGACCGTGGGCGCGGGCGCGTTCGATGTGAAGATTGCCAGCGCCGCGCGTGACGCCGGCATCGCTGGCTTGGAATTCTTTCGTGGCATTCCGGGCACGCTGGGTGGCGCCTTCCGCAGCAACGCCGGTGCGTTCGGCGGCGAGTTGCGCGACGTGTTGGTCGAGGCCGTGGCGTTGGACGGACACGGTCGGCGGCACGTGCTGAAGGCGGCCGAACTCAAGCTGGCTTATCGCAGCGCGGAAATTCCGGCTGACTGGATCTTCGTTCAAGCGCGGCTGACTGGCCGGCCGGGCGATCCGCGGGCGATCAGCGAGCGCATGCGGGCGATCGCCGAAGCGCGCGAGACGGCGCAGCCGGTCAAGGCGCGTAGCGGCGGCAGCACGTTCAAGAATCCGCCCGGCCGCAAGGCCTGGGAACTGATCGACGCCGCCGGTTGCCGCGGCATGACCCGCGGGCGGGCGCAGGTATCCGAGCGGCATTGCAATTTCCTGGTCAATCTGGGGGCGGCGACGGCGACCGACCTGGAGACCCTGGGCGAGGAAGTCCGCCGGCGCGTGCAGGCGCATTGCGGCGTCAATCTGGAATGGGAAGTGGTGCGGGTGGGCGAGTTCGCCCGCACGCCAAGTATAGAGTTGAAGCCATGAGTCGAAGAATCGCGTTGCTGATGGGCGGCTGGTCGAACGAGCGCGAGGTCTCGCTGACCAGCGGTCGCGCCTGTGGCCGGGCACTGGAAGAGGAAGGCTTCGAAGTCGAGGCCGTGGATGTCGGGCGCGACCTTGCCTGTGTCCTGTCCGCGCTCAAGCCCGACTTGGCGTTCAACGCGCTGCACGGCGGCTTCGGCGAGGACGGCTCGGTGCAGGGGTTGTTGGAGGTCTTGGGCATTCCCTACACCCATTCCGGCGTGCGCGCCTCGGCGTTGGCGATGAACAAGCCGGCCGCCAAGCAGGTTTTCGCCGGCGTCGGGTTGCGTTGCCCGGACGGGCTGGTGGTCGATGTGGCGGAGTTGCGCCGGGGCGATCCCATACCCAGGCCCTATGTCGTCAAGCCGGTGGCGGAGGGCTCCACGGTCGGGGTGCGCATCGTGCGCCAGGGCGACAACGCCGCCGTGCTGCCGGCCGACTGGCGCTTTGGCGACAGGGCGCTGGTGGAACGCTTTATCCCGGGGCGGGAATTGTCGGTCGCGGTGCTGGGCGACGCTGCCCTGGGCGTGATCGAGATCCGTCCGCATAGCGGCTTCTATGACTACGATGCGAAATATACCGAAGGCCTGGCGCAGCACCTGATGCCGGCGCCGATCCATCCCGAGGTCTATGACGAGGCCATGCGGATGGCTCTGGAGGCGCATCGCGCCCTGGGTTGCCGGGGGGTGTCGCGGGCCGACTTGCGCTATGACGACATGGCGGGCGAGCCGGGCGAACTCTATCTGCTCGAAGTCAACACCCAGCCCGGCATGACGCCGCTCAGCTTGGTGCCCGAGATCGCGCAGCATCGCGGCATTGATTTCCGTCGCTTGGTGCGTTGGATGGTGGAGGACGCGGCATGCAACCGCTGAGGGTCGATCACGCCGACCGCCCGCTCGCGGTGGCCGAGCCCGCCCCGGCGCGCCGTCGGCCGTGGCCGGGATGGTTGCGGCGGGCCTTGCCGCGATTGCTGTCGGTGGGCGCGCTCTTGCTGTTCCTGTCGGCCGCGTGGCTCGCCTGGCGTCTGGCGATCGGCGACGAACCGGGGCGCGCAGTCGGTGAGGCCGGCCATCGGGCGGCGGTGGCGCTCGGGTTTGGGCTGCGGGACGTCTATGTGGTCGGCCGGCAGGAAACCCCGGCCGACGACGTGCGCCGGGCGCTGGCGGTGGCGCCGGGCGACTCGATCTTCGCGGTCGATCTCGAGGCGGCGCGCGAGCGGCTGCTGCGCCTGGGCTGGGTCGGCGAGGCCCACGTCAACCGCCGCCTGCCGGGCACCATCGAGGTGCGCTTGCACGAACGGCGGCCGTTCGCGCTTTGGCAGTTGGATGGTCGGCTGGCGTTGGTCGACCGCACCGGCGCGGTGATTCAGCGTGCCGGCCTGGAGCGTTTCCATGCCTTGCCGTTGGTGGTGGGGGAGCGCGCGGGCGAACTGGCGCATGTCATTGTCGACCTGCTGGAGCTGCAACCGGAGTTGTCGCACCAGGTCGAGGCGGCGATGCTGGTCGGCCAACGGCGCTGGAACCTGAAGCTGCGCAATGGCGCCGAGGTGCTTCTGCCGGAGGAGGATCCGGCGGGCGCGCTGCACCGTCTGGCGGCGTTGCAGCGTTCGCATGAAATTCTCAATCGCGAGGTCGCGCGCATCGATCTGCGGCTGCCGGACCGGCTGGTGGTTCGCGGGCTGCCGGCCGGCAAGCGTCGCGACGGCGACAAAGACACATGAGGCGCGCGATGTCGGTCGGTCGCAACAGCCTCGTCGCCGCGCTCGATATCGGCACGACCAAGGTCTGCTGCTTCGTCGCCAAGCCCGATGGCCAGGGCGGCAGCCGGGTGGTCGGCATCGGCCACCAGGTGAGCCGCGGCATCAAGGCGGGCGCGGTGGTGGACTTCGACCTGGCCGAGAGCGCGGTGCGCAACGCGGTCGAAGCCGCCGAACGGATGGCCGAGGAGCGGGTCGAGCAGGTCATCGTCAACGTTACCGGTGCGCAAGCCCAGGCGCAGACCGTGGGCGTCGAGGTCGCCATCGCCGGTCATCAGATCGGCGATGCCGACCTGCAGCGGGTGCTGGACCAGACCCAAGCGCATGGCGCGCAGCCCGAACGGCGGCTGCTGCACGCCGTCCCCACCGATTTCACCATCGACGGCAATCGCGGCATACGCGACCCTCGCGGCATGTTCGGCGCGAACCTGGGCGTCATGCTCAACCTGGTAAGCGTTGCCGACGGGCCGCTGCGCAATCTGGAACTGGTGGTGCAACGCTGCCATCTGGAAGTTGCCGACCGTGTGCTGTCGGCCTATGCGTCGGGCTTGGCGACGCTTGTGGAGGACGAGACCGACCTGGGCGTGACCGTGCTCGACATGGGGGGCGGCACCACCGGCCTCTCGGTCTTCTATGGCGGCAGCCTGGTCTTCGCCGATGTGATCCCGGTGGGCGGCCAGCACGTCACCAATGACATTGCCCGCGGCCTGGCGACGCCCGTGGCGCAGGCCGAACGCCTGAAGACGCTTTACGGCAGCGCCATACCCAGCCCCAGCGACGAACGCGAAATGCTGGCGGTGCCGCAGATCGGCGAACAGGGCGCCGACGCCGTGCAACAGGTCCCCCGCTCGATGCTGGTCGGCATCATCCAGCCGCGGATCGAAGAGACCTACGAGATGGTGCGCGAGCGATTGGAGGCGAGCGGTCACGCCCGGATCGCCGGTCGCCGCCTGGTGCTGACGGGCGGCGCCAGCCAGTTGACGGGCGCGCGCGAGTTGGCGGCCCGCGTGCTGGACAAGCAGGCACGCACTGGCCGGCCGTTGCGTCTGCAGGGGCTGGCCGAAGCGACGCAAGGGCCCGCTTTCGCGACCGCGGCCGGGCTGGTGGCCTATTCCTTGGCTCGGCCGTTTGACGTGGTGGGCCGCACCCAGGCTCGTGCGGCCTCCGGCCGGTTTGGCCGGTTTGGCCGTTGGCTCAAGGAGAACTTCTGATGCGAGGGCAGCGAGACGCGCCTGGAAATTATCCGTTACTTGGCGGAATAGTTGGGCATACTGAGGAAAATGCGAGAATCACCCAGGAGGGGGAGATGAGTTTGAAGTTGAGCGCCCCAGAAGCGGTGGAGCTGAAGCCGCGCATCGTCGTGATCGGCGTCGGGGGCGCCGGCGGCAACGCGGTCAACAACATGATCCGCTCTGGCCTGCAGGGCGTGGAGTTCATCGTCGCCAACACCGATGCGCAGGCGCTGAAGGGCAGCACCGCGGAACGCAAGGTGCAACTCGGCGCCGCCATCACGCAGGGCCTGGGCTGCGGCGCGCGGCCCGAGGTCGGACGCGCGGCGGCGGAGGAGACGATCGACACCATCCTCGATCACTTGCAGGGCACGCACATGGCCTTCATCACCGCCGGCATGGGCGGCGGCACGGGCACCGGGGCGGCGCCGGTGATCGCGCGGACCTGCCGTGACAGCGGCATGCTGACCATTGGTGTCGTGACCAAGCCGTTCCAGTTCGAGGGCACGCGGCGCATGCAGATCGCCGAACGCGGCATCGAGGAATTGCAGAAATACGTCGACACCCTGATCATCATCCCCAACCAGAACCTGTTCCGTGTGGCGAACGAGAAAACCACCTTCGCCGCCGCCTTCCAGATGGCCGACGAGGTGCTGCATTCGGGCGTGCGCGGCATCACCGACCTGATGGTGATGCCCGGGTTGATCAACCTCGACTTCGCCGACGTCAAGACGGTGATGAGCGAGATGGGCAAGGCGATGATGGGCACCGGCGAGGCCGAGGGCGCGACCCGCGCCCTGGATGCCGCCGCGCGGGCGATCTCGAACCCGCTGTTGGACGATGTCTCGATCAAGGGTGCGCAGGGCGTGCTGATCAACATCGCCGGCGGCCTGGATCTGACCCTGCACGAGGTCGACGAGGCGGCCAACTGCATCCGCCAGGCGGTCGATCCCGATGCCAATATCATCGTCGGCTCGGCGCTGGACGATTCACTGAACGGCAAGATGCGCATCTCCGTGGTCGCCACCGGCATCGACGTGGAGCCGCAACAGGCCGAGCGGCCGGTGCTGACGGTCGTGGGTGGTAACGCGGTCGCCCGCCCGGCGTCGACGCCCGATCCCGTGGCGCGGACCGAGGCCCGGTCCGAACCGCCGCCGGCGGCATTGCTGGCAGCCAGCCCGACGGAACGGCCGATCGTCGCCAGCGGCGGCGGGGTGGTTGGCGCCGCCGCTCGGGTCCTGGCGCCCGAGGTCGGCTTGGCGGCCTCGGCGATGCGTGTGCCGGAGGCCAAACCGCTCGCGCCGGAGCGCGAACCGCTGCAGGGCAAGCCGCAGCCGGCGCCGGAAAATCGCGCCGAGCCGTTCATGCCGCCCGCTCCGCGCGAGCCGGCCGGCCGGCCGGAACTGTTCCGCAACTCGGAGGCCGCACCCGCCACGGCGGAGTCGCAAGCGGTCGCCAAGGATGTCAAGCGCGGGCGCGGCGGAAGCCTGTTGCGGCGCATGACGGGGGCCATGCTGTCGGGCGGCGATAACAAGGCGCCGGCGGCTGCGGCAGCCGTTGCGGTCGGCGACCTGGGCCCGGCCAAGGAGACCGCCGCGCCAACCTTGGGACGGGCGCAGCCGCCCGTCGATGGCAAGCTGCTGGCGCCGAAGCCTGAGGAAGACATTCTGGACATCCCCTCCTTCCTGCGTCGCCAGGCCAATTGAGGGCGATCGAAGGGCGACACACAGCCTGTAACATGTCTTGAGTTGTTCCCGGCCGCTCGGATTGCTAGCTGAGGGTGAGTGGGTCGGGGCTGGGCCGGCGGATCGTGGGCGCGAGCGACTTGCGCCGCCGCGACGGCCACGGGTCGGGTGGAATGCACTGGACTGGGCATAGTTTGCGGCAGCGCACGCTGCGGGAAGCGGTGGAGTGCACCGGCATCGGCCTTCATTCGGGCCAGCCGGTGACCCTGGTGCTGCGACCGGCCCCGGTCGAGCACGGTATTCGCTTCCGTCGCACCGACCTGCCGGAAGACGAGGCGGAGATTCCGGCGCGCTACGATCATGTCTGCGACACGCGGATGTGCACGACGCTGGCCAATCGCTTCGGCGCCAAGGTCGCGACGGTCGAACACCTGATGGCTGCCCTGGCCGGTCTTGGCATCGACAACGCGGTAGTCGAGTTGGACGGGCCGGAAGTGCCGGCCATGGACGGCTCGGCCGCGCCGTTCGTGTTCCTGCTGGAATGCGCCGGAATCGTGCAGCAGGCGGCGGCGAGACGTTCGCTCAAGGTGCTGAAACGGGTGCAGATCGTCGATGGCGAGCGGCGCTGCGAGTTGCTGCCTCATGATGGTTTTGCCGTGGAGTTCGAGATCGAGTTCGACAGCCCGGCGGTGAAGCACAAGCAGGGCCGTTTCGAGCTCCGCCCGGATAGTTTCAAGCGCGAACTGGCCGCAGCCCGCACGTTCGGCTTCGAGCGCGACGTGCAGCAGCTTTGGTCGATGGGCCTGGCCCGCGGCGGCTCGCTCGACAACGCCGTGGTGGTCAGCGCCGACCATCGAATCCTGAACGAAAACGGCCTGCGCTACGATGACGAGTTCGTGCGGCACAAAGTGCTCGACGCGATCGGCGATCTCTATCTCGCCGGGGCGCCGATGCAGGCCCGCTTGCGCTGCGTGCGCTCGGGCCATGCCATGAACAACCGCTTGCTGCGGCAGCTGTTCGCCGACCGTGGCGCCTATGCCATCGTGCCGGCCGAAACGGTGCCGGCGGCATGGGTCGGCGAACCGTCCCTCTCGGTTGCCGGTTAGGCCGCGGCTCGGCCACCCCCCTCGCGGCCGCGATCGTGATATAGAAGGCGGCGGTGAGTGTGGATACCTGACATGGCTTCGAACGGCGAGTTGACGCGCGGACGCGGCGCGGCTTGCGCATTGGCGCTGCTGGTGGCGTTGGCGGGATGCGCCGGCGCTCCGGACCCCTATCGCGAACGTCCGGTCGAGGAACTCTACAACCGTGCCATGGACCAGCTGTTCGACGGGCAGAACCAGATCGCCGCTAAGGGCTTCGAGGAGGTCGAGCGCCAGCATCCCTATTCCGTGTGGTCGCGCAAGGCGCAGCTCATGGCCGCCTATTCGAACTATCTGGCCAACCGCTACGACGAGGCGATTCTGGCGGCCGAGCGTTATATTCAGCTTTATCCCGGCAGTCGCGACGCATCTTACGCGCTGTATCTTGTGGCGATCTCGCATTATGAGCAGATCGTGGATGTCGGGCGCGACCAGCGGGTCACTCGTCAGGCGCTGACCGCCCTGCAGCAAGTGGTCGATCGGTTCCCCGACAGCGACTATGCGCGCGATGCGCGCCTGAAGATCGACCTGACGCGCGACCACTTGGCCGGCAAGGAAATGGAGATCGGCCGCTATTACCTCAAGCGAAAGGAGTATGCCGCCGCCATCAACCGCTTCCGGGCCGTGGTGGAGCAATTCCAGACCACCAGCCACGTGCCGGAGGCCCTGCACCGGTTGACGGAAGCCTATCTCGCGCTGGGCGTCAACGACGAGGCGCGCACCGCGGCGGCGGTGCTGGGCCACAATTTTCCAGGCAGCGAGTGGTACATCGACAGCTACGCCCTGCTGACTGGGCAGAACCTGGCGCCGGCGGAGGCGCAAGGATCGTGGCTCAGCCGCTTGTGGCGTTCGGTGCTGTGATCCTGCCGACATGCTGCGCCAGCTTGCGGTCCGCGACATCGTCCTGATCGACCGGCTGGTGCTCGACTTGCGCCCCGGACTGACCGTGCTGACGGGCGAGACCGGGGCCGGCAAGTCGATCTTGTTGGAGGCGTTGTCCTTGGCGCTGGGTGGCCGGGCAGAGGCCAGCCTGGCGCGTACGGGCGCCGCCGCCGGCGTGGTCGCCGCCTCGTTCGAACTGGCCGCCGCCCACCCGGCGCTCGCCCTGCTGGACGAGCAGGGCCTGCCGCGCGAAGCCGAACTGGTGCTTCGCCGGCAGGTCGGCGCGGATGGACGCAGCCGCGCCCATGTCAATGATCAGCCGGTCAGCGTCGGCTTGCTCCGCCAGTTGGGCGACCTGCTGGTCGAGGTGCATGGCCAGCATGACGAGCGCGGCCTGATGAACCCGGCTGGGCACCGCGCGTTGCTGGATGCGTTCGGCGGCCATTGGCGCGAGCGCCAGGCGTGCCAGGCGGTCCACCGCGCCCAGGCGGCGGCGGTGGCGGCGGTGGCGGCGGCCGAAGCGGAACAGGCCGCCGCCGCCCGCGATGGGGACTATTTGCGCCACCAGGTGGCGGAACTGGATGCGCTGCAACCGCGCCTGGGCGAGGAGGCGGCGTTGGCGGAAGCGCGTCAGCGCATGCAACAGGGCGCACGGCTGGGCGAGCTACTGTCGGAAGCAGGCCGCGCACTGGAAGCCAACGAGGGCGTGACGCAGCGCTTGGCGCAGGTCGAGCGGGCGCTGGGGCGCGCGGCGCGGCTGGCGCCGGGTCGTCTAGATGCCGTGCTGGCCCAGGTGGAGCGGGCGCGGGCCGAGGCGATGGAGGCGGCGGCGCAGGTCGAGCAGGCGCAGGCCGATCTCGAACTGGATCCAGGGCGCCTGGAGCGGCTGGAGGATCGGCTGTTCAGTTTGCGCGAAGCGGCGCGCAAGCATCGGGTGCCGGCGGACGGCTTGGCGGACTTGCGGGAGGAGATGGCGGCCCGTCTGCGGCGGATCGACAGTGGCGAAGCGGACCTCAAGGCGTTGCGCAAGGCAGCGAGCGAAGCCGAGGCGGCGTTCGCCCGGGCGGTGGCGGTGCTGGGCGGCGCGCGGGCCGCCGCCGCGACGCGGATCGACGCCCTGGTCGCCGCCGAGTTGCCGCCGTTGAAATTGGAGCGCGCGCGCTTCGCCACGGTGTTGCAGTCATTGCCGCGGTCCGAATGGTCGGGCGAGGGTGGTGAACGGGTCGCCTTCCAGGTGGCGACCAACCAGGGCGCGGCGCTGGGTCCGCTCAACCGCATCGCCTCGGGCGGTGAGTTGTCGCGCTTCATGCTGGCGCTGAAGGTGGCGTTGGCCGGCACGCGCGCGGCGACCACGCTGATCTTCGACGAGGTGGATCAAGGCGTGGGTGGCGCCGTTGCGGACGCGGTCGGTGAACGGCTCGCCAGGCTCGCCGGCGAGGCGCAGGTATTGCTGGTCACGCATTCCCCGCAAGTGGCGGCGCGCGCCGAGCACCATTGGTTGATCGCCAAGGAACAGATCGGCGAGGAGGCGCGCACCCAGGCGCGGCTGCTCGGCGTCAGCGAACGGCGCGAGGAGATCGCGCGCATGCTGGCGGGAGCCGAGGTCACGCCCGCCGCCCGCGCCGCCGCGCGCAGCCTGCTGCAGGCGGGCCAGGGTTGAGGCCGGTCGAGACGCTGAGCCGGGCCGAGGCGGCGGCGGAATTGGCGCGGCTCGCGCTCGAGATCGCGCGGCACGACATCGCCTATTATCGCGAGGCGCGGCCGACCATCTCGGATGCGGACTACGACGCGCTGAAGCAGCACAACGATGCCATCGAAGCGCGCTACCCGGAGCTGGTCCGGCCCGACAGCCCCAATCGGCGGGTGGGTGCCAGGCCGGCGGAAGGCTTCGCCGAGGTGCAGCACGCCCGGCCGATGCTGTCGCTCAACAATGCTTTCAGCGCCGATGAGGTGGCCGAGTTCCTGGAGCGCGTGCGGCGCTTTCTGGGCCTTGCGGGCGAGGTGCCGGTTGCGGTGGTGGCGGAACCGAAGCTGGACGGCCTGTCGGCTTCGCTGCGCTATGTCGGCGGCGAATTCGTGCAAGGTGCCACGCGCGGCGACGGCGAGCGGGGCGAGGACGTTACGGCAAATCTGCGCACGCTCGACGACGTGCCGGCGCGACTTCGCGGCGACGATGTGCCGGACGTGATCGAGGTGAGGGGCGAGGTCTACATGCCACGCCAGGCTTTCCTCAAACTGAACGCCGTGCAGGCGGCGGCCGGGCGGGCGCCCTATGCCAACCCGCGCAACGCCGCCGCCGGCTCGCTGCGCCAGCTCGACGCCGCGATTACCGCCGAACGCAAGCTGCGCTTTGCCGCCTATGCCTGGGGCGAGGCAAGCCGGCTGCCGGCGGCAACGCAATGGGACATGCTGCGACGGTTCCAGGCCTGGGGCTTGCCGCGCGACGAACGCTCGCGGCGCTGTGTCGGCCTGGCGGAGATGCTGGATTGTTACCATGCCATCGAGGCCGAGCGCGCGTGGCTGCCCTACGACGCCGACGGCGTCGTCTACAAGGTCGACCGGCTGGACTGGCAGGAGCGGCTGGGCGCGCAATCGCGCTCGCCGCGCTGGGCGGTGGCGCACAAGTTTCCGGCCGAGCTGGCGGAAACCCGCGTGCTGGGCATCGACGTGCAGGTCGGGCGCACCGGTGCCCTGACCCCGGTCGCGCGGTTGCAGCCGGTGACCGTGGGCGGCGTGGTGGTGACCAACGCCACGCTGCACAACGAGGACTACATCGCCGAGAAGGACATCCGTGTCGGCGACCTGGTCAGGGTGCGGCGCGCCGGCGACGTCATCCCGCAGGTGCTGGAGGTGCTGGCCGAGGCGCGGCCGCAGGGCGTTCAGCGCTATGCCTTCCCCGAGCGGTGCCCGGCCTGCGGCAGCCCGGCCACGCGCGAGGCCGGCGAGGCGGTCAGGCGCTGCACCGGCGGTCTCGGCTGCCCGGCCCAGGCAGTGGAGCGCTTGCGGCATTTCGTGTCGCGCGAGGCCTTCGACATCGAGGGCCTGGGCGAGAAGCAGGTGCAGGCGTTCTATGCGGCCGGCCTGGTGCGGCAGCCGGCCGACCTGTTCACGCTGGCCGCGCGCGACGGCCGGGACGGCCCCAGGCTGGCCGAACGCGAGGGCTGGGGCGAGACCTCGGTGCGCAATCTTTTCCTGGCGATCGAGGAGCGTCGGCGCATTTCCCTCGAGCGCTTCTTGAATGCGCTCGGCATCCGGCATATCGGCCAAGCGAACGCCCGCCTGCTGGCGCGCGGCTACCGCGGCCTGCCGGCCTTGCGGCAGGCAATGGACGAGGCGCAAGACCACGACAGCGAGGCCTATCGTGAATTGCTGGCGATGGGCGGCATCGGCGAAAAGGTGGCGGCGGCCTTGCTCGCCTTCTTCGCGGCACCGGCCAACCGCGAAGCCCTGGCGGCACTGCTGGCGGAAATCACGGTTGAGGATGCCGCGCCCGCTGCCGATGCCGGCTCACCGGTCGCCGGCCAGACGGTCGTATTCACCGGCAAGCTGGAACGCATGACGCGCGAGGAAGCCAAGGCGCGGGCGGAGGCGTTGGGCGTCAAGGTCGCCGGTTCGGTTTCGCGCAAGACCGACCTGGTGGTGGCCGGCCCCGGCGCCGGCGGCAAGCTGAAGAACGCCGAGGCCCTTGGCGTCAAGGTGATCAGCGAGGACGACTGGCTGGCGTTGATCAGGGAGGGAACATGAGCGCGTCCTTGGTGACCTACGAGGCGAAAGACGGCATCGCCATCCTCACCATGAACCGACCGGACAAGCTGAACGCGCTGTCGCCGGAACTGGGACAGGAGTTGCTGGCGGCCTGGCGGCGCTTCAACGCCGGCGAGGAGCGCGTCGCGATCCTGACCGGCGCCGGAGCGAAGGCGTTCACCGCCGGCGCCGACCTCAGCAATCCGCCGGAATTGTGGAGTTTCGTTCCAGGCGCCGGCATCGACGTGGACAAGCCCATCATCGCCGCCATCAACGGTCTGTGCGTCGGCGGCGGCTGGATCCTGGCGCAGCATTGCGATCTGGCGGTGGCGGCCGAGAGCGCCCGCTTCATCTATCCGGAGGCCAAGGTGGCGATCTCCGGTGGCTTCATCGCCGGGCTGGCCGCCCGCATCCCGCACAAGATCGCCATGGAGTTCATGCTGCTGGGCGAGGAGATGTCGGCGCGCCGCGCCTACGAGGTGGGCATGGTCAACAAGGTGGTGCCGGCCGAACAAGTGATGCCGGCGGCGATGGAATACGCCCGCAAGCTGGCCGACAACGCCCCCCTGGTGCTGGCGATGCTGAAGCGCTTCGTGCGCGAGACGCTGTCCATGGGGCCGTCCGAGCGGCTCGGCCGCGCCCGGCGCGAGACGCTCGGCCTGCTCGCCAGCGAGGACTTTAAGGAAGGCGTTGCCGCCTTCCGCGAGAAACGCAAGCCGCGTTATCGCGGTCGCTAGAGCGGTGTCCGATCGGATGGCAATCGCTGATGGCGATCCATCGGATCGCGGCCCACCGCGCTAGAGCCATTTTGGCTTGAGATTACGCATAACCGGCATGACTGAAGAAGTTCTGGCATTCGGCCGCTGAGAAGGTGTCGAGGATGGCGCCGATTCTGTCCCAGAGCTCCGGGATGG
>VGEV01000019.1 GCA_016869175.1 Alphaproteobacteria bacterium
CCTTCGCCAGCCGCTCCAGCGGGTCCCCCGCCGCCGACAGCCACGCCGGCCGCTCGTCCGTGTCGAAGAAACCAGCCTGTCCCGCCATCCCCGCCTCCGGCCATCGCCAGAGGTCAGAGAATCAACCCGCGACCCTCAACGCCAGAGGTTTTCGAGGTGTCCCATTGGCGTACCCCCCACCCCCGGAGATCAGCCATGCCGTCTCTCGCCATCTTGCTGCCACGCTGCTTGCTCGCGCGACGGCTTCTGCTGGGCCTCTGGGGCAGTCTCGTCGGTGGCGGCGGCCTGTGGGCGCGGCGGCGCTGGCGGGCGAGCGGATCGACCGTCGAGCCGGTTCCGTCGGCCCGGACCCCGCGCTAGACCAGGCTGCGGAAGCGGTCGGTGGCGGCGATGAGTTGCGAGCGGATGCCGGCTTCGCCGGCCGAGTGGCCGGCATCGGCGACGATGCGGTAATCCGCTTGCGGCCAGGCACGGGCCAATTCGTCGGCGCTGACGATCGGACAGACCATGTCGTAGCGGCCCTGCACGATGACGCCTGGCAGATGGCGGATCGCTGCCACGCCGTCCAGCAACTGCCGCTCGCCCAGGAAGCAGTTCTCGCGGAAATAATGCGCCTCGATCCGGGCGATGCCGAGCGCCACGGTGTCCGAGCCAAAACGGTCGGCCATCTGCGGGTCGGGCAACAGGGTCGAACAGGCGCCTTCGTAGAGGCTCCAACTGCGCGCGGCCAGCATGTGCACCGCGGGATCGGCGTGCGTCAGGCGGTCGTAGTAGTTGGCCAAGAGATCGGCGCGTTCCGCTGGCGGCAGGAACTCGGCGAACTTCCGCCAGTGCTCGGGAAAGACATTGCCAATGCCGTAGAGGAACCAGTCGATCTCCGACCGGCGGCCCAGAAAGATGCCGCGCAGCACCAACCCGGTGCAGCTTGCCGGGTGCGCTTGCGCATAAGCGAGCGCCAGGGTGGAGCCCCACGAGCCGCCGAACACCAGCCAGCGTTCGATGCCCAGGCTCTCGCGCAGGCGTTCGATGTCGCGCACCAGATCCTGGGTGGTGTTGGCGGCGAGGCTGCCGAGCGGCGTCGAGCGACCGGCGCCGCGCTGATCGAACAGCACGATGCGATAGGCCTTGGGATCGAAGTAGCGCCGGTGCGTGGTGGAGGCACCGGCGCCCGGCCCGCCGTGCAGGAACACGACCGGCCGGCCGGCCGGATTGCCGCAAACCTCCCAGTAGAGTTCGTGGCCGCCGCCCACCGCCAAGCGACCGACCGCGTGGGGCTCGATTTCAGGATAGAAAGGCAGATCGCTCATGCGGGAACTCGCCTATTGGGGCAGTGGGCGGATCAAGGCCGTCTGGCTGCCGGTGGCCAACAGCGTGCCGTCGGGCGTGAGGATGCGTCCCTCCAGAAACATCACCGCGCGGCTGCGATGCATCACCTGTCCTTCGCCGATCAGCCGTCCCGGCGGCGCCGGCCTGAGGAAGCTCGTCTTCAACTCCAAGGTCGGCAGCGCGGCCGGCGCCGGCACGGCGGCGATCGCCGCCTCCACCATCGCCTGATCCAACATGGCGGCCAGGAAGCCGCCCTGCACGCTGCCCAGGGCATTCAGGAATTCCGGCCGCGCGAGGTAGGCGACACGGGCGAAGCCGCGCGCCTCGGTCAGCAGCAGTTCCAGCCCCAGATTCTCGCCGGCGGGTTCGCCGGCCGGGCGCCAATCGGGACAATTGCGCGGCTTCATGCCGGCCACCAGCGATAGAGATGGTAGCGGCCGGCCGGCACCGCTGCCGGCAGCGGCTCTGCCTCAAGGCCCGGCAATGCCAGCGCCTGGTCGCTCGCCACGACCGCGCCCGCTCGCAGCAGCGCGATCAACGCCGCCGGCAACCAGGCGGCGAGCGCGGCGGTCGGGGCCCTCTCGCCACTGCCGAAATCGGCATGCGCCAGGGCCGCCGTGGCCCCCAGCCGGCGCGCCGCCGCCGGCAGGCTGTCGCGGAACTCGCCCAGGAACAGGTGCGCCGCGTCCGGCACGCAATCGGGATGCGTGGCCACCTGGCGGTCGAACGCGAAGATCTCGCGCTCCGGCAGGATGGCGCGCAGATGATCGTAGCTGCGGCCGTTGCCCAGGCCCAGTTCCAGCACCGGCCCGGGCAGGTCGGCGACCAGCCTGGCCGCCTGTTCCAGGCAGGCGCGCTGGCCTTGCAGGCGGCGAATGGCGCTGTCGAGGCGGCTCAAGTCGGACGCACGACGCTCAGCCGCCGGCACGCGCCAGCTTGGCGTTGGCCTCGCGCAACTGCACGTTCATCTGGTCGACGCGGCGGGCCAGTTCGCGCATGATCTCGACCGCCATCTCGGGAAACTCGCGCACCAACCGGAAGAACAGGTCCTTGCTGATCTTCAGCGTCTCCAGCCGTTTGGTCGCCTTGACCGTGGCCGTGCGCGGCACGTCGCACAGGATGGCGATCTCGCCGATGAAGGCGTTCTTGCCGACCTGCGCCACCACCAGGGGTCCGGTTGGCGACGCGATGATGATATCCGCGCCGCCGTCGATAATGACATAGGCGGCATCGCCCATGTCGCCCTGGCGGAACAGGTTCTGCCCCTCGGCGAAGGTCAGCCGTTCGCTGGTGAACGCCAGCAGCTTCAGCTTGGACAGCTCCAGCTTGGCGAACAGCGGGATGCTGCGCAGCAGTTCGACTTCCTCGTTGAGACTCATCGCCGGCCCCTTGGCGCTAGTTTAGGCCGCATTGAGCAGCGCGTGGAGTCTGGTGTTTTCCTGGTTGAGCTCGGCGAAGCTGCCTTGCTCCACCACCTTGCCCTTCTGCAGCACCAGCACCAGTTCGAAGCGGTTGGCCATGTCCGCGCGATGCGCCGACCAGATCACGCCGCGCCCGGCGAATTCGGTCAGCAGGCCATCCAGCAAGTGCTGTTGGCTGGCCGGGTCGAGCGCCGCCGTCGCCTCGGAGAGCACCAGCAGGTCCGGCCGCTTCATGACCGCGCGGGCCAACGCCAGCTTGATGCGCTGTTGGCTGCCCAGCCGCGTGGCGGCGATGCCGACCTGGAAGCCCAGGCCGACTTCCGCCACCTGCCGGCGCAGGCCCAGATCGTCGATCACCTCGCGCAACAGCCGGCCGGCGCGTTCCTGCGCTTCCGCCTGGCCATAGGCCACTTTGCCGAACAGGATGTTGTCCTGCAGGTTGGCGGCCGCATTGTAGCGCTGGGCGTCGAAGAACTCGATGGCGCCCTTGAGCTGGGTCGGCAGTTCGGCCGCGAATGCGTGCCGGGCCGCCAGGATCTTGGCCTTCAGCGCCTCGTCGATCACCCCCAACCGATGGCGCGCCTGGACCAGCTTGAACGGCAACGACATCAGCCGCTTGCGGTCCTCCAGCGCAAGCCCGGCCAAGGCATTGCGGTCGGCCCGCTGCAACAGGGCTTGCGTCTCCGGCAGGTCGTCGGCGGCGATGAAGCTGAACTGCTGAAACAGCTCGTGGTCGGGCGGCAGGCCGGAGAACAGCTCCACCATGGTGGAGCCGACCTGGAAGCCGGCCTGCAGGAAGGGCTCGACCAGCGAGACCCGCTCGAGCACCTGCAAGACATAGGGATGCTCGGCCAGCCGGTCGAGATTGAAGGCGTCGCCGACCGGGCTGCCGAACAGCAGATTCTCCGCGACCGAGGCGTTGTCGTTGAAACGGTCGCGGTCGAAGGCTTCGACCAGCGGCGCCAGCGCCGGATCGGCCAGCCGCTCGCGCAGCCGCAACCTTGCCCGCAGCATGGCATCCGCCAAATCGCCGCGCTGGCCGGGATCGATCGTGCCGCGCAAGCCGAACTGATAGACGTCCTCGCCCATCCCCACCAGGTCGAGCACACGCAACGCCTGCACCTGCAGTTCCTCGCGGTCGGCGGCACCGGCCGACTCGTGATCGATCCAGTCGGCCTTGAGATCGAAATCGACGTTGCCGGACCGCTGTGCTTCCTGCACGTAGCGCCGCCGCTCGTTGGCTGCCTGGCCTTGGTACTTGCGCTCCGCGACCGGCCGGTGCATCAGGCCGAAATACAGGTTGTCGGCGATGCTGCCGGCGAAGATGTAGGGATTCTGCCCGACGAAGGCGATGCGTCGGCCGGTCACCGCCTGCGGCAGCTTGGCGAACTCGAGTTCGCCGGCGGTGATCTGGCCGCGATCGGGGTCCAGCAGTCGGGCCAGCAGCAGGGCCAGTTCGTCCCGCCCGCCGCCCGCCGGACCGACCAGCGCCACATGCTTGTCCAGCGGCAGGCGGATCGACACGCCGTCCAGCACCGGATGGTCGTGATCGTCCTTCAGCACCAGGTTGGCGGCCTGCAGTTCGCCGACGAGCTGCGGCAGGCCGTCGGGTTCCTTGATCTGGCTGTCGGCATCGCGCATGCCGGAGGGATCGAACTGGCTGACGATCTGCTCGTACTTGACCGCCGCGTCCTGCTGCATCTCGTAATAGGCCAGCAGCTCCTTCCACGGCGCCGCCAGGTCCTTGTGCGCCGCGATGGCCGCGACCAGCGTGCCGATCTCCAGTTCGCCGTTGATCACCAGGTAGCCGCCAATGGAATAAAAGAAAAATGGTCCCAGCTGCTGGATGAAGTTGTTCAGCAGCTTGATCAGAAATTTCAGGTTGTAGATGCGAAACCGCAGCTCGAACATGTCATTGAGCTGCTGGGCAAACCCGGCCAGGAAATAGCGCGCGGTATCGTGCGCGTGGATTTCCTGCACGCCGGCCACGGTTTCGCCGATCCGGTCGCTCAATCGGCGGACCCGGCGGGTGCGCTCCTTGGAGAGCATGCGAATCCGGCGCTGGATCTTGGGAATGAGCCAGAACTGGAAGGGATAGAGCATGACCGCGGCCACCGCCATGCGCCAGTCCTGCCAGACCAGGAAGCCCAGGATGGTCAGCAGCGTGCCGCCCTGGAATGCCGGCAGGGCGAAAGCTTCGCCGACAAAGCCGCCAAGCGGCTCCACTTCGCCCACCACCATCGGGATGATCTCGCCCTGGCTCATGTGGCGGAAGGTGGGCAGCGGGAAGCGCAGCACGCGGCCGTACAATTCGAAGCGCATGCGCCGCAGCATGCGCTCGGCCGTGCGGCCCTTGTACACATTGATACAGTATTTGAATCCCTGATTGATCAACACCAGTGCCAAGAATACGCCGCACATGAAGAAAAGATACGAATATTGCTCCAATACTATTCCAAATCCGATATCCATACTTCGAAACGGCTGCTTGGGAGCGATGGCCTGGTTGACGATTGTCTTAGGAACATCATAAGAAAAGTAGAGAAATGGAAACGAAGCGGCGGCCATTAACGTCAGGATCACCTGATCTCTCAGGCTGAAGCGGGTGATATACCTGAAAAGCGAGCGTTCCACTCAGACCAGCTCCAGCCGCGACCGCGATTCAGCAAAGCTTAACCGCAACCCAGACAAGGGTAAACGCCGGCCGCGCGACTGGCCGAACGATAGCGGCGGGCTAGTGGATCGGCTCAAACGGATGCGCCCCATCCGTTTGGGCGGTCGATCCACTGCATCAATGGGTTGGTGGTTCGATTCAACCAACGCTTGGGAACCAAGCGTCGGCATCGAACCACTAGCGAGACGATAGCCGTTTTGCGGTTCCGGCCGGCCGCGGCGGCGTGCGATAGTGCCGGCAACAAGAAAGGGGACGGTAGCGTGAGCGAGGCAGCCGGCGGATCCCGCATCCTGATCTACAGTCACGATTCTTTCGGGCTTGGTCACCTGCGCCGCTGCCGGACGATCGCGCATAGCCTGGTGGAACGCTATCGCAACCTGTCGGTGCTGATTCTGTCCGGGTCGCCGATCATCGGCAGTTTCGACTTCCGCAGCCGGGTGGATTTCGTGCGCGTGCCGGGCGTCATCAAGCTGCGCAACGGCGAGTACACCTCGCTGTCGTTGCATATCGGCATCGAACAGACGTTGGCCTTGCGCGCCCACATCATCGAGCAGACGGCCGAGGTCTTCGCGCCCGACGTGTTCATCGTCGACAAGGAGCCGCTTGGCCTGCGCGGCGAGGTGCATCGGACCTTGCAGCAGTTGAAGCAGCGCGGCGCCCGGTTGGTGCTGGGTCTGCGCGACGTGATGGACGAGCCCAAGAGTCTCGCGCCGGAATGGCGGCGCAAGAATGTGATGCCCGCCTTGCGGTCGCTCTATGATGAAATCTGGGTCTACGGCCTGCCGCAGGTCTGCGATCCGCTGGACGGCTTGGCGGTGCCCAAGATGGTGCGCAACAAGATCGTCTACACCGGCTACTTGCATCGCACGCTGCCGGTGCCGCGGGCGCGCCACCGCCTGCCGGACCTGACCCAGCGGCCCTACATCCTGGTAACGCCGGGCGGCGGCGGCGACGGCGAGCGGCTGATCGAGTGGGTGTTGCGCGCCTACGAGGCGCAGCCGCGCATGCCGTATCCGGCGCTGCTGGTGCTGGGCCCGTTCATGCGGCCCGAAAAGCAGGCCGAGTTCATGCGGCGGACGGAACGGCTGAACAACGTCGCGGCGATCACCTTCGATGCCCAGATCGAGGAATTGGAAGCCAACGCCGCGGGCGTGGTGGCGATGGGCGGCTACAACACCTTCTGCGAGATCCTGAGCCTGAACAAGCCGGCCATCATGGTCCCGCGCACCCGGCCGCGCATGGAGCAGTATCTCCGCACCGCCCGGGCGCAGGAATTGGGGCTCGCGCGCATGCTGGAAGACGACGGGACGTTGGATGCTGGCGTCATGGCCGCGGCCTTGCGCCTGCTGCCGTTCCAGAGCAAGCCCTCGGATGTGGTCATTCCCGGGCTGTTGGAGGGCCTGCACAACGTCAACCGACTGGTCGAGCCGTGGCTGGGCGCGGTGGCCGTGCCAGCCGAAACCGAGGGCAGGGTCGCCGGCCGGCTCGCGCTGGTCGATGGCAAATAGGACAGCGGGCGCCGTCGCGTTCGTGCTCAAGGGCTATCCGCGACTGTCGGAGAGCTTCATCGCGCAGGAAATCCTGGCGCTGGAACGGCGGGGCCTGGATATCCGCATCGTCTCGCTGCGCCGTCCGACCGAGCGCAAGCGCCATCCGGTGCACGCCGCGATCCGGGCGTCGGTGCTCTATCTGCCGGAATATCTCTATCGCGAGCCGCTGCGCGTGCTGGGTGCCTGGTGGCGGCAGCGGCGCAATCCGCGCTATCCGGCCGCGCGGCGTCAATGGCTTAAGGATTGGCGGCGCGATCCCAGCCCCAATCGCGGCCGGCGGTTCGCGCAGGCACTGGTCCTGGCCGACGAGCTGAGCCCGGAGATCGGCCATCTGCACGCGCATTTTCTGCACACCCCGGCCTCCGTCACCCGCTACGCGGCGCTGCTGACCGGGCTGGCCTGGAGCGGTTCGGCGCATGCCAAGGACGTCTGGACCACGCCCGATTGGGAGCTCCGCGAGAAGTTGGCCGACTGCCGCTGGCTGGCGACCTGCAGCGCCGCGGCGCTGGCACGCCTGGCGACCTTGGCCCCGGAGGCGAACCGCCGGCCGACCGTCACCCTCAGCTATCACGGCCTCGACCTCGACCGGTTTGCGCCGGGTCGGCCGCCGCCGGCGGCGCGCGACGGCAGCGATCCGGGGGAGCCGGTCCGGCTGCTGACCGTCGCCCGGGCCGTGCCGAAAAAGGGCTACGAGGATCTGCTGACGGCGCTCGCCCAATTGCCGCCGACGGTGCACTGGCGGCTGACGCAGGTCGGCGGCGGGCCGCGCCTCAAACGCCTGCGCCGGCTCGCGGATCGGCTCGGCCTCGCGGCACGCATCGACTGGCGCGGCAACGGCACGCAGGACGAAGTGCTGGGCCACTACCGGCAGGCCGACCTGTTCGTGCTGGCCAGCCGGATCGCGCCGGATGGCGACCGCGACGGCTTGCCGAACGTGCTGCTGGAGGCGCAGAGCCAGGGGCTCGCCTGCCTGGCGACCGCCGTCTCGGCCATTCCGGAACTGATCGAGCCGGAGGTGACAGGCGTGCTGGTGCCGGCCGGGCAGCCGGCGGCCCTGGCCCAGGCAATGGCGCGTCTGCTTGCCCAGCCGGCGTTGCGGGCACGGCTGGGCCTGGCCGGCCAGGCGCGCGTCGTCGAACGTTTCGACCAGGCCCGGCTGATTGGCGAACTCGCCGCCCGTTTCGGCCTGCCGCCGCCGGTCGCTCGGCGTGACCGGGTCAGCGCCTAGTGGCGCGGCCGAAACGGATGCTATCCATCCGTTTGGCCGGTCGATCGACCGCATCGATGGGTCGGTGGTTCCGTTCGACCGCCGCTTGCGCGCCAAGCGTCGGCATCGAACCGCGAATGTGGCGGATGTGCCGTTCCTCCGCTCTTGGCGGTCGACGCGGCGAGGAACCTCACATCCACCGCCACACGACAATCATGGGATTGCGCGTGTCCCGTTGATTGCGAAGTGGGCATGAGAGTGGCCGCATGGACTTGCGAGCTTCGCAATCGGGACGCCAGGGCATGCGCATCGCGTTCTACGCCCCGATGAAGTCGCCCCACCATCCGGTGCCGTCGGGCGACCGGCGCATGGCGCGGCTGCTCTGGCAGGCGCTCGCCATGGCCGGGCACCAGCCGATGTTGGCTTCCCAGTTCCGCGGCTTCTCCGCCACGCCCGAATGCCAGGCGGCGCTGCGACAGCAGGGCGCGCTCGAAGCGGCGCGGCTCTTGGCGGCCTATCGCCTGCAGCCTGACCCGCCGGCGGCCTGGTTCACCTATCATCTGCACTACAAGGCGCCCGATTGGCTCGGCCCGGCCGTGACCGGCGGCTTGAACATTCCCTATCTGGTCGCCGAGGCGTCGTTCGCGCCCAAGCGCGCCGGCGGTCCCTGGGATTTGGGCCACCGCGCGGCCGAGGCGGCGTTGCGCAGCGCGGATGCCATATTCTGCCTCACCCGGCTCGATGCGCGCTGCGTGGCGCCGCTGGTTCAGCCACCGCGTCGACTGCTGGCCTTGCCGCCGTTCCTGGACGGGCCGCCGGCGCCTCTGCCGCCGCGCGGCGGCGCCCGTGCGGCCTTGGCCCGACGCTTCGGCCTGCCGGAAGCGGCGGTATGGCTGCTGGCGGTCGCCATGCTGCGCACCGGCGACAAGCTGGCCTCATACGCCCGGTTGGCGGCTGCGCTCGGCCGGCTTGGCGGCCTCGACTGGCGCCTGCTGGCGGTCGGCGGCGGACCGGCGGAGGCGGCGGTGCGGGCGCTGTTTTCCGCCGACCTGGCGGGCCGCGTGACGTTCCTTGGGCAGCAAGCTGCGCCGGCCTTGGCCGAATGCTACGCGGCCGCCGATATCTATGTCTGGCCCGGCGTCGGCGAGGCCTACGGCATGGCCTATCTGGAAGCGCAGGCGGCCGGGCTGCCGGTGGTGGCGGGGGCGGAACGCGGCGTGCCAGAGGTCGTGCTGGCGGAGGAAACCGGCCTGCTCACAGCCCCTGGCGACGATGCCGCCTTTGCCGACGCCATCCGCCGGCTGGCGACCGACAATGGCCTCAGGCGCCGCCTTGGCGCGCGCGCGCGGGACTTCGCGTTGAACGAACGCCATTCGGGGCGAGCGGCGGCGATCCTGGACGACGCCCTGCGCGGGCTGCGCCGATGACCCTTCTGGCATTGCTGCGCCATGGCGCCACGGAATGGAACGCGGCCGGACGTCTGCAGGGCCGCGCTGACCCACCGCTGCTGGCCGCCGCGCGCCTGGCCTTGGCCGAGCGCTGCCTGCCCCGGTGTCTGGCCGGCGCCTGCTGGCATGTCAGCCCGCTGCGCCGCGCGGCCGAGACGGCGGGGCTGCTCGGCGGCGCCCCGCTGCGGCTCGAACCGCGCCTTGTCGAACTCGATTTCGGCGCCTTCGAGGGCCGCCGCCTCGTCGACCTGCGCCGCGACCCGGACGCCGCCATGGCCGCGAACGAAGCGCGCGGCTTGGATTTTCAACCCCCCGGCGGCGAGAGCCCCCGGCAATTGCGCGATGGGCGCCTCAGGCCCTGGCTGGCGGAGCTGAGCGCCGCCGGCGGCTGGCATGTGGCGGTCACCCACAAGACCCCGATCCGAGTGATGCTGACGCTGGCCTGCGACTGGCCGCTGCTGGGCAAGCCGCCCGTCCGGCTCGACTGGGATTGCCTGCAGCTCTTCTGGCTGGAAGCCGGCGGCGCGCCCCGGCCTTTGCGGTTCAACCTGCCGCTTGCTGAGAGAGCGACCTGATGGCAGGGCGCGTGCTGTTCTATGTGCAGCATCTGCTGGGCATCGGGCACCAGCGGCGCGGCGCCACGCTGACCCGGGCGATGCGCCGCGCCGGTCTGGAGGTCACCTTCGTCTCCGGCGGGCACGAGATCCCCAACCTGGACCTGGCCGGCGCCGAATTGGTGCAGCTTCCGGCGACGCGCGCGGTCGACCTCTACTTCAAGGAACTGGTGGACGAGAACGACCTGCCGATCGACGAGGCCTGGCGCAACCGCCGGCGCGACCTGTTGCTGGAGACCTGGCGGCGGGTCAGGCCCGACCTGTTGCTTTTCGAGCTGTTCCCGTTCGGCCGGCGGCAGATGCGTTTCGAACTGCTGCCGCTAATCGAGGCGGCAAGGGCGAGCCGGCCGCGGCCGCTGATCGTCTCCTCGGTGCGCGACATCCTGGTGGCGCAGCCCAAGCCCGCGCGCAACGACGAGATCCTGGCGCTGGTCGAACGCCATTTCGATCGCGTCCTGGTGCACGGCGATTCGGCATTTATCGCCCTCGACCGGACCTTCCCGCATGCCCGGCGCATCGCCGACAAGCTGCACTACACGGGCTACGTGGTCGACGAGAGCGGCGAGCGCGGCGCCGGCGGCGATGGCCAGGGCGAGGTGCTGGTCTCCTCCGGCGGCGGCGCGGTCGGGCTCAAGCTGTTGCAGGCTGCAATGGCCGGCCGCGCCATGAGCGGCCTGCGCACGCGGCCCTGGCGGGTGCTGGCCGGCTTGCGCATGAGCGATGGCGAATTTGCCGACCTCAGCGCGATGGCGCCGCCGGGAGTACTGGTGGAGCGGGCCCGTGGCGATTTTCCCAGCCTGTTGATGCATTGTCATCTGTCGATCAGCCAGGCCGGCTACAACACGCTGATGGAGGCGATGCGGGCCGGCTGCCGAGCGGTCGTCGTGCCCTATGCCGGCGGGCTGGAGACCGAGCAGACCCTGCGCGCCCGCCTGCTGGCGGCGCGTTCGTCCTTGCAGGTGGTGGAGGAGGCCGCCCTGGACGCCGCCAGCATCGCCGCGGCCGCCGACCGTGCCAATGCCCTGCCGCCGCTCGACCGGGCCGGGCTCAAGACCGATGGCGCCGGCCGCTCGGCGCAATTGCTGGGCGAGTGGCTGGCGGCTCGGTGCCAGCCATGAGCCCCGTCTGGCAGGGGCTGGCCCAGGAACTGGCGCTCTGGCGCCAGGCCGGCCGGATCGCCACCTTCTGGTGGCGCGATGACGATGCCGGGCCGCTGGAGCCGGCCTTGGAGCGGCTGCTGGCGCTGCGGGCAAGCTTGTCGCTGCCGCTGGCTTTGGCGGCCATTCCGGCGGTGACGGAGCCCGAGCTGGCGCAACGGCTGGCGGCGGAGGACGAGATCGTCGTGTTGCAGCATGGCTGGCGGCATCGCAACCTGGCCGGAGCCGGCCGGCGCAAGGCCGAGTTCGGCGCCGACCGGCCGGTGTTCGAGCGTCTGAGCGACGTGGCCCTGGGCCGTGCCCAGCTGTTGGCCCAGTTCGGCGAACGTTTCCTGCCGGTATTCGTGCCGCCCTGGAACCGCATCGGCGACGATCTGCTGCCGTTCCTCAAGAATGCCGGCATGGTCGGCCTGTCGCGCTACCGGGGGCGGGCCAAGCCGAGCCCGGCCCCGGGCCTGACCGAGAGCAACTGCCATGTCGATCCGGTGGCCTGGACGGGCCATCGCGGCTTCGTCGGCCGGGCGGAAGCCGTGCGGCAGATGGTCGGCCACCTGTCGGCGCGGCGCACCGGCGCCGCCGATCCGGATGAGCCAACCGGCATCCTGAGCCACCACCGGCAGTTCGATGCGGCATGTTGGGAATTCGTCGAGAATCTGTTGCGAATGCTGCGGCAATGTGATGAAGCGCACTGGTTGAGCGCGCGTCGAATGTTTAGTGTCGCGCCGTGACGATTCATGCCTATCCGTTTCGCGCCCTGCTTGCCGACTACGGCCGCGCCGTGTGCGGTTTGGCATTGACCGTGCTGCCGCTGCTGACCGAGGAGGTGGTGCCCGGTTTGGCCTATGCGCTGGCCGGGCTGGCGAGCGTGTTTGCCGCCTTCGGGCTGCGCACCGGCTTGCGGCACGCCGGCCGGCTCGAGCTGAGCGCGACCGGCTTGCGTTGGAACGGCCCGCTTGCCAAGACGATTGCCTGGAACGAGCTGTCAAGCGTCGACTTGCGCTATTTCTCCACCCGCCGCGATCGCGGCCAGGGCTGGATGCAGCTCGACCTGCGCGGATCGCGCGGCACCATCAGGCTGGAATCCACGCTGGAAGGGTTCAGCCAGGTTGCCGCCCGGTGTTTCGAGGTGGCGCGCGAACGGCAATTGCCGTTGCGCGAGGCGGCACTGACGAACCTGCGTTCGCTGGCTCCGGAGCAGTCGATCAACGGCCCCCGATGGTCGACGTCCTGACGGTTCGCGATCTGGCGGTGCACTTTCGGGTTGCCGAAGGCATCGTCAAGGCGGTCGACGGGATCAGCTTCGTCGTGCCGCAAGGCCGCACCGTCGCACTGGTCGGCGAGTCCGGTTCGGGCAAGACCGTGGTCAGCCAGAGCATCCTGCGCATCCTGCCCGAGGCGGCGGAGATCGCGCGCGGCGAGATCCTGCTGGCCGACCCCGGCAAGCGGCAGGCGCCGATCGACGTCGTCAAGCTGGACCCCAACGGCCGGCCGATGCGCCAGCTGCGCGGCGGCTCGGTCTCGATCATCTTCCAGGAACCGATGACCTCGCTGTCGCCGCTGCATACCATCGGCGACCAGATTTCCGAGGCGCTGTTCCTGCACCGCGAGGTCGATCGGCGCGGCGGCCTGGAGCTGACCGCCGAGATGCTGCGCATGGTCGGCTTCCCGAGCCCGAAAGAGGCGCTGAGCCGCTATCCCTTCGAGCTTTCGGGCGGCCTTCGCCAGCGCGCGATGATCGCCATGGCGCTGATCTGCCGGCCGGCCCTGCTGATCGCCGACGAGCCGACCACCGCGCTCGACGTCACCATCCAGGCGCAGATCCTGAAGCTGATTGCCGACCTGCAGAAAGAACTGAACATGGCGGTGCTGATCATCACGCACGATCTGGGCGTGGTGGCCAACGTCGCCGACGAAGTGGTGGTGATGTATCACGGCCGCATCATGGAAAAAGGGCCGGTCGACGCCATCTTCCACGATCCCCAGCATGCCTATCTGAAGGCGCTGATGCGGGCGGTGCCGCGCTTCGGCATGCGGCCCGGCGAACGGCTGACGCCGTTGCGCGAGATCACCGCCAGCGCCGGGCGCCTGCTGCGCCAGAAGGAACCGTGGCCGACCGACCAGACGCAGAACGCCCCGCTGCTGGAAGTCGCCGGCCTGGGCAAACGCTACAGCCTGCGCAAGCGCGGCCTGTTCGCCCGCGCCGCGGGCGGCCGCGAGACCGTGGCGGTCGATGATGTCAGCTTCCATATCGAACGCGGCGAGTGCTTGGGCCTGGTCGGCGAATCGGGCTGCGGCAAGACCACCACCTCGAAGATGATCATGCGGGCGATGGAACCCGACAGCGGCAGCATCCGGTTCAACGACCACGGCCGCGTGGTCGATGTGTTGGGCCTGCGCGACGCCGAGCTGACGCGCTATCGCCGCAAGGTGCAGTTCATCTTCCAGGATCCCTATTCTTCGCTGAACCCGCGCATGACGGTGTTCGACCTGCTGGCCGAACCGCTGCTGATCCATGGCATCGGTGACCAAGCGGAGCGGATCGAGCGGGTCAGTGAGCTGATGGCGCTGGTTGGCCTCGACCCGCGCTATCTGCGCCGCTATCCGCACAGTTTCTCGGGCGGCCAGCGGCAACGTATCGGCATCGCCCGGGCACTGGCGCTGCAACCCGATCTGTTGATCTGCGACGAGCCGGTGTCGGCGCTCGACGTCTCGGTGCAGGCGCAGGTTCTGAACCTGCTGAAAGACCTGCAGGACCAGCTCGGCCTGACCTATCTGTTCATCTCGCACAATCTGGCGGTGGTGGACTACATCGCCGACCGCATCGCGGTGATGTGCGCCGGCCGGCTGGTCGAGCTGGCCCCCAAGGAAGCACTGTTCCGCGAGCCGCAGCATCCCTACACCAAAGCCCTGCTGTCGGCGGTGCCAAAGGCGGATCCGCACGACAAGCTCAATCTCAGCCTGTTGATGGAAGGTCGAGCTTCCGAGCCGTCCGCCTGGCCGGAACCGTTCGCCCTGAACAACGGCAGGCCGGCGCACTTGCGCGACCTGGGCGGCGGCCATTTCGTGCGGCTGCAGGAAGGGGCTCGGCTGTGAGACCGCGCCGCTGTCTTGCCGCCTGGCTGCTGCTGGGCCTGGCCTGCGGGGTGCCGGCGGAAGCGGGCGGCTATGTCGAGGTTCCCTCGTTGCAGGCCCAGGTCGAGTCTGGCGCCTTGCCGCCGGTATCGGAGCGGTTGCCGCAACTCCCGGCGTTGGCCCGCTTCGTTGGCGAAGGGCGCGGGATGGGGCAGCATGGCGGCGAGCTGCGCACGCTGATCGGCCGGGCCAAGGACGTGCGCATGCTGGTGGTCTATGGCTACGCGCGGCTTGTGGCCTATGACGAGTCGTTCGACCTGGTTCCCGACATCCTGGCCGATTTCGAGAGCCATGAGGATCGCGCCTTCACGCTGCGCCTCAGGCCTGGCCACCGCTGGTCGGACGGCCAGCCGTTCACCGCCGAGGACATCCGCTATTGGTGGGAGGATGTCGCCAACAACAAGGAGCTGTCGCCGGCCGGACCGCCGCCGGAAATGCTGGTCGCGGGCAAGCCGCCGCAATTCGAGCTGTTGGATGCGACCACCGTGCGCTTCACCTGGCCGGCGCCCAACGCGTCCTTCCTGCCGCGCCAGGCCAGCGCCTCGCCGCTGTTCATCTACCGGCCCGCGCATTATCTGAAGCAGTTCCATGCCCGCTTCGCCGAGCCGGACAGGCTGGCCCGCGCGGTCAAGGAGCGCCGCGTGCGCAACTGGGCCGCGCTGCATAACCGGCTGGACAATCTCTATGACTTCGACAATCCCGATCTGCCCACCTTGCAGCCGTGGTCGAACCGCACCGCGCCGCCGGCGACACGGTTTGTCGCCGAACGCAATCCCTTCTACCACCGGGTGGACGAGGCCGGCCGGCAACTGCCCTATCTCGACCGGGTGATCATGAACGTGGCGGACGCCAAGCTGATTCCGGCCAAGACCGGGGCGGGCGAGACCGACCTGCAGGCCCGCGGCCTGGCCTTCAACAACTACACCTTCCTGCGCGACAACGAGGAACGCAGCGGTTTTCGCACCCACCTCTGGCGCACCGCCAAGGGCGCGCACGTGGCGCTGTTCCCCAATCTCAACGTCAACGACCCGGTCTGGCGCCAGCTCATCCGCGATGTGCGCTTCCGCCGCGCGCTGAGCCTGGCGGTGGATCGGCCGATCATCAACCGCTCGCTCTATTTCGGACTGGCGCTCGCCGGCAACAACACCGTGCTGCCGGGCAGCCAGCTGTTCAAGCCGGACTACCAGACGCGCTGGGCGGGGTTCGACCCGGACGCCGCCAACCGGCTGCTGGACGAACTCGGCTTGCGCAAGCGCAACCGCGAGGGCGCGCGGCTGCTGCCGGATGGTCGGCCGCTGGAAATCGTCATCGAGACCGCCGGCGAGGACACCGAGCAGACCGACGTGCTGGAATTGGTGCGCGAATCCTGGTCCGAGATCGGCGTCAAGGTCTTCGCCAAGCCAACCCAGCGCGAAGTGTTCCGCAACCGTGTCTTCTCGGGCGCCACGGTGATGGCGGTGTGGAGCGGCTACGAAAACGGGCTCTGCACGCCGGACATGAACCCGCAGGAACTTGCCCCGACTTCGCAGCAGCAATTGCAATGGCCCAAATGGGGCCAGTATGCCGAATCCGGCGGGAAGCAGGGCGAAGCGCCCGACCTGCCGGAAGCGATCCGGCTGGCCGAGCTGGCGACGGCCTGGCTTGCGGCCGGCAGCGTCGCCGAGCGCCGCCGGATCTGGCACGAGATGCTGGAGATCCACGCCGACCAGGCGTTCAGCATCGGCATTGTCTCTGGCGTCAAGCAGCCGGTCGCGGCGCGGACCAATCTGCGCAATCTGCCCGAGGAGGGCGTCTATAACTGGGATCCCGGTGCGCATTTCGGGCTCTACCGTCCCGACACCTTCTGGCTCGACGGGCGCGGCTGAAGCGATGCTCACCTACCTGGTCCAGCGCTTCCTGATCATGATCCCGACGCTGCTGGTGATCAGCGTTATCACCTTCATCATCATCCAGCTTCCGCCCGGCGACTATCTGTCCAACCAGATGGAGGAGCTGCGGGCGCAAGGCGACACGGCGGCGCTGGAGAAGATTGACTTTCTGCGCAAGGAATACGGCCTCGACCGGCCGCTCCTGGAACAATATGCCATCTGGCTCGGCATCTGGCCGGGCGACAACGGCTTCTCCGGCGTGCTGCAAGGCGATTTCGGCTGGTCGTTCGAGTATCAGCGCCCGGTCAACGAGGTGGTCGGCGAGCGCATGCTGCTGTCGTTCGTGCTCAATTTCCACGTCGTGCTGTTCACCTATCTCGTCGCCTTCCCGATCGGTGTCTACACGGCGATCCGGCAATACAGTCTGTCCGACTACACGATGACGCTGGTCGGCTATCTCGGCCTGGCCACGCCCAACTTCCTGCTGGCGCTGATCCTGCTCTGGCTGACCAACCGCTATTTCGGCGTGTCGATCGGCGGCCTGATGGACGAGCAGTATATCGGCCAGCCGTGGAGCTGGGCCAAGCTTGTCTCGGTCATGCAGCACCTGGCCATACCGGTCATCGTGATCGGCACCTCGGGCACCGCCGCCATGATCCGTCGGCTGCGCGCCAATCTGCTGGACGAGTTGCAGAAGCAGTATGTCGTCACCGCCCGCGCCAAGGGCCTGCCGCGCCGGCGGGCCTTGATCAAGTATCCCTTGCGCATGGCGCTCAACCCGTTCATCGCCGATATCGGCAACCTGTTGCCGCAGATGATCTCGGGCTCCGCCATCGTCGCCGTGGTGATGTCGCTGCCGACCTCGGGCCCGATGCTGGTGCATGCGTTGCAGAGCCAGGACCAGTATCTGGCCGGCTCGTTCCTGTTGTTCCTGTCCTGCCTGACGGTGGCCGGCATGTTCCTGTCGGATGTCGCGCTGGCCGTGCTCGATCCCCGCATCCGCATGGGCGCCGAAGCGCAACGATGAACGCGGTGCCGCCCGCCAGCCCGCGCTGGGTCAGCCCGGATCCGTTCGATCCGTATTCCGTCGAGCGCCTGACGCCCGAGCAGGAGCGCTTTTATCTCGCCTCGGCCGGCCGGCTGATGTGGTGGAAGTTCCGCCGCCACAAGGTGGCGGTGGTGGCGGCGGCGTTCCTGATCGTTCTCTATTTCGCCGTCGCCTTCGCCGAATTCGCCGCGCCCTATCCGCTGGCCAAACGGCACGCGGACCACATCTACGCGCCGCCGCAAGGCGTGCACCTGTTCCACGAAGGCAGCTTCGTCGGTCCCTTTGTCTATCCCTACGCCGCCAAATTGGAACTGCGCACGCTGCGCTGGATCTATGAACAGGACCCCAGCCGGCCGCAGCCGCTGCGCTTCTTCTGTCTCGGCGACCGCTATGCCTTCTGGGGTCTGGTCGAGATGCGTTTCCATCTGTTCTGCCCGCCGACCGACGGCACCGTCTTCCTGCTCGGCACCGACCGGCTGGGCCGCGACATCTTCAGCCGCATCATTTATGGCGGACGCATCTCGCTGACCGTCGGCCTGGTCGGCATCGCCATCAGCTTCGTCATCGCCATGACGCTGGGCGGCCTCGCCGGCTATTACGGCGGCTGGACCGACAACGTGGTGCAGCGGCTGATCGAGATGATCCGCTCGTTCCCCGAACTGCCGCTGTGGATGGCCTTGTCGGCTGCCCTGCCCGTCACCTGGAGCCCGCTGGCGGTGTTCTTCGGCATCACGGTGATCCTGGGCCTGCTGGACTGGCCGGGCCTGGCGCGCGCCGTGCGCTCCAAGCTCTTGTCCCTGCGCGAGGAGGATTTCGCCACCGCCGCGCGCCTGATGGGGGCCAGCCCCGGCCGCATCATCCGCCGCCATCTGCTGCCCAATTTCATGAGCCACATCATCGCCAGCCTGACGCTGTCGATCCCCTCGATGATCCTGGGCGAGACGGCGCTGTCCTTCCTGGGGCTGGGCCTCAGGCCGCCGATCACCTCGTGGGGCGTGCTTCTGAACGAAGCGCAGAACATCAACGCCGTGGCGGTCTATCCCTGGCTGATCCTGCCGATGGCGCCGGTCATCCTGACCGTGCTCGCCTTCAACTTCCTGGGCGACGGCCTGAGGGACGCCGCGGATCCCTACAAATAGCCCGACGACCTTGCGGCGCCGGCGCGACGGGGCTTGACACGCTTCGATAGTTCGACAATATTCGAACAATGGAACCAACACAGGCGATCGCTGCCTTGGGCGCGCTGGCGCAGGACACCCGGCTGGCGCTCTACCGCCTGCTGGTCGAGGCGGGGCCGCAGGGCCTGCCGGCCGGCGCCATCGCCGGGCGCCTGGCGGTGCCGCCAACCACCTTGTCCTTCCATCTCAACCTGTTGCGCCAGGCCGGGCTGATCGATTTCCGCCGGCAGGGCCGGACGCTGATCTACGCCGCGCGCTTCGCCCAGATGAACGCGCTGATCGGCTATCTGACGGAGAATTGCTGCCGCGCCGGCGATTGCGGCAGCCAATGCCAACCCCTAGGCGAAGGAGAGAGCCATGCAACGCCTGCACGTGCACGTGTCGGTTGACGATCTTGCCCGCTCGATCGGCTTCTATTCCACGCTGTTCGGCGTGGCGCCGAGCGTGCTGAAGGACGACTACGCCAAGTGGATGCTGGACGATCCGCGGGTCAATTTCGCGATCTCGCGCACCGGCCGCGAGACGGGGCTCGACCACCTGGGCATCCAGGTGGAAAGGCCGGAGGAACTGGCGGCGGTGGCCGGCCGCCTGAAGGCCGCGCACGAAGCCGTCATGGAGCAGCAACAGGCGGTGTGCTGCTATGCCCGCTCGGACAAGGCCTGGAGCATGGATCCGCAGGGCGTGAGCTGGGAAACCTTCCTGACGCATGGTCAGGCCACCACCTATGGCCCGGACCATGCGCCGGCCATGCCGAAGGTTGAGGCCAAGGAAGCGGCCGGCGCCTGCTGCGCGCCCAGCTGTTGCGCACCGGCCTGAGCCGGCGCCGCCTGACACATGCCGCCCGACCTGGCGCGGCGCCTGGGCGCGGAATATCTCGGTACCTTGCTGCTGGTGGCGACCGTGGTCGGCTCCGGCATCATGGCCGAGCGCCTGGCGCACGGCAACGACGCCATCGCGCTGCTGGCCAATACCGGCGCCACGGTGGCGGTGCTGGCGGTGCTGATTCTCAGCTTCGGGCCGCAATCGGGCGCCCATTTCAACCCGGCCGTGAGCCTGGCGATGGCGGCCTGCCGCGAACAGCCCTGGCGGGACGTGCCGGGCTATGTGGGCGCGCAGGTCGCGGGCGGCCTCTGCGGCACCTGGCTGGCGCATGCCATGTTCGCCCTGCTGCTGCTGCAGGCTTCGACCAAGATCCGCAGCGGCCCCTCGCAATGGCTGGCGGAACTCGTCGCCACCTTCGGCCTGCTGCTGACCATTCGCGCGGTGTCGCGCAACCGGCCCGCGGCCGTGCCCTATGCCGTCGCGCTGTGGATCGGCGCCGCCTACTGGTTCACCGCCTCCACCTCGTTCGCCAACCCGGCGGTCACGCTGGCCCGCGCCTTTTCCGACAGCTTCGCCGGCATTCGTCCCGCCGACGCGCCGGGCTTCGTCCTGGCGCAACTGGCCGGCGCCGGGCTGGCGATCGCGGGTTCGCGCTGGCTCTATCGGAACATCAATCCGGCAAGCTGAGCGCCACGCGGAAACCCTGGTAGTCGAACGGCCCGCCCACCTCGCGTTCCAGCACCGTCACCGTTTCCGGTGAGTGCGCCCACGAGCCGCCGCGGGCGACGTGCCTGGTGCAATCGCCGGTCACCCGCGGCCGGCCGGTGCGCGGCGCGCCGACGTAATTGGGGTTCCAGCAGTCCTCCACCCATTCCGCCACGTTGCCCAGCAGGTTGAAGACCCCGAAGGCGTTCACCGGATAGCTGGCGACCGGCGCCGTCCAGGAAAAGCCGTCGTTGCACTCGGCCGGCAGCCAGTCGAAATCGGCCGCCTCGTAGCTGGCCTGGTCGTGCGCGTTGGCATGCTGGCAGAGCGCCTCCGCGACCATGCCGAACGGCCGCTGCTCCTTGCTGCCGGCGCGCGCGACATATTCCCATTCGGCCTCGCTCGGCAGCCGATAGGGATGGCCGGTCTTCTCGGCCAGCTAGGCGACATAGGCCTTGGCGCTCTCCCAGGCAATGCAGGCGGCCGGTTCATCCGCTTCCTGCTCGTAGCCCGGGTTGCGCCAGTGCATGGACTCGTTGCTGGCATATTCGGGCCGCACATAGCGCTTGCAGCCGCCCGCCACCGGCCGCTTGGTGGCGGCGACGAAGGCGGCGTATTCCGAGCGCGTCACCTCGCAGCGGCCGATGGCCAGGCGCTTGTCGATCGTCACCTCGCGTTCCGGCGCCTCGAACGTGGCGCTCTGGTTCGGCCGCTTCGGGCCGCCCATGGTGAACTTGCCGGCCGGCACCACCACCATTTCCGGGCATTCGGCGCAGTCGCGGAAGGTGGCGCCGACGTCGCCCGGCAACGGCACGCGCAGCACGGGCGCCGGGGCCGCCGCCGGCCGCGAGGGTGCCCGCGTCTCGCCGGCGCCGGTGGGCGCTGGCGCGGCAGCGGCGACCACTGTGCCCTTGGGCACGAAGATGAAGTCGCCGCCTTCGTGGTCGGCCAGGCAGATGTCGGCGTATTGCGGCGTCTGTTCGGCGTTCAGCACGACCTTCTGTCGCAGCCGCTGGAACAGGCCAGCCGCCTCCAGCAGCTCGTCGTTCTCGCTGAGCGCGCCCAGAAAGGCATTGGCGAACACCGAATGGCCGCCGGCGCCCTGGTCGGTGACCGGCTCCAGGCCGCCCGAGACCATCGCCGTCCGCGCCCGCCTCTGCGTCATCCGTCGCAGCCATTCCGTGCGCTCGCCGCCGGTCTTGGGCTGCACGTTGGCGTCGCGCACCAGCGCGCCCGACTAGCAGCTATCTGCCACCACCAGCACATGCTTGGCGGCCATCGCCTTGACCCGGCGCGACAGGTCCTCGGTGGCGATCCATTTCAGGTCGTCGTCCTCGGCCGAATCGACCGGCACCCAGAAGCCGGTATTGGTCTGCCGGTCGATGGTGCCGTGCCCGGCGTAATAGATCAGCAGGTTGTCTTCCGCCGTGAGCTCCGCGCGCAGGCGGTTCAGCTCGCCCAGGATCTGCTCGCGCGTGGCGTTGGTCAGCAGCTTGACCTTGAAGCCGTAGCGTTCGCCGAGCAGTCGCGCGGTCGCCTCGGCATCGGCTACGGCGGTCTTCAGCTTGGACAGATGCTGGTAATCGTTGTTGCCGATCACCAGCGCGTGGAACGGGCCGAATGCCAGCGCATCTTCCTGCGCGGCGCGGCCGGGCGACAGTCCAAGCAGCAGCGCCAACAGACCTGCCGCGGCAAGTGTCGACCAACGCATCCTCACCTCTCCCTGGCTGCTCCGCGCAGTCTACGCCACGCTCTCAGGTCTTGCGCAACCACAGGCTGGCGGCGTGCGCGCCCGGCTTGGCCGGCAGCCGCGCCACCACCGAACGCTGCACTGCCTCGCCAGCGCGGGTGAGCAGGTAATGGCTGGCGAACTCGACCCGCCAGTTGCCGGCCAGCAGCATCGGCAGAATCGCGTTCTGCTCGTTGTAGCCGCGCCACCACCAGGCCGCCGGATAATCGTCGGGCAGGAAGACATCGTGCAGGTGCACGAACACGCCGCTCGCCAATTCCGGCAACAGGCGAGACAGCAGCAGATCGACGTCGCTGCCCGGCATCAGGATGTGGCTTGAATCGATCACCAGCATGTCGCCGGCGCTGAGGCTGGCGAGCCGCGGCAGATCGGCCTCGCCCAGCGTGCGCCGATGCAGCGTCACCGGCAGGCCGGCAAGATCGGCCCGGGGCGCGGGATCGATCGCCTCGATGGCGGTGCGCGTCAGTCCGCCATCGCGCGCCGCGCGCACCAGGAAGCGCGTCGAATGGCCGGATCCGACCTCGACGATGCGCGCCGGCCGCTGTTCGCGCACCAGCGTATAAAGCATGGCCGCGTCCAGCGTCGGGAACCAGTCCTGATCGAAGCGAGGCTCCGGCGCCGGGCCGGCGATGGCAGCGAGATCGATGCCATAGCCTTCGACGGCGGCTAGCCGAGCGCGCATCGTGGGCTCGGCGCGCTTGAACAGGCGTTCGGCCGCGCTCACCGCCGGCAGCGGCCGCGGCGGCTGCAACCCGGCATAGCGATAAGGAATGAAGAAGCCGCGCGGCCGACCGAACAGCGTCGCGAGCCCCAGTGCGAAGCGACGCAGCGTCGCGCGCATGGCCGCCGTCAGGGTCGCAGGATCAGGCCCTCGCGGGCCAGCAGGGAACCGGGGCGCGTTTGCCGCAGCTCCGCCGCGATGTCGTCGAGCATGGCATCGTCGTGCCCGGGATCGTGGTGAAACACGACATAGGTGCCGACGCCGGCGGCATTGGCCAGCCGCGCGCCTTCCTGCCAGGTGGAATGGCCCCAATGCAGGTGATTGGGAAACTCGGCGTCGGTGTAGGTCGCGTCATAGATCATGATGTCGGTGCCGGCGATCAACCGCAGTATCGACTCGTCCGGCCGGCCGATGACGTGCTCGGTATCGGTCAGATAGCAGATCGACTTGCCGGCGAACTCGATGCGATAGCCGGTGGCGCCGTTGGGATGGTTGAGGGCAACGGTCCGGATCACGATTTCCGGCGAGATGTCGAGCGTCTCGCCGGCGCGGAAATCGCAAAACGCGATGTCGGCGCGGAATGCCTCCGGTGGCACCGGAAAGAACGGCGCCCGCATCAGCTCGGTGATCGCCTGCCGGATGGTGTAGTCCGGCAGCAGGTGGCCGGCATGCAAGCGAAAGCGATGGCCGGGCACGAAGAACGGCGCGAAGAACGGCAGGCCGACAATGTGATCGAGATGGGTGTGGGTCAGCAGCAGGTCGGCGTCGATCGGCTTGCCTTCGGCCAGCATGGCAAGCCCGGCATAGCGGATACCGGTGCCGGCATCCAGCAGCACGCGGCGCGCGCCGCAGCGCACTTCGAGCGAGGAGGTGTTTCCGCCATAGCGCAGCGTCGCCGCGTCGGCGGTGGCGATGCTGCCGCGCACGCCCCAGAAACGCACGGAGAATTCGGGCGTGTCGCCCGACATCATGCCGCCCCGGCGCGCTCAGGGCACAAGGCGATAGCCGCCGGGTTCGGTGATTAACAGTTCGGAATTGGATGGATCGCGTTCGATCTTCTGTCGCAAGCGGTAGATATGGGTTTCCAACGTGTGCGTGGTGACGCCGGCATTGTAGCCCCAGACCTCGACCAGCAGGGTTTCCCGCGAAACCGGCTTGTCGCCGGCGCGGTACAGGTATTTCAGGATCGCCGTTTCCTTCTCGGTCAACCGCACCTTGCGATTCTTCTCGGTGTTCAGCAGCAGCTTGGCGCTGGGCCGTAAGGTATAGGGGCCGATGGCGAAGACCGCGTCCTCGCTGTGCTCGTGCTGGCGCAATTGCGCACGAATGCGGGCCAACAGCAGGGCGAACTTGAACGGTTTGGCGACGTAGTCGTTGGCGCCCGATTCCAGACCCAGAATGGTGTCGGCCTCGCCCGCCGCCGCGGTCAGCATGATGATCGGGCAACGCACATTGGCCCGCCGCAGCATCTTGCAGACCTCGCGGCCGTCGACATCGGGCAGACCCACATCCAGGATCACGAGATCGAACAACTGCTGCTTGACCGCCTGCAACGCCGCCGAGCCGGTGCCGGCGTATTGGCAACTGAATTCGCCGCCAAGCTGCAACTGTTCGCCCAAGACGCTCCGCAGCGTCTCGTCATCGTCGACCAGCAGGACCTTCTTGGCAATCGGCATGGCAACGTCTCTCCCGGCGGCCGGGCGAGCCGCCTGCCAACCCAACATATAGCGCGCCGTACGGCGGGATGGAACCGCCTTCGCTGCCGCGCGGGCCGCCGGGCATCGCCTTAACCCCTTGATTCCAGTGCGGTGGCTTCCGGCCGTCCCGAACCGGCCGGGCGCCCGTCGGGCCGGCCCCGGACCCGGACGCGGCCAACGGTTGGCACGAGCCGCCGGGAATGTTCTAAGACTGCGCCATGACCGCCGCCGCCATGCCCGAGCCTCGCGTCGACAGTCCGGTCGCGGTCGAGCGGGCCGTCGCCGAGTTCCGCCGTGGCCGGCCGGTCATGCTGCTGACGCCGGCCGGCAGCGGCCTGGCGGCGGCGGCGGAATTGGTGACGCCCGTGCGCCTTGCCTGGTTCGCGCGCGAAACCGGCCAGGCGCTGCTGGCCCTGACCGCCGGCCGCGCCGCCGCCTTGCGCATTCCGCCGAGCGGGCATGCGACCCTGTTGGTCGAGCTGACGCCCTGGCTCGACGCCGCTAGCATCGCCGCGCTGGCCGATGCCACGACCGATCTGGCCGCGCCACTGCGCGGGCCGTTCCAGCGGCAGAAGCGCCCGCCCGAGCCCTGGGAGACCGCCGCGCTTGGCCTGGCCAAGCTCGCCCGTCTGCTGCCGGCGGCGCTGGTCGGCCGATTGCCGGCGGACCAGCCATCGGACTTCGCGCGGCAGCACGATCTGCTGGCGGTGACGGCCGCCGCCATCGCTCGCTACGAACAGGGAGCCGCGCTGCGACTGCGCCAGGTGGCCGGCGCCCGGGTGCCGCTGCAGGCCGCCGAGGACTGCCAGATCCTGGCCTTTCGGCCCGAGGATGGCGGCATCGAGCATCTGGCGATCGTGGTCGGCGCGCCCGACCGCCGACAACCGGTTCTGGTCCGGCTGCATTCCGAATGCTTCACCGGCGACCTGCTGGGTTCGCTCAAATGCGATTGCGGCGAGCAGTTGCGCGGCGCACTGGCGGCGATGGCGGCGCCGCAGGGCGGCATCGTGCTCTATCTGGCGCAGGAAGGCCGCGGCATCGGCCTGATGAACAAGCTGCGCGCCTATCGCTTGCAGGAGGATGGTTTCGATACCATCGAGGCAAACTTGCGGCTGGGCTTCGATGCGGACGAACGGCTGTTCCAGCCGGCGGCGGAGATGCTGCGCCAGCTTGGGGTTGCCCGCATCCGGCTACTGACCAACAATCCCGACAAGGTGGCCGGCCTGACCGCGCTGGGCATCGAGGTGGTGGAGCGCGTGCCGCACGATTTCCCCGCCAACCGACACAACGAGGGCTACCTTCTGGCCAAGCGGCACAAGGCCGGCCATCTTTTCTGAGGCGGCAAGTCTTGCCGCCCCGCGCCCCGGCAAGTGCTTGATTCCAATGCACTGGTTCGCGGCCCACGGGTTGCATCCGCCGGCATCGATGGTAACCGACAGCCTCACCGCGCTGTTCCCGAGCGAAGGCTCGCTGGCGGCCGATCGCTATGCCGGCGCGCCCCGTCCGGGCGCCGACACGTTCTTCGGCCAAGGCGGCTTCGCCGAACTGCTGGCGGTGCTCACCCCCCTGCAACACTTGCCGCTGATCGGCAGCCTCTACCGGGCAGTGACGGGCGACATGCTGTCGCCGGGTGCGCGGCTGGCCGGCGGCGTGCTCTATGGCGGGCCGATCGGCTTGATTTCGGCGGTGGTGAACAACTTCGTCAAGGAGGCAAGCGGCCGCGACATCGCCGGCAACATGCTGGCGATGCTGGACGAGCCTGCCGCCGCCGACAGCCACGCTGCCGCCTTGCCGCCCGCCAGCGAAGGCGCGCCCGCCGGCCCGGTCCGGCCACCGAGCGAGGCGGCGCCACCTGAGCTGAGCCCGGAAGCGATGAACGCGCTGCTGGCCAGCGTCGGCGCCAACCAGCCCGGCCCGCGCGCAGCCGCGCGGCTTCGCCGCCTTTCCGGGCGCCGGCAAGGCCGCCGGTGGCAGCGGCGCGATGCCCGGCAGCATCCCGCCGGCGCTCTATCGACCGGCCGCGGCCACGCCGCAAGCAGCCGCCGAGCAGGCCGAACGCCGCGCGGCGTCCTTGGACCTGCACCGCCAGCTCAAAGGCTATATCGACGCGCGCAATCTCGCTTCGCCGGCGCAGGCCCGCTAACATCCCCGCCGGGGAGCACGGACATGCTGTTTCAGGTCGCGGCCGACGGCTGGTTCAGCTTCGCCACCCGGCGCTATCGTTGCGCGCTCGGCCGCGGCGGCGTCGCTCACGACAAGCGGGAAGGCGACGGCCGCACCCCGAGCGGCCGGTTCGCGTTGCGCCGTGTGCTCTATCGGGCCGACCGCGTGGCGGCGCCCGACACCGGCCTGCCGCTGACCGCGATCAAGCCGGAAGACGGCTGGTGCGACGACCCCGTCGATCGCGCCTATAACCAGCTCGTCAGGTTGCCTTATCGCGCGCGGGCCGAAACGCTTTACCGGGCGGACGGGCTCTACGACTTCCTGGCCGTGATCGGCTACAACGACCAGCCGCTGCTGCCGGGCGCGGGCTCGGCGATTTTCCTGCATATCGCGCGGCCCGACTATGGCCCGACCGAAGGCTGCGTCGCGCTCGCGCCTGAGCATTTGCGCGAAGTCCTGGCGCTGGCCGACACCGGCAGCGAAATCGAGATCCGCGCCAGCTAAAGTGGCGCGCGGCGCGGTCCGAAGATCGCCGTGCCGACGCGCACATGCGTCGCGCCCAGCGCCACCGCCACCGGATAGTCGGCACTCATGCCCATCGACAGCTTGGCAAGGCCGTTGCGCCGCGCGATCTTAGCCAGCAGCGCGAAATGCGGAGACGGCTCCTGGTCGAGCGGCGGTATGCACATGAGGCCGTCCAACGGCAACTTCAATTCCTCGCGACAGAGCGCCACCAGCGCGTCCGCTTCGGCCGGGAGGACGCCGCCCTTCTGCGCTTCGCCGCCGGCGTTCACTTCGATGAACAGGCGCGGCCAACGGTTCAGCGCCGCCATCTCGGCCGCCAGCTTGCGCGCGAGCTTCGGCCGGTCGACCGTCTCGATCACGTCGAACAGGGCCACCGCCGCCCGCGCCTTGTTGCTCTGCAACGAGCCGATCAGGTGCAATTGCAGATCGGGGCATTCCGCCTTCAGCGCCGGGTATTTCGCTTCCGCTTCCTGCACCCGGTTCTCGCCGAACACCCGCTGGCCGGCGGCCAGCGCGCCGCGCGCCGCCTCGGCCGGCTGGGTCTTGCTGACCGCGACCAGCGTGACGGTTTCCGGCGCGCGGCCGGCGGCGCGGGCCGCGGCCGCGATCTCGGCCCGCACGCGCGCCAGATTGGCGGCAATATCGACAGCGCTGGCGAGTTCGGCGGCAACGGCCATGACCAAGCATCCTTCGCTGGGCGGCTGAGGTGACAACGCTAGCAGAGCAGGCGCGCCGCCTCAAAGCGCCGCGGCGCGGTTTGCCCCACTTGTGGCTGGTCACCGACAGCCAGCGCCTGCCCGACCCGCTGCCCGCCGCGCGCCGCCTGCCGTCCGGCAGCGGCATCATCCTCAGGCATTACGACGATCCCGGGCGCTTGGCCCTGACCCGCCAATTGCGCCGCATCGCCGCCCAGCGCCGCCTGGTGCTGCTGCTGGCGGGGCCGCCCCCGGCGGGGCTTGCCGCCGGCGCCGACGGCGCGCACCTGGCGGAAGCCAGAACGCGCTACTGGCGGCGGCCCCGGCGCGGCTTCCGCGTGACCTGCGCCGCGCATTCGCTGCCGGCATTGCGCCGCGCCGAACGCGCCGGCGCCGACGCAGTGCTGCTGTCGCCAGCGTTTCCCACCGCCAGCCATCCGAACGCACGCACGCTTGGCCCGCTGCGGCTGGCCGCGCTCTGCCGCCAGGCGCGGCTGCCGGTGATCGCGCTGGGCGGCATCGATGCCCGCGGCGCACGTCGGCTGGCGGGAGCGCGGCTGGCCGGCCTTGCCGCCATCGCCGGGCTGGCGATTGCCAGCCGCGCGCACGGCAATTAGGGCAATTTCCGATCGACACGATCGGGAGCCATTGCCCTGCAACCATGACAACAGCGCGGTGGGCTTCAAGCAGAGGGATCGCTGATCGCGATTCCATCCGATCGGACACCGCGCTAGCTTCTGCCGATGCGCCTAAATCTCGGCTGCGGGCACGACAAGCGTGCCGGCTGGCTCAACGTCGACAGCTCGCAGGCCGCCGAGCCGGACCAGCTCGTCGATCTGGAGAAGCTGCCTTGGCCGTGGCCCGATGACGCGGCGGAGGAGGTGCTGCTGAAGCACGTGCTGGAGCATCTTGGCCAATGCACGGCAACCTATCTGGGCATCATGCGCGAATTGTGGCGGGTATGTCGCGATGGCGCTAAGGTGCGCATCGTCGTGCCGCATCCCCGGCACGATCATTTCCTCAACGATCCCACCCATGTGCGCGCGATCACGCCGCAGGGCCTGGAACTGTTCAGCCAGCGCAAGAACCGCGAGTGGCGCCTGAACGGCATCGCCAACAGCACGCTGGGTTTGCATCTGGACATCGACTTTGAGATCGAGTCGGTCTCCTTGCTGCCGGACGACGCCTGGCGGCAGCGTCTGGAACGCGGCGAGATCGACCGGGCCCAGTTGACCCAGGCGATGCGCGCGCAGAACAACGTCATCGCCGAGACCACCGTGGTCCTGACCGCGATCAAGCAACGTCATGGCTGAGCCCGCAACGCCGCCCCCGAGCCAACCCTCGCGCACGCCACTGGCGGCGTTCAGCACGAGCGCGGATTTCCGTTTCAGCCAGTCCAATGCCAGTCCGCGCGCCGCCCAGCAGGGCCGCGCCGGCGAGCGCCATGTCACCTCCTCGCGTGCGTTCCTGAACAACGCGCTGCGCCGCGACGCGCGGTTCCGCATCTTGGGCAACGTGACCCTGCCCTGCCTCGCCCGCGGCGTTTGGCCGACGCATGCCTTTGCCGGACAGCGGGTGCTGTTTCTGCTGCCCAGCCCGGCGCTCGGCAGCAATGTGTCGACCGCGCTGTTCCTCGATGCCTTCGCGGCCCGCCACCGGCCCAAGGCGCTTGGCGTGTTTTGCGCCGAGTCGGCGACGGACATCTATTTCCGTGCCGGCCTGAAGGACGTGTTCGCGCTGTTCGTCGCCGAGCGCGAGTTGCGCCGCTGGGACGTGATCGTCGATCTGGGCATGCTGGAAAGCCGGCGCGACGTCGAACTGTGGCCGGTCGACATGGAGGCGGAACTGAACGCCGCCTTCGCTCTGGCGCCCGGCCCGCGCTATGCCGCCGCGCCGCGCGCGCTGCCGCAGAGGCGCCTGCGCATCGGCCTGTTGCCGCTCGCCTCGTCGCCCTTGCGCACGCTGCCGCTGGCGGCGACGCAAGCGCTGCTCGAGCCGCTGCTGGGCTTCGGCGAACTGACACTTTGCCTCAACCGCTTCCAGCAGCAGGGCGTGCTCTATGCGCGCGAACTGGCTCCGCGGCTGCCGAAGGCGGTCAAGCTGATCGACGCCTTCGCCTCGATCGGCGCGCTGCTCGATGCCGTCGCCGGCTTCGACTACCTGGTGCTGGCGGACAGCGGCCCCGCGCACATGACCAAGCTCCACGCCACGCCCGGCGTCGCCGTCTACAGCTCGGCGCCGGCCGAAGTGCTGCAGGGCCGCTTCCGCAATCTGGCGGCCTTTCATGTCCGGTTCGCGGGGCCGCACTGCCGGGCACCGTGCGGGCTGGCCAAGCTGCGCGAGACCGCCGACGGCCGCATCGGCTGCATGGGCTCGCTGAGCTTGCCCCTGGCCGAGCTGCCGAAAACGCCGAAGCGCCAGGATCCGGCGCTGGTCGAGCATCTGCTGCTGGCCGCGCCAGTGCCGTGTGTCGCGGCGCTGGCCGCCGATCCGGCGCCGCTGGTCGCTTTCGTGCTGGCCGATCTGGCTGGGCGCGGGGCGATACCCCGAGCCTCATAGACGGGGCCGGGCAATCCCCTACCCTCGCCCCCAGCGGGGGAGAAGGCGGGGTGAGCGGCTGTCCCTAAGCACAAAAGATAACGGGGCGGGAAGATCCCGCCCCGTCTACTCGATCGAGAGAGACTTAGAAGGAGATCGACGTGCCGAAGTAGAAGATCGTCGCGTCGTTCTCGGCCACGAGTGCGTCGGTCGCGGTATTCGCAACGCGGTTCACGTTGCCATTACTGGCGTCCAAACTCCAGAACTGAATGCCGGTCGCCAGAAGGATGCCCGGCCCGAGCTGGTAGGTGAGGCCCACTTCGAACGCGTCCAACTCGTCCTCGCCGCCAACGTTGGTGTAGGCGACAGCGCCGGCGTTGTTTAGGATATTGCCGGAGCGGAAGCTGGTCTCGGCGTGGGTGTACTGCACGCCAATACCCCACGGGCCCCAAACATAGCGGCCCGCGACCGACCACACCTTGTGATCGTCGAGCGGATGGCCGCTGTCAGTGCCCAGGTTGTCGTAGCGATAGGCGCCGCCGATCGTGAAGCCCATGTACGACAGGTTCAGGCCGATGCCGTACTCCTCGCGGTCGTCCAGCGAGTCGGCCGCCAGGGTTGCGCCGGTCGGGTTGAACGACTGCCCGCCGGCGGCAAGCGCGCCCGCGGCGATCACCGTCCCGCCTCCCGCCGTAAAAGCGGCCGCTCTGATGTTGTTCTCCAGGTTGCCTTTGCCGTAGCCGAGCGACGCTGCCACATCGACGGCCATGATCTTTCCGACGTAATTAACGCCGATTTCGAAGACCTCAGTCTGCTGGCCGATTTCCTCGTCGCCCTGGAAACCCGAGTACGAGCCGCCGCAGTTGTTGCCGGTGGACGAGCCGACCGCGCCTTCTTCGCAGTTATCGGGCGTGTAGCTGATGCCCAGCTGGAAGCCAGCGAGGCGCGGCGTGTAGTAGCTGATCTTTTCCGCGTCGGAGGTGAGGTTCTGGTAGGTGGAGGGCAAGCCCACCGCCAGCGTCTGGTTGGTGCCGGGCTGCAGCACGCGGATGTTCGGCGAGTTCAAGCCAAAGGCGGAACTGCCCGACGGGTTCGGCGGCGCGTAGTGCATGCGGTAGGGCGCGGAGTTGATCGCGCCGGCCTCGATCCGGCCGAAGCTGCCTTCGACGAAGATATAGCTTTCGTCGATTATGTCGGCGCAGGACTCGGCCTCGAGCTGGATGTTCACGCCGACGTCGATGCCGTTGTCCAGCGTCGTCTTGCCGCTGAAGATGACTTCCGCCTCGCGCTTGATACCGTGGCTGCGCCGCGCGTAGCCCGGCTGGGCCGGGATGACCCCTGACGGCGCGGCGTCATCCTCGTCACCGGCGACGAAATAGGCCTGGAAGTAGCCGCCCACGCCGAGCTTGATCTTCTCGGCCGGCTTGGCCTGCGCATTGGCGCCGCCCGCCACGATGCTCGCGGCGACCAACGCGGTCGTGCCAAACAGTAAATGCTTCATGAGTAACCCCTTAGATGTGTGGCCTGACAGAGGCATGCGAACACCCCAGGGCATGCCTAACCCCGCGTCATTAAGAGAGAGCAACGGCAACCGGTCAAGCAACGCCATCCCGCCGCCACAGGGAAAGCCGGTTACTGTTGCACGGCTGCAACGTCCCGTTGGCGACTCCGGCGCATTGCCCATCGGCTTGGCAAGCGCTATGAAGGTCATGCGTCGGCGGACGCGACTGGATGGGCGGGACCATGCGCGCGGGACGGACAGCGGTTGCAAGCATGCTGGCGCTAGCGGCCTTGTGGCTGGCCGGCTGCCAGGACGTCAAGACCGAGTATGCCTATCCCGATCACCGCTATGGCCGACGCGATCCGACGGGCAGCAACAAGCCCGTCGATTCCGTGTTCGGCCCCGGCGGCGGCCTGTCCATCCTGGGCGGCAACCGGGCGCCGGCCGAAAGCGGCGGCGCCGGCCTTGGCGTCAACAGCTTCCTCTGGCGGGCCAGCCTGGACACCATCGCCTTCATGCCGCTGGCTTCGGCCGACCCGTTCGGTGGAGTGATCATCACCGACTGGTTCAGCCCGTCGGAAACGCCGAACGAGCGCTTCAAGATGACGGTCTATATCCTCGCCCGCCAGCTTCGCTCGGACGGCCTGAAGGTGGCGGTGTTCCGCCAGGTGCGCGGGCCCGGCAGCGACTGGCAGGACGCCGCGGTGGCGACGCAGACCGCGACCGATCTGGAGAACGCCATCCTGACGCGCGCCCGGCAGCTTCGCCTGGAAACCGTGCAGGGCTGAGCGCCCCGGCGCCAGCCTCGCGGGGGCCACGGCCCCGGCGCAAGCCAGCAAAGACGGATCCCATGTCACGGTACAATCCCAAGCTCGCCGAAGCGAAATGGCAGGAAGTCTGGCGCCGGCGCGAGGCCTTCCGCGCGGTCGAGGACCCGGGCCGGCCGAAATACTATGTTCTTGAGATGTTCCCGTACCCATCGGGCCGCATCCACATGGGACATGTCAGAAATTACACCATGGGAGATGTGGTGGCCCGCTTCAAGCGGGCGCGCGGCTTCAACGTGCTGCACCCGATGGGCTGGGATGCCTTCGGCCTGCCGGCCGAGAACGCGGCGCTGGAAAACAAGGTGCATCCGGCGAAATGGACCTACGAGAACATCGCCAACATGCGCCGGCAGTTGATGTCGATGGGCCTGTCGCTGGACTGGAGCCGCGAGCTGGCGACCTGCGACCCCGGCTACTATCGGCACCAGCAGAAGATGTTCCTGGATTTTCTCAAGGCCGGCCTGGTCTACCGCAAGGAAAGCTGGGTCAACTGGGACCCGGCCGAGCACACCGTGCTGGCCAACGAGCAGGTGATCGACGGTCGCGGCTGGCGCTCGGGCGTGCCGGTGGAGCGGCGCAAACTGGCCCAATGGTTCCTGAAGATCACGGCCTATGCCGAGGAACTGCTGGGCGCGCTGGACGGCCTGGAGCGCTGGCCGGACAAGGTGCGCCTGATGCAGCGCAACTGGATCGGCCGCTCCGAAGGCCTGCGGCTGGATTTCGCGCTGCGCGGCCGGCCCGAGAAGGTCGAGGTGTTCACCACCCGGCCCGACACGCTGTTTGGCGCCAGCTTCCTGGCGCTGTCGGCCGAACACCCGCTGACCCAGGCGCTGGCCCGCGACAATCCGGCGCTGGCAGCCTTCGTCGAGCGCTGCCGCCAGGGCGGCACCAGCGCGGCCGATGTGGAGACCGCCGAGAAACTGGGCTTCGACACCGGCCTGGAGGCGGCGCATCCGTTCCGCGCCGGCGAGGCCGTGCCGGTCTTTGTCGCCAATTTCGTGCTGATGGAATACGGCACCGGCGCCATCTTCGGCTGCCCGGCGCACGACCAGCGCGACCTGGATTTCGCCCGCAAATACGGCTTGGCGGTGAAGCCGGTGGTGATCCCGGCCGAGGCGGAGCCGGCCGGCTACCGGATCGCGGCCGAGGCCTATACCGGGCCCGGCCGGCTGGCGAATTCCGATTTCCTGGACGGCCTGACGGTGGCCGCCGCCAAGGCGGCGGTGGCGGCGCGGGCCGAGGCGGGCGGCTTCGGCCGGCGCGAGGTCAACTGGCGCTTGCGCGACTGGGGCGTGTCGCGCCAGCGCTATTGGGGCTGTCCCATTCCCATCATCCATTGCGCGAGCTGCGGCATGGTGCCGGTGCCGGAGGCCGACCTGCCGGTCAGCCTGCCGGAGGACGTGGAATTCGACCGGCCCGGCAACCCCTTGGACCGCCATCCGAGCTGGTGCCACGTCGCCTGCCCGAGTTGCGGCAAGCCGGCGCGCCGGGAAACCGACACCTTCGATACGTTTGTCGACAGTTCCTGGTATTTCGCGCGGTTCTGCTCGCCGCAGGCAAGTTCCCCGGTGCAGCGTGCGGCGGTGGATTACTGGCTGCCGGTCGACCAGTATATCGGCGGCGTCGAGCACGCGATCCTGCATCTGCTCTATTCTCGGTTCTACACGCGTGCGATGCAGAAGTGCGGCTATCTCGACGTCGCCGAGCCGTTCGCCGGGCTGTTCACCCAAGGCATGGTCTGTCATGCCACCTATCGCGACGAGGCCGGCCAGTGGCTGTTTCCGGCCGATACGCGGCGCGCCGCCGATGGCGCGCTGGTGCATGCCGAGACCGGCCGCCCGGTCAGCATCGGTCGTTCCGAGAAGATGTCCAAATCGCGCAAGAACGTGGTCGACCCGGAGGACATCATCGAGCGCTATGGCGCCGATACGGCGCGCTGGTTCATGCTGTCCGACAGCCCGCCCGAACGCGACCTGGAATGGACCGAGGCGGGCGTGGAGGGGGCCTGGCGCTTCACCCAGCGGCTGTGGCGCCTGGCCGCCGCCGAGGGCCTGCCGGCGCCGGGCGCCAGCCAGCCCAACGAGTTCGGCCCCGCCGCGCTGGCCCTGCGGCGGGCCACGCACAAGGCGATCCGCCGCGTCACCGAAGACATCGAGGGCTTCCGCTTCAACGTCGCGGTGGCGCGCATCTACGAACTGGCCAACGCGCTGACCGAGTTCCGCGGCGACCCGAGCGGCGGCGCCTGGGCCTTGCGCGAAGCGGTCAAAACCCTGGTGCGACTGGCCGGCCCGATGATGCCGCACCTGGCGGAGGAGCTTTGGCAATTGCTGGGCCATGACCGGCTGCTGGCCGAGAGTGCGTGGCCGGAGCCGGAGGCCGCGCTCCTGGTTGACGAGACGGTGACCGTGGCCGTGCAGGTTGGCGGCAAGCTGCGCGCCACGTTGAGCCTAGCCCGCGACCTGGGCGAACCGGAACTGCGCCAGGCGGTGCTGGCGGAGGACAAGATCAAGCGCGCGCTGGACGGGCGGACGATCCGCAAGATGGTCGTGGTGCCGAACCGCGTCGTCAACCTTGTGGTGTAGGCGGGCCGCGCTGCTGCTGGGCGCTCTGCTGCTGCTGGGCGCCTGCGAGCTGCGCCCGCTCTATGCGACGCGCGCCGGCGCGGTGCCGGCGGCCTTGTCCGAGGTGCTGGTCGCGGCGATCCCGGAGCGGACTGGACAGCTCTTGCGCAACCGACTGGTCGAGCAGGTCAACCCCTACGGCCAGCCCGAACGGCCGCGATACCGGCTCGAAGTCGGCCTCAACGAGCGGAAGGAAGGCCTGGCCATCCGCCAGGACGACAGCGCCACCCGCATCAGCCTGATCCTGGTGGCGGATTTCCGCTTGATCGAGCTCGCCCAGGGGCGGCTGGCGATGGTCGGCTCCGCCCGCACCGTGGTTGGCTACAACATCATCCGCTCCGACTATTCCAGCATCGTCTCGGAGCGGGATGCGCAGCGCCGGGCGGCGCACGAGCTGGCGGACGAAATCAAGGCCCGGCTTTCCTTGTTCCTGGCCCGACGGCCGGAGCAGACCGGCTGAGCGCCCGCGCCATGCAACTGAAGCCGCGCGAGGCGGAGGCGTTCCTGGCAAGCCCGGATCCGGCGATCCGGGCGGTTCTGCTGTTCGGTCCCGACGCCGGCCAGGCGCGCGAGCGGGCCGACCACCTCACCCGGCTGGTCGCCGGCGGCCTGGACGACCCGTTCCGCGTCGCGCCGCTGCGCCGCGAGGCGCTGCTCGAATCGCCCGCGCGCCTGCATGACGAGGCCGCGGCGCTGTCGCTGATCGGCGGCCGGCGGGTGCTGCGCCTGGCCTTGACGGATGTCGGCAAGGCTTTGGCAACCTTGCTCGCGGATTACGTGGCGGCGCCGGCGCCGGGGGACAGCTTGGTGCTGGTCGAGGCGGGCGACCTGGCGCGCGAGGACGCGCTGCGACAGGCCTTCGAGGCGGCGGCGAACGCGGTCGCCCTACCCTGCTATGCCGATGAGGGCGAGGCGCTGGCGCGCTTCGCGCGGCGCACTCTGGGCGAGCAGCGCGTGGCCGCCGAGGACGCGGCGATCGACTACCTCTTGCAGCATGTCGGCGGCGATCGCGCGCTGGTGCGCGCCGAGCTCGACAAGCTCGCGCTCTATGCGGGGCGCGACGGCCGGCTGGCCTTGGCGGATGTCGAGGCCCTGATCAGCGACGCGCTGGAACAGGATCTGCAAGCCCTGGCCTTCGCGGTGGCCGATGGCGCGCTGGCGGCGGTCGACCGGGACTATCAGCGCTGCCTCAGGTCGGGGACCAGCCCGGTCGGGGTGGCGCGCGCCGTTTTGCGGCATTTCCAGCGCCTGCACGGCTACGCGGTCCAGCTGGAACCGGGCGGCGACCCGCAGCGGCTGTTCGAACGCCTGCGCCCCAAACCGTTCTGGAAACAATTGCCGGCGCTGCGCCGGCAATTGCAGGCGTGGTCCGCCGGTCGGCTGGCGGAAGCCATGCGCCGGCTGGACGAGGCCGAGGCCGGCTGCAAGCAGACCGACATGCCGGCGGCAGCGCTGGTCGGCCAGACCTTGCTGACCGTGGCGCTGGCCGGCCGCGGCCGGCCGGGCCGTTGGGCGCAGCCGCCGCCGATGCCCGCCCAAAGCCGCCGTAAATCCAGCGGACACCTCGAAGAACCCCATCATTGACGACGAAGCATCGCCGATGAGGGCATGGCCTGCGGCCCAGCCTGCGGATTGGGTGCTGTGGCGGGGTCTATTTGGTCTGCGGTGGCGTGTCGATGCAGTGAGCGGCGCAGTGAGCCCAT